>NZ_JBELIE010000165.1:0-7040 GCF_042091075.1 Sphingomonas sp. | reverse complement strand
ACCGACGCATCCTCCCAGAAAGCCCGGATTTCATACACCAGCGGCAGGCGACGGCGGCGCGCCACCAAAAGCGCCGCCAGCGCGCCGATCACCGGCGAATGCGCGTGCAGCACGTCCGGCCGGAAATCCGCCACCGCCGCGTCGATACGGCGGGCGAAGGAGAGGATCTCGGCGGCGATCCCGCCCCCGCGGATCGGCGCGGTGCGAAAGAAATCGATCCCGTCGACCGTCTCGCACGCCGGCGCACCGGCATGATAACGCGGCCCCGTGACCGCCGCGACATGATCGCCCGCCGCGATCTGCGCGGTCACGATCGCGCGCGTCCGAAAGGTATAGCCGCTTTGCAGCGGCAGGCCGTGATCGAGGATATGCAGGATCCGCATGACGTCCACTCATGCCTCGATCGCACTTAACGCCGCGTCAACCGCGGGGCCGCTACACGGGCAACAGGATGCACGCGGCATGATCGACAATTTCTCTCTGGGGATCTGCCACGCGCTGATGCTGCTGGCGGCGTGGCGGCTGTTGCGCGCGCCGTCGCTCGATCGCGAGCCCGGCGCCAGGGACGGCACATCGCCGCGCGGACGCCGCCCACGTGCGTGACCTTGCCTTCATCGCCTTCCTGCTGGGGCTATGGGGACTGGGGCTGCGGCGGCCGTTCCTGTTCATCTGCTCCTATGTCTATATCGACATCGTCTCGCCGCAACGGCTGACCTATTATCTGCTCAACAGCGTGCCGATCTCGCTGATCGCGGTGGCGCTCGCGGTCGGCGGATGGCTGCTGGCGGACGACAAGCGTGATTCGCGCTTCACGGTACGACAGGCGCTGATCCTGATCCTGCTGCTCTATTGCTGGGGAACGACGCAAACCGCGGATTTCCCGGTCGAGGCCGCCGACAAATGGCAATGGGTTTGGAAGAACCTCGCCTTCGCCGCCTTCCTGCCGCTGACGCTGCGCACACGGCTGAGGATCGAGGCGCTGCTGGTGTTCGTGACGCTGTCGGCCGCGACGATCATCATCGTCGGCGGGATCAAGACGCTCGCCTCGGGCGGCGGCTATGGCGAACTGAACCTGATGGTCGACAACAATTCCGGGCTGTACGAGAGCAGCATCATTTCCACCGTGGCGATCGCGTTGATCCCGATCATCCTGTGGCTGGTGCGCGACGGCACGCTGTTCACCCCCGACTGGCGGATGAAGACCTTCGCCTATGCGCTATGCTTCGCCTGCCTGCTGATGCCGGTGGGCACATCGGCGCGCACCGGATTGCTGTGCATCGCGCTGCTGGCGATCCTGTCCCTGCGAACGGTGAAGCGGCGTATGCTGTATCTCGGCGCGCTGGTCGCGGCGGGGCTGATCGCGATGCCGCTGCTGCCCTCGTCGTTCAGCGAGCGGATGGGCACGATCAAGACCTATCAGGCCGATGAAAGCGCCTCGACCCGGCTGGCGGTGTGGCGGTGGACATGGGATTATGCCAAGGCGCATCCGTTCGGCGGCGGTTTCAACGCCTATATCCAGAACCGCATCCGCTACGATACCGTCGCGGTGCAGGGCAGCGGCGCCGCCACGACGATGAAGCGCGACCTGACCGTCGACAAGAGCCGCGCCTATCACTCCAGCTATTTCGAGATGCTGGGCGAACAGGGCTATCCCGGACTGGCGCTATGGCTGCTGCTGCAGGCGATCGGCATATGGCGGATGGAGGTGTTGCGGCGGCGCTATCGCGATCCGGCGGACGACATGGCATGGGTCGGCCGGCTGGCGGGCGCGTTGCAGCATGCGCATCTGATCTATCTGCTCGGCGGGGCGTTCGTGGGGATCGCCTTCCAGTCGTTCCTGTATCTTCTGCTCGGCGCGCAGACGGGGCTGGACAGCTATGCGACGCGGCGGCGGCGCGAGGCCTTGGCGGCGGGGCGGACCGTGCGGCGGGGGATACGGGCAGTCACGGCCTGAACCGTCGGCCGCTCACCATTTGCGCGCGGTGGGAGTGATCCCCTCCCCCAGCGCATTGTCGCGCAGCACCACCGTCTCGCCCGACCAGTTGCCGACGAACACCGGGCGCCACGACACGCCGGGCGCCAACGTAGCGCGATTGCGTTCGATCACCAGGCCGGTCGAATCGTTGCGTGCTCCCTCGGGCGCGACCGAGATCATCACCGAGTGATTGTCCTTGTCCTTCCCCATCACGAACATATTGTCCGTGATCCGGCCGCGCGCGCCGTTCGACAGGTCGATCATGTAATTGGTCATATGCCCGCGCGTATCGTCGAAGCTGTTGCCGGCCACCTCGATCCGCGGCGCACGGCTCTTCACGTAATGCCCGCCCGTGCCACGCTCGAACCGGCAGGCGGTGACGCGCAGCGCGCCATAATTGCCGACGTAGATCGCATGCGCGCCATTGCCGGTGGGATCGTTGCCCAGCCCGGCGAAGGTGGAGTGATCGACGCTGATGGTGGATGAGGGATCCTCCGCCGACAAAATGCCCGACTGGCTGTCGAGGAACATCGAGCGCGTCACCGTCAGGTTGCCGGTTTCGATGCGAATCCCGGCGCCATTGCCGTCGCCGACCTCGAAATGCGAAAAGACGATACCGTCGACGCGCGCCGCCTGCCCGCGCAGCACCAACGCCGCCTTGTCCTCGCACGTCACGCGGGTGAAGACGGTCTTGCCTGGCGTATCAGCGACATAGGCGACGCGCCCGGCGTCCTGCACCGCGCATTCGCGATACGTGCCCGGCGCGATATGGATCGTACCCTCGCCCGCCCCGATCGCCGCGACCGCCTCCTGCAGGCTGGCGAAGCCGCGATCGCCGACCCGGAACCGGGGGGCGGGCGGCTGCGCGACGGCGGCGCCGGCGGCGAGCGACAGGATCAGGGCGGCGAGACGGCGCATCGGAAACCTCCGGTGATGAGGTGCCGCTGTGCCACAAGCCGCGAGCTGCCGCGACGATCGCGTCGGTCCCGGATCGGGAACGGCGCGTCGACGCGGGCACCGCCACCCCGGTCGCGTCCCGGGGTGACGGCAGGCGATCGTCAGGCCTCCGCCAGTTCCTCGGTCAGCGCGGCGAGGATCGCCTTGTTGAACGCCGGAATGTCGTCGGGCTTGCGGCTGGTGATCAGATTGTCGTCGATCACGACCTCTTCATCGACCACCTCGCCGCCGGCATTCTCCAGATCGGTGCGGATCGAGATGAAGCCCGTCAGCCGACGACCGTCGATCACGTCCGCCTCGGCCAGCAACCATGGCGCATGACAGATAGCGGCGACGATCTTGTCCTCGTCCATGAACTGCTGGACAATTTCCACCGCGCGATCCTCGATGCGCAGCTTGTCGGGATTGGCGACGCCACCCGGCAGCACGAGCGCATCATAGTCCTCCACCTCGACCTGATCGAGCGTCAGGTCAGGCGTGGCGGTTTCCGCCTGATTGATGTCCCCCTTCATACCCTGGATCGGGTCGGTCTTGATCGATGCCAGCGTTACCTGAACGCCCGCCTCTTCCAACGCCTTTCGCGGTTCGAACAATTCCACCGTCTCGAAACCGTCGGCAGCAATCATCAGCACCCGCGCTTGCGACAGGTCAGCCATCCGGAAACTCCATTAATGTGGTTTAGGGGCGCCCGCAGAACCCCCGGTGCGGCTGGCTCGTTCCGGAACGAAGCGATGGCCCGCGCATTTCCCGAGACAGGTTCAGCACCGATCACGGAAGGATATCGTGTCGCAGACGATCGTCTATTGTGAGGATGACGCACCCGGAATCACGCGCAAACGCACGCGCCACGGCGCCTGGGCCTATTACGATGCCGCCGGCAAGCGCATCACCGATCGCGCGGATATGGACCGGCTCAACGCGATCGGCCTGCCCCCCGCCTATGTCGATGCCTGGTTCTGCCCCGACGCCAACGGCCATATCCAGGCGGTCGGCTGGGATGAAAAGGGCCGCAAGCAATATCGCTACCACGTCGATTTTCGCGCCCAGCGGGATGCAGCGAAATATGATCTGTGCGCCCCGTTCGGCAATGCCTTGGCGCATGTCCGCGCCCGGGTCGAACGCGATCTGGCGCAGCGGCGGCACAGCAAGGAACGCACGGTCGCCGCGATCGTGAAGCTGCTCGACGTCGCGTCGCTAAGGATCGGCAACGAAAGCTATGCGAAGGCGAACAAAAGTTTCGGTCTGACCACGCTGCGCGATCGCCATGCCGATATCCGCGGGTCGACGCTGACCCTGGAATATCGCGCCAAATCAGGTCGTCAGCGACGGTTGCGCATTTCGGACGGCAGCCTCGCCCGTTTCGTCAAGCGATGCCAGGATCTGCCCGGTCAGAAGCTTTTTCAGTATGTCGGCGATGATGGCACCCCGCACGCGGTGACCTCGTCCGACGTCAACGCCTATATTCGCGAAGCGACGGGCAGCAGCTTCACCGCCAAGCATTTCCGCACCTGGGGCGCCAGCGTCGCGGCGTTCGAGGCGCTGATCGAGGCGCCCGCCCCGATCGGCCTGAAGACGATGTTGGAGCCCGTCGTCGAACGGCTCGGCAATACGCCCGCGATTGCGCGGAAATCCTATGTGCATCCGGCACTGATTGATCTGGCCAAGGACAAAGCGGCGCAGGCGGCGCTTCGCCAGTCGCTGCGGCTGCCGCGATCGACCCGTTATCTTACCCGCGTCGAGCGCGGCCTGATCGATTTCCTCGAACGCGCCGGCGCCTGCGAGCGAAAGGCCGCCTGACATGAGCACCAGCAACGCCGCCGCAGCCCGGGAGGGCGCGGCGATCGACGCGGATCGCGTCGGCGATCAGCTTTCGTCGCTGTTCAATTCCAGCATCACCTGGCTCCAGCAACGCTGGCTGGAGATATTGATCGCGGTTGGCGCAGGGGTGGCGATCGCGCTGCTGCTGTTCTGGCTACGCGGGCTCGGCCCCCGGCTGGCACGACGGAGCGAGACGGGCAAGGGCTGGGCCGCGGTAGTGGGTCGCGCGATCGAGCGAACCAACGCCTTCTTCATCATCATGCTCTCGGCGAAGCTGGTAAGCGGCTATGCCGCCACCCCGCCGGAGGTGGCCAAGACCGCGACCTTCCTGTTCACCGTCGCGGCAGTGTTCCAGGCAGCGATCTGGGCGCGCGAGCTGATCCTGGGCGCGATCGAACATCGCACCCGCTCCGACCATTACAATGGCGAGGCACTGGTCAGCGCGATGGGGCTGATCCGCCTGCTCGTCAGCTTCGCGGTGTTCGCGATCGCGCTGGTGGTGGTGCTGGACAATCTCGGGGTCAACGTAACCGGGCTGGTCGCCGGCTTGGGCGTGGGCGGCATCGCGATCGGCCTGGCGGCGCAGGGCATCTTCGGCGATCTGTTCGCGGCGCTGGCGATCATCTTCGACCGGCCGTTCCGGCGCGGCGACAAGATCAGTTATGACAATACCAGCGGCGTGATCGAGGCGATCGGGCTGAAATCCACACGGATCCGGGCCTTCACCGGGGAATTGCGGATCATCTCCAACCGCAATTTGCTCGACAAGGAAATCCAGAACACCACGCTGCGCAATCACATTCGCGTCGCGTACACGATCGGCGTCGCTTATGAGACGCCGCCCGACACGCTGGCGCGGATCCCGGAGATGCTCACCGAAATGGTCGAGGCGGAGGGGGCGACGGTCGCCCGTGCCGGCTTCGAGAGCTTCGGCGCCTCCAGCCTCGATTTCGCGCTGCTGGTCGATACGCCGGGCGACGATTGGAGCACCGCGCATGCGACCCGCAACCGCCTGCTGGTCGCGATCGTGCGGCGCTTCGCGGAGGAGGGTATCAGTATCCCGTATCCGACGCAGACCACCTATACCGCCGCGCCCGACGGTACGCTGGTGATGCCCTATGCGGATCATTCGGCGAGCACGCCGGCAAATTAAGTTGAACCCCTGACGCCACCGCGACGTTACGTCACCGCTAAGGAGTTGCTGCCATGAAGAACGCCATCCTGCCGGTGCTGATGCTCGCCACGATCGCCACGCCGCTCACCGTCGCGCCCGCCCAGGCGCAGCGTGATGACGGCGATTATCGCTGGCGCGATGACGACCCCAACTGGAACCCTGCCGACAGCTATCGCGACGGCAAGTATCGCGAGCGCCGGCTGAGCCGTGACGACCGCGTGTATCGCGGGAAGGACGGGCGCACCTATTGCCGCCGCAGCGATGGCACCACCGGCGCGGTGATCGGCGGCGTCGGCGGCGCGGTGCTGGGCAATGTCGTCGGCGGCGGCCTGCTCGGTACATTGGCGGGTGGCGCGGGCGGTGCATTGCTCGGTCGTTCGGTCGATCGCGGCAAGGTGAAGTGCCGCTGAGGCCGGTATCGGCGGCGAATCGGAAAGGGCGTGTTTCGGCACGCCCTTTCGCGTTTAGAACATCGGGTTCGGCGCGCTGACCCTACGGAAACCGCCGGCTTCAAATTTTCGGTCCGCACCACTCTTGCGGCGCGCCGTGCCCCCGCTCTAAGGAGGCGCGTCCGTTCAGCGAGGGAAGAGGCCGTGACCGCAGACGAGATGAAAGCCGCCATCGGCAAGGAAAGCGTGTCCGAGTGGGTCGACGTCACCCAGGACATGATCGACAAATTCGCTGACGCCACGGGCGACCATCAGTTTATTCATATCGATCCCGAACGCGCGAAGATGACGCCGTTCGGCACCACCATCGCGCACGGCTTCCTCACGCTGTCGCTGCTGCCGCAGCTGGCGATGAAGACCCCCGATGCGCCCCGCCTCGACGGGGTGAAGATGGGCGTCAACTATGGCGGCAACAAAGTGCGCTTCCTTGCCCCTGTGCCATCGAACTCGCGCGTGCGAGGCCGCTCGAAAATCACCGAATTTGAAGAAAAGCGCCCCGGCCAATATCAGTATACGACCGAGACCACGGTCGAGATCGAAGGCTCCGACAAGCCGGCGATGGTCGCCGAATGGATCACCCAGGTCTTCGTCTGAACCCGTTTCCCGTTCCGCCAGCGGCGGCCGGCATCCCCCCGCGTCCACACGCGGCACCGATCGTCCGGGCTCC
>NZ_JBELIE010000164.1:0-7109 GCF_042091075.1 Sphingomonas sp. | reverse complement strand
AGTCCGGCGACATCATGGCCGAGATCGAAACCGACAAGGCGACGATGGAATTCGAGGCGGTCGACGAAGGCCGGATCGCGAAGATCGTCGTGGCCGAGGGCACCGATGGCGTGAAGGTCGGCGCGGTCATCGCGCTGCTCGACGGCGAAGGCGAGGAATCGACCCCGCAGCCCGCCGCCAGAGATTCCGAGGCCAAGCCGTCGCCCGCCGACCCGAACAAGACCGGCACCGAGGCGAAGGCCGCGCCGGAGGATGTCGAGGATCACGGCAAACCCGCCGACGGACAGGTGACGAAGGAAGAGAAGCCCGCGCCGACTCCGCCCCCCGCCGCCGCGCGCCAGGACGGCGAGCGCGTAAAGGCGAGCCCGCTGGCGCGCCGCATCGCCGCCGACAAGGGCGTCGACCTGTCGGCGATCACCGGCTCCGGCCCGCATGGTCGCATCGTCAAGGCCGATATCGACAAGGCACAGCCGGGGGCCGCCGCTCCAGCCCCTGCCGCATCCGCCGCCGCCGCGGCACCGACCGGCAGCGCATCCGCTCCGGCGCCGAAGCCGGCCGAGGTGCCCGATATCCCGCATGACGCGACCAAGCTCAGCAACATGCGCAAGACGATCGCGCGCCGCCTGACCGAATCGAAGCAGCAGGTGCCGCATATCTACCTGACGGTCGACGTGAAGCTGGACAAGCTGCTGAAGCTGCGGAGCGAGCTCAACGCCGGGCTGGAGGCGCGCGGCGTCAAGCTGTCGGTCAATGACCTGCTGATCAAGGCGCTAGCGGTGTCGCTGATCCAGGTGCCGACGTGCAATGTGATGTACACCCCGGACCAGCTGATCAGCTTCCACCGGGCGGATATCTCGGTCGCGGTATCCACTCCCGAGGGGTTGATAACCCCGGTCATCACCGAGGCGGACAGTGCGTCGCTGTCGAGCATCTCGACCCGGATGAAGGACCTGGCCGCGCGGGCGCGCGACAAGAAGCTGAAACCGGAGGAGTTCACCGGCGGCACCGCCTCGATCAGCAACATGGGGATGTTCGGGATCAAGCAGTTCGAGGCGGTGATCAATCCGCCGCAGGGCATGATCCTGGCGATCGGTGCGGGCGAGAAGCGCCCCTCGGTGATGGAGGACGGCCAGCTCGGCGTCGCCAGCGTCATGTCCGCCACCGGCAGCTTCGATCATCGCGCGATCGACGGCGCCGATGGCGCGGAGCTGATGCAGGCGTTCAAGACGCTGGTCGAAAACCCGCTGTCGATGCTGGCCTGACATGGCCGACATGCAGCTTCCGGCGATGTGGCGCGAGATGGCGTGGGGCGTGACCGGCCTGATCGTCACCGCGCTCGTCTTCAAGGGAGCCGCATGGAGCTATCCGCAGGGACATGACACCATCTGGATCGTCGGCGGCCTGACCATGGCGGCGGTGGCGATCCTGAGCGGCCGCGAAGTGATGCGCGTGCGCACACCGGCCGATCGAACATAAGGATTGATACAGTGGCTGACACCTACGACCTGATCGTGCTCGGCTCCGGCCCCGGTGGCTATGTCGCGGCGATCCGCGCGAGCCAGTTGGGGTTGAAAACCGCGATCGTCGAACGCGAGCGACTGGGCGGCATCTGCCTCAACTGGGGCTGCATCCCCACCAAGGCGCTGCTGCGCACCTCCGAAGTCTATCACTATATGACGCACGCCGCCGACTACGGCCTGCAGGCGGACAATGTCGGATTCGATCTGAGCAAGATCGTCGATCGCAGCCGCAAGGTCGCCGGGCAGCTGAATGCCGGCGTCAAAGGCCTGATGAAGAAGCACAAGATCACGGTGGTCGAAGGCGTCGGCAGCCTTGCCGGGAAGGGCCGGCTGTCGGTGAAGCAGGGCGACCGGACGGTCGATCTGCAGGCCGAGCACATCCTGGTCGCCACCGGCGCCCGCGCGCGCGACCTGCCTTTCGCCAAGGCGGACGGACAGCGCATCTGGACCTATCGCCACGCGATGGTGCCAGAGGTGATGCCGACCAAGCTGCTGGTGATTGGATCAGGGGCGATCGGCGTCGAATTCGCCAGCTTCTACAACGACATGGGCGCAGACGTGACCATCGTGGAGATGCTGCCGCGCATCCTGCCGGTCGAGGACGAGGAAGTCAGCGCGTTCATGGAGAAGCGCCTGACCAAGGACGGCATCGCGATCGTCACCGGCGCGGGCGTCGAGAAGATCGAGAGCGGCGCGAACGGGGTCAAGGCGACGATCAAGCGCAAGGACGGCACCTCCGGCACCGAGGAATATAGCCACGTCATCGTCGCGATCGGCATCGTGCCGAATACCGAGGAGATCGGGCTGGAGAAGCTGGGCGTCGAGACCGACCGCGGCCATATCAAGGTCGACGGGTTCGGACGCACCAACGTGGAAGGCATTTACGCGATCGGCGACGTCACTGGCGCGCCCTGGCTCGCGCACAAGGCAAGCCACGAAGGTGTGGTCTGCGTCGAGAAGATCGCGGGCCAGGACCCGCATCCGTTCGAAACGTGGAACATCCCGGGCTGTACCTATTCACGCCCGCAGGTCGCCAGCGTGGGTCTGACCGAGGCGAAGGCCAAGGAACAGGGGCGCACGGTGAAGGTCGGTAAATTCCCCTTCATCGGCAACGGCAAGGCGATCGCGCTGGGCGAGGCCGACGGCTTCGTGAAGACGGTGTTTGACGCGGGGACGGGCGAGTTGCTCGGCGCGCATATGGTGGGCGCAGAAGTGACCGAGCTGATCCAGGGTTATGTCGTCGCGCGCCAGCTGGAAACGACCGAGCATGAGCTGATGGAGACGGTGTTCGCGCACCCGACGCTCAGCGAGATGATGCACGAGAGCGTGCTCGGCGCCTATGGACGCGCGATCCACATCTAGGATCGCTCGACCGGGGCGCGATCGTACCGATGCCGCGGTGACGCGCGCCCTTTTCGCTTAACGCGCGTTATGCCGGGCATGCAACGATCCGCGCGCCCGCCGGCATGAACCGACTGACCCCCGACGACGCGGACGTGCGGTTCATCCGGCGCGTGCTGTGGATCGTGCTGATCGGCGCGCTGTTCACGGCGGTGTATTTCGCGCGCCACCTGATCATCATGGCGTTCGGATCGATCCTGATCGCGATCGTCATCCATGCCATCGCGGAACTTTACGAAACGCGGCTGCGGCTGGGCGGCAAGACCGCGCTGACCAGCGCGATCATCTCGCTGATCGCGTTCCTGGCCCTGCTTTTCTGGCTGTTCGGGGTGGAATTCCGCGCGCAGGTGAACACCCTGGTGGTCGCGCTGCCGGGGCTCCTCACGCAATTGCAGGACTATATGGCGCAAAGCCCGGTCGGTGCGAAGGTCGCGGACGCGGTGCGGGCCGCGTTCGCCGGCAGCCGCGTCGCCCAGGATATTGGCGAGATCGTGCGCGGCGTCGGCGAATTGCTCCTGAACGCCTTTCTTGTCCTGTTCGGGGCGATTTTCTTCGCGGTCGATCCGAAGATCTACGAGCGGGGCTTCCTGTTGATGGTGCCCCCGTCGAAGCGCGCTGCGGTCGAGGATGCGCTGGGCGACGTCGCCTCGACGCTGCTGCTGTGGCTGCGCGCGCAATTGATCCAGATGACGGTGATGGGGACGATGGTGGGCATCGGCCTGTGGATCGCCGGGGTCCCGTCCCCGGCGCTGCTGGGACTGTTGACGGGGCTGAGTGAGTTCATCCCCTATGTCGGGCCGCTCGCCGCGATGCTGCCCGCCCTGGGCCTCGCCGCGACGCACGGGACCGAGACGCTGCTCTGGGCACTGGCGGTGTTCGCGATCGTGCGCGTGGTGCAGACCAATCTTGTCACGCCGTTCGTCACCGGCCAGGTTATCGCGATCCCGCCCGCGCTCAGCCTGTTCGCGATCATCGGCACCGGGGCGGTATTCGGCTTGTTCGGGCTGTTCTTCTCGGGCGGTATCCTGGTGGTGTTCTTCACATTGACGCGCAGCCTGTATCTGCGCGAAGTGCTGGGCGAGGACATCCCGCGTAGCCGTGAGCGGACGCTGTTCACCGCCAAGGGCACCCCGCGTGACGCCCCGGCATCGGAACTCCCGCCCGCCGACCCGCGCGACTCGCCGGATCCGCTCGATTAAGTCGCAATTAACCTTTTGCGTTCAGAAGGCGTTTGGTTAATGATTCTGGTGAGCCGGCCCCGAGGTGCCGCCGCGCTCGCGAACCGGGGGACTGCCAATGCGCGTGCTGCTCATCGAGGACGAGCCGACAACGGCGAAGGCCATCGAACTGATGCTCTCGACCGAGGGCTTTAACGTCTATTCCACCGATCTTGGCGAAGAGGGCCTCGATCTGGGAAAATTGTACGATTACGACATCATCCTGCTCGATCTCAACCTGCCCGACATGCACGGCTATGACGTGCTGAAGAAGCTGCGCGTCGCGCGGGTGCAGACGCCGGTACTGATCCTGTCGGGGATCAACGAGATGGATTCGAAGGTGCGCAGCTTCGGCTTCGGCGCCGACGATTATGTCACCAAGCCATTCCATCGCGACGAACTGGTTGCGCGGATCCACGCGGTCGTCCGCCGGTCCAAGGGCCATTCGCAGTCGGTGATCCGTACCGGCAAGCTGTCGGTCAACCTCGATGCCAAGACGGTCGAGGTCGACGGCGCACGGGTGCACCTGACCGGCAAGGAATATGCGATGCTGGAGCTGCTGTCGCTCCGCAAGGGCACGACACTGACCAAGGAGATGTTCCTGAACCATCTCTACGGCGGCATGGACGAGCCGGAACTGAAGATCATCGACGTCTTCATCTGCAAGCTGCGCAAGAAGCTGAGCATGGCGTGCGAAGGCGAGAATTACATCGAGACGGTATGGGGCCGCGGCTATGTGCTGCGCGAGCCGGAGGAAACCGCCCAGGTCGCCTGACCACCCTCCCCCGCGAAGTCGAGATACCGGCCGCTGCACTTCGTGCGGCGGCCGTTTTCATTGGGTCGGGGATCCATGCCAGCGGGTCGCCGCGACGCAGGATGGTCGCGGCGCCGGCCCGTCCCCCTATTGCCGATCCACCAAAGAATGATGGCGGCGTGACGGGATCGTGACCCACGGCCCCACCCTGCCAAATTAACCTCGCCCGTCGCCAAACGGTAATCGAACCGTCAACGCATCGTCCCCAAAATCGGGCACGGCCTCGCCCGAACAAAAGGGGGGCTTTCATCATGAAGACATTCAGGATCGCGTTGCTGTCCGGCGTTGCCGGCCTGTCGGTCGCCACGCCCGCGCTGGCGCAGGAAGCGCCGCCGCCGGCCACCGCCGCGACGATTGACCGCGCCGCCCCCGATCAGCCGGTGCCCGACGACGGCAGCGATATCGTGGTGCTCGGCTTCGGCCAGGCGCGCCAGGTGCAGACCGTCACCTCCGCCGATCTGGAGCGACTCACGCCCGGCACGTCGCCGCTGAAAGCCGTATCGAAGCTGCCCGGGGTCAATTTCCAGTCGGCGGATGCGTTCGGCGCCTATGAATGGTCGACGCGCATTTCGCTGCGCGGCTTCAACCAGAATCAGCTTGGCTTCACGCTTGACGGCGTGCCGCTCGGCGACATGACCTATGGCAACGTCAACGGCCTGCACATCAGCCGCGCCGCGATCTCCGAAAACATTGCCAGCACGACGGTGTCGCAGGGCGCGGGTGCGTTGGGCACCGCTTCGACCAGCAACCTGGGCGGCACGATCCAATTCGTCAGCCGCGCCCCGTCCGACACAGCCGATCTGGTCGCCTCGGGCACCTATGGCAGCGACGAGACGTATCGCGCCTTCGTGCGCGCGGAAAGCGGCGACCTGGGCGGCGGACTGAAGGGCTATCTCAGCTACGGCTTCCTGAAGACCGACAAGTGGAAAGGCTTCGGCAAGCAGATCCAGCACCAGGCCAATGGCAAGGTGGTGAAGGAACTGGGCGATCGCGGATCGATCACCGCCTTCCTGAATTTCTCGGATCGCCGCGAGAATGATTATCAGGATCTCAGCTACGACATCATCGCCCGGCGCGGCTATTTTGCGGACAACATCAGCAACAATTATCCGCTCGCGCTGCAAATCGGGCAGATCTATCAAAACCAGGTCGCTCGCGCTGGCAGCATCGTCAATGCGCTTCCCTATCCGTCGGCGGGGCTGACCTTCCCGGCGGGTATCGGCACCGTCGACGATGCCTATTATGACGCGGCGGGCATCCGGCAGGATTGGCTGGGCGGCGTCACCTTCGATGCGAAACTGACCGACAACCTGTCGATCGTCTCGACCAGCTATGGCCACAAGAACAAGGGCCAGGGTTCGTGGATCACGCCGTATGTCGCCAGCCCCGCCGGGGTCAGCGACGGTAACGGCGGTACGCTGGCGACCGCGTCGCCGCTGGCGTTCCGTACCACCGAATACAGCATCCGCCGCGCCGGCAATCTCACCAGTGCCGCGCTGGAGCTTGGGCCGAACCGCTTCGAGGTCGGCGGCTGGTTTGAAACCAACAGCTTCAATCAGGCACGCCGCTTCTACGGCATGACCAGCGCCGCAACCCCGAACCGCAATGCCCGCGATTTCCAGGACGACCCCTTCTTCACGCAATGGAGCGGGAAGTACGATACCGAGACGATCCAGTACCACGTCGCCGATACGCTGAAGCTCGGCCAGCTGACGCTGAGCGGCGGATGGAAGGGCATGCAGGTCCGCAACAGCGCGGGGCTGCGCACCGGCTCGCTGGTGGCGGGCCGGATCCAGTCGAAGGATTGGTTCCTGCCGCAGATCGGCGCAGTCTTCGGCCTGGGCGGCGGGGCGGAACTGTTCGCCAACTATAACGAGAATATGCGCGCGTTCGTCTCCTCGGCGACGTCGGGCCCGTTCGCGATCACTCAGGCCGGGTTCAACGCGATCCGCTCGACGCTACGCCCCGAGACTTCCAAGACCGGCGAAGGCGGCATCCGCCTGCGCACCGGCGGGCTGCAATTGTCGGCGGCGGGCTATTACATCCATTTCGCGGATCGCCTGCTGGTGTTCGCCAACGGATCGGGCATTCAGGGCAATCCGCCGACCCTCAACAATGCCGGCGACGTCGAAAGCTATGGCGCGGAAGTCTCCGCCT
>NZ_JBELIE010000163.1:0-7180 GCF_042091075.1 Sphingomonas sp. | reverse complement strand
CGTTCGACAATACCATCGCGGCGCTGGAAAAATCGGGCCGGCTGCTCGCGCGGGCGAACATGACCTTCGATGCGCTGAACGGCGCCAACACCAACCCGGTACTGCAAAAGACCGAAGAGGAACTCGCGCCGCTGATGGCGGCGCATGCCGATGCGATCAACCTCGATCCGCAACTCTTCGCACGGGTGAAGTCGCTCTACGATCGCCGTGACACGCTGGGCCTCGATGCCGAGCGGATGATGGTGCTGACCGTCACTTATCAGAACATGGTTCGCGCGGGCGCGCAGCTGTCGGCCACCGATCAGCAGGCGCTGCGTGCGATCAACGGGCAATTGTCGACGCTGGAAACGAGTTTCCGCCAGCATCTGCTCGCCGCCGCCAAGGCGAACGCGCTGGTCGTCGATGACAAGGCGAAGCTCGCCGGCCTGTCCGATGCGGAGATCGCCGCCGCCGCGACCGCCGCGAACGAGCGTGGCCTGCCGGGCAAATATATGCTGCCGCTGCAGAATACGACGCAGCAGCCGGCGCTGGGATCGCTGACCGATCGCGCCACGCGTGAGGCGCTGTTCACCGCCAGCACGATGCGCGCGTCGCGGGGCGGCCCGGACGATACCCGCGCCACAATCGCACAGATCGCGGAGCTGCGCGCGAAAAAGGCCAAGCTGCTCGGCTTCGCGAGCTGGGCCGACTATAAATTGCAGGATCAGATGGCGAAGACCCCGGCCACCGCGCTGGCCTTCCTGAAGCAGGTGTCGGCGCCGATCGCGGTCGAACAACGCCGCGAGGCGGGCGAGCTGCAAGCGCAGATCAAGGCCGGGGGCGGTGATTTCGCGCTGAAGCCGTGGGACTGGGATCTCTATTCGGAGAAACTGCGCAAGGCGAAATACGATCTCAACCAGGACGAGCTGAAGCCGTATTTCGAGATCAACAAGGTGTTGAACGACGGGGTCTTCTACGCCGCCAACCAGCTTTACGGCCTGTCGTTCAAAAAGCGCACCGACCTGCCCGTGTGGCAGCCGGACGTGATGGTCTACGAAGTGTTCGAAGAGAACGGCCAGCCGCTCGGGCTGATGTATTTCGACTATTGGAAGCGCGATAACAAGAGCGGCGGCGCGTGGATGTCGAACCTGGTCGAACAGTCCAAGCTGCTTGGCACCAAGCCGGTGATCTACAATGTCGGCAACTTCACCAAGCCGGCGGCGGGGCAGCCAGCGCTGATCACGTTCGACGACGTCACGACGATGTTCCACGAATTCGGCCATGCGCTGCACGGGTTGTTCGCGAACCAGACCTATCCCAGCGTCTCGGGGACGGCGGTGGCGCGCGACTTCGTCGAATTCCCGTCGCAGTTCAACGAACATTGGGCGCTCGATCCCAAGGTGCTGTCGCATTATGCGGTCGATTATCGCACCGGCCAGCCGATCCCCCAGGCGCTGGTCGACAAGATCAAGCGCGCTTCCACTTTCAACACCGGCTATTCGTTCGGTGAGGCGCTGGCCGCATCGCAGCTCGACATGAGCTGGCACGCACTGCCCGCCGATGCCCCGCGGCAGGATGCCGATGCGTTCGAGACGAAGGCGCTGGCGGCGTCGGGGCTCGACACTGCTGACGTGCCGCCGCGCTATCGCTCGCCCTATTTCCTGCATATCTGGGGGAATGGCTATTCGGCGGGCTATTATGCCTATCAATGGACCAAGATGCTCGACGCGAACGCCTATAGCTGGTTCGAGCAGCATGGCGGGCTGACCCGTGCCAATGGCCAGCGTTTCCGCGACATGATCCTGTCGAAGGGCCATACCGAGGATTACGCGCCGATGTTCCGCGCCTTCTACGGCAAGGATCCCGATGTCGCGCCGCTGCTCAAGGATATGGGGCTGAACGCCGACGGCAGTCGCATCGCGGGATGAATGAATGATTGATGATTGGGGCCGGGGCGCGCGAGTGGCGTCCCGGTCCGGCATCATTGGCGTTCGGGGAGCGAACGGCGCCCCCGGTCGCCCCCGTTAACGGCCGTCAGCGCACCAGATCCTGCACCTCCGGGTGCCGCTCGATATAGGCGCGCACGAACGTGCATTGCGGCACGACGCGCAACCCGCGATCGCGGGCGGCGTCGAGCGCGCCGCGGATCAGCTTCGATCCCACCCCGCGCCCCTCCACTTCCCGGGGGACGAGCGTATGGGTGAAAACGATCGTATCGCCTTCCAGCTGATATGCCGCGATCGCGCGATGGCCGTCGGCGATCAGCTCGAATTCCTGCTCGGCGGCATTGTCATGCACCGTCGTCATCGTCATTTCGCCGCGGCTGGCTCGGCCGGGGCGTCGACCCCGCGCGCCACTGGTGCGGTGGCGATCGGGGCACTGCCGTTGGCGGCGGTCGGGTCGACCGCGTCGCGGCGCTCGCATCCGCCCAGCAGGGAGGAGGCGGCGAAGGCAAGCGAAGCGATATGGGGCCGGGTGATCACATTCATGCCCGCCCTACGCCCGACGCCGCCGCCGCGTTCCCGCGCCCCCGCCGGCCGCGAGCGGTTGTCGGATTCGTTCCCGCCGCCTAGATGGCGGGCATGATCGCCGATGGCGGCTCCGACGCGGCCGCATTCCTTCACCGCATCTTCGGCTTTTCCGCCTTCCGCGGCGTGCAGGAGGCGGTGGTCACGCGGGTGCTGGCGGGGCAGCGCACGCTGGCGGTGATGCCCACCGGCGCGGGCAAGTCGCTCTGCTACCAGCTGCCCGCCGCGATGCTTGAGGGCACCTGCATCGTCGTCAGCCCGCTGATCGCGCTGATGCACGATCAGTTGCGCGCGGCGGAGGCGGTCGGCCTGCGCGCCGCGGCGCTGACCAGCGTCGATGACAACAAGGCGGCGACGCGCGGCCGCTATCTCGATGGCGGGCTCGACCTGCTCTACATCGCCCCCGAACGCGCCTCGACCGCCGATTTCCGGGACCTGCTCGAACGCGGCCGCCCGGCGCTGTTCGCGATCGACGAAGCGCATTGCGTCAGCGAATGGGGGCATGATTTCCGCCCCGATTATCGCCTGTTGCGACCGTTGCTGGATACGTTTCCCGACGTCCCCCGGCTGGCGTTGACCGCTACCGCCGACGCGCACACGCGTGCCGACATCCTCGAGCAGCTCGGTATCCCGGCGGACGGCATGATCGTCGCCGGGTTCGACCGGCCCAATATCCGCTACACCATCCAGCCACGCGACCAGACGACGCGCCAGATCGAGGATTTGATCGCACGCACGCCGGGGCCGGGGATCGTCTACGTCCCGTCGCGCGCGGGCACCGAGAAGATGGCGGCGGCGCTGGCGCGCACCGGGCGGCCGGTGCGCGCCTATCACGCCGGACTCGATCCCGCGGTGCGCGCGAAGAACCAGCGCGATTTCGTCGCGTCCGAGGATATGGTGATCTGCGCGACGATCGCGTTCGGCATGGGCATCGACAAGCCCGACGTCCGCTTCGTCGCGCATGCCGGCCTGCCGAAATCGATCGAGGCTTATTATCAGGAAACCGGGCGCGCCGGGCGCGATGGCGATCCGGCGGTGGCGCATCTGTTCTGGGGTGCGGAGGATTTCGCCCGCGCGCGCCAGCGGATCGGCGAGGTCGAGCCAGCGCGGCAGCAGGGCGAGCGCCAGCGACTGATGGCGCTGGGGGCACTCGTCGAAACCGCCGGCTGTCGCCGCGCGATCCTGTTGCGGCATTTCGGCGAGCAGCCGCCCGATCGCTGCGGAAACTGCGACAATTGCCTGAACCCGCCCGCCGCCACCGATGCGACGCAGACCGCCCGCAAATATCTGTCGGCGGTGTTCCGCACCGGGCAGATGTTCGGTGCCGGTTACATCGAACAGGTACTGACCGGCCAGTCGACCGAGCGCAGCCTGATGAACGGGCACGAGGCGCTGTCGGTATGGAATATCGTCGATGGCGATGAGGTGCGGCTGCTGAAGCCGGTCGGGCGTGCATTGCTGCTGCGCGATGCATTGCGGACCAACCCGCACGGCGGGCTGGAATTCGGCCCGGCGGCGAAGGCGCTGCTGAAGGGCGAGGCGACCCTGCCGCTGATCGAGCCGCCCAAGCGCGAGCGGCGTCGCCGCGGTGCCGCGAGCGAGAGCCCCAATCCGGTCGACGATCCGCTGTTCGAGGCGCTGCGCGCCTGCCGCCGCGATCTGGCGAAGGAACAGGGCGTGCCACCCTATGTCATCTTCCACGATTCGGCGCTGCGTGAGATGGCGGCGGCGCGCCCCACGACGTTGCACGCGCTCGGCCGTATCTCCGGCATCGGCCAGCGGAAACTGGATGCCTATGGCCACGCCTTTCTGAAGGTGCTGGCGGAGACGGCATGACGTCGATAGAATCGGCGACGATGCTGCGTATTATCGATGACAGGATAGCGGTCGCCCCGCAGATTCGCCCCGACGACGTCCCCGCGATCGCCGCGGCGGGCTATGTCGCGATCGTCAACAATCGCCCCGATGGGGAAGAGGCCGGGCAGCCGAGCGGCGACGAGATCCGCGTCGCGGCGGAGGCGGCGGGACTGTCCTATACCGCGATCCCGGTGACGCATGCCGGCTTTTCCTGGCCGCAGGTCGAGGCGATGATCGCGGCGCTGTCGGAGGCGAGCGGCCCGGTGCTGGCCTATTGCCGTTCGGGGACGCGGTCGTGCAACCTGTGGGCGCTGTCGGCGGCGGGTCTGGGCGCGGATGCCGATGAACTCACCGCGAAGGCGGCGGGCGCGGGCTATGATCTGGCCGCGCTGCGCCCGCTGATGGACGCCGTGGCGCAACGGGGCTGACGGGATGGGGCTGGGCGCGCTCCTCGGTTTCGGTCGCACCGACCGCATGATGCGGACGGTGGAGGAGGCGATCGAGGCGACGGCGATCGCGATTCCCGGCTTCCCCGCGATCGATGCGGTGATCGGCGCGGACGGCCGGGCCGTGCTGACGATGGCGGACGATGGCCGGATCGCGCTGGTCTGTGTGCGCGGCAAGCATGTGTCGGGGCGTGAGGTCACATGGCCGATGTTGCGCCAGACGATCGACGGCATCATCGTCGAAACCGCCGATCGCCGCTTCGGCGAGGTCACGCTGCTATCGGTGACGGCGCTCGACATACGCCGGCTGGGGCAGGTGCAGGTGGAACCGCCATCGGTTCAGCGGGCCGCGCCGGACACGCCGGAGCTGGCGAGCGCCTGACACGATCGTTCACCGCCCGACGATCAGCACCGCCCCCGCGAGGATCGCCAGCACCGCCCCCGCGCGCTGCATCGTCACCTGCTCCTTGAGCGCGAAGATCCCGATCAGCAGCGCGGTGACCATGCCGGTCTCTCGCAGCGCCGCCAGGGGTGCGGTCGGGCCGATCGCGAGCGCACTCAGCGCCAGCCCGTAGGTGACGATCGACAATGCCCCCGCCAGCGCGCCGGGCCGCCATTGCGTCCGCAGACTGGCGAAGATCGCCCCGCGTGAGGCGATGCCGAACATCGCCAGCACCACCGCCCCCATCATTACGAAGATCCAGACGATGTAACTGGTCGGCGTCGGCGCGGCACGCACCCCATGCGCGTCGATCACGGTATAGATGGCGATCGTCACCCCGGTCAGCAGCGACCAGCCCAGCGCCGCACGGCCGATATGCCGCCCGATCGTCAGGAGTAGCATTGCCATGCCGATCAGCATGATACCGACGACCTGTGCCGCGCTCACCGCTTCGCCCAGCATGCCGATCGTCACCAGCGCGGTCACCAGCGGCGCGGTGCCGCGCAGCACCGGATAGGCCGCGGTCAGATCCGCCACCTGATAGGCGCGGATCAGCGCATAGAGATAGATGGCGTGCCCCAGCGCGCTCGCCGCCAGCCAGCCCCATGCCCCCGCGGGCGCCGGCACGAACAGGATCGCGGGCGCCAGGATTACCGCCGCGGCCGCATCGGTGAAGGCGCGCGCCGCCATCTTGTCCCGACCGCCCTTGACGATGGCGTTGACGACCGCGTGAATCGATCCCGATGCGATCATCATCACGGCGGCAAGGGGGTAGGACATGACGGGCGGATTATGCGGGATGCGGGCGGGCGAGTCATTCGTTTCCGGCCGGCCGCCCCGGGCTCACGTCACCAGCCGTCGCAATCCCGCCAGCGTATCCGCCTCCGCCGCTGGTTTGTCGGTGCGGATGCGGGCGATGCGGGGAAAGCGCATCGCGACGCCCGATTTGTGCCGCTTCGATTCGTGGATCGAATCGAACGCAATTTCCAGCACCAGCGTCTTTTCCACCTCACGCACGGGGCCGAAACGCTGGAGCGTATGGCCACGAACGAAGCGATCGAGCTGGCGCAATTCCTCATCGGTAATACCCGAATAGGCCTTGCCGACCGGCAGCAGCTCGCCCTCCTCGGTCCAGCACCCGAATGTATAGTCGCTGTAATAAGACGAGCGGCGGCCGTTGCCGCGTTGCGCGTACATCATCACGCAATCGGCGGTCAGCGGATCGCGTTTCCATTTGTACCACAGGCCGGCGCGTCGCCCGCCCACATAGGGGCTGTCGCGGCGTTTCAGCATCACGCCCTCAATCGCCGCATCGCGGGCACCGGCGCGGATCGCCTCCAGTTCCGTGAAGCTGTCCGCGGCGATCACCTGGCTGAGGTCGAAGCGATCGGGATCGAGCCGCGGCACGAACGCCTCCAGCCGCTCGCGCCGCGCATGCCAGGGCAGCTCGCGCAGATCCTCCGGCCCGTCGAACAGGATGTCGTAGAGGCGGACGAAGGCGGGATAGTCGGCCAGCATCTTTGCCGACACCTGCTTGCGACCCAGCCGCTGTTGCAACGCGTTGAAGCTCGCCGCCCCGCCACCGTCGTCAAGCGCACCGCCCTGGAATTCGCCCTTCACCAGCAACTCGCCATCGACCGTACCGGGGGTGGTGAAGGCCGCGGCGACGTCGGGAAAGCTGCCGGTCACGTCGTCGCCGGTGCGGCTGTACAGGCGCGTCTGCCCCGCGACATGGACGATCTGGACGCGAATGCCGTCCCATTTCCACTCGGCGGCATAATCGACGAGGTCGATCTGCGCATCCTCCAGCCCGTGCGCGAGCATGAAAGGGCGGAAGACCGGCACGTCCGCGGGGGTCGGCTGTTCGCCAGTCCCCTCCGCCCAGGCGAACAGGCTGGCGTAGGGCGGCGACAGGCCGTGCCACACCT
>NZ_JBELIE010000162.1:0-7261 GCF_042091075.1 Sphingomonas sp. | reverse complement strand
CAAGGCGATCGACCTGATGGACGAGGCCGCCAGCCGCATCCGCATGGAGGTGGAGAGCAAGCCCGAGGAGATCGAGGCGCTCGACCGCCGCATTCTGCGCCTCAAGATCGAACGCGAGGGGCTGAAACGCGAAACCGATGCCGCCTCGATCGACCGGCTGGAGACCCTGGAGGGTGAACTCGCCAATCTGGAGCAGCAATCGTCCGAACTGACGGCTCGCTGGCAGGCGGAGAAGGAGAAGATCGCCGGCGAGGCGAAGCTGAAGGAACAGCTCGACGCCGCGCGGCTGGAGCTGGAGCAGGCACAGCGGAGCGGCGACCTCGCTAGGGCGGGTGAGCTGTCCTACGGTCGCATCCCCGCGCTGGAAAAGCAGCTCGCCGAGGCACAGGCGACCTCGCAGGGCGCGATGCTGCGCGAGGAAGTGACCGCGGACGACATCGCGGGCGTCGTCAGCCGCTGGACCGGCGTGCCCGTCGAGCGGATGCTGGAGGGCGAGCGCGACAAGCTGCTGCGCATGGAAGAGGTGCTGGGGCAGCGCGTGATCGGCCAGGCCGATGCAGTGCGAGCGGTGTCCACGGCGGTGCGCCGCGCGCGCGCCGGGTTGCAGGACCCCAACCGGCCGCTGGGCAGCTTCCTGTTTCTCGGCCCGACCGGGGTGGGCAAGACCGAGTTGACCAAGGCGCTCGCCGAATTCCTGTTCGACGATGCCAGCGCGATGGTGCGGATCGACATGAGCGAATTCATGGAGAAGCACGCTGTTGCGCGGCTGATCGGTGCCCCGCCGGGCTATGTCGGTTATGAGGAAGGCGGTGTCTTGACCGAGGCGGTGCGCCGTCGCCCCTATCAGGTCGTGCTGTTCGACGAGGTGGAGAAGGCGCATGGCGACGTGTTCAACGTGCTGCTTCAGGTGCTGGACGACGGCCGCCTGACCGACGGACAAGGCCGCACGGTCGATTTTTCGAACACGCTGATCATCCTGACCAGCAATCTCGGCAGCCAGTTCCTCGCCAATATGGACGAGGGGCAGGACGTCGCGACGGTCGAGCCGCAGGTGATGGAGATCGTCCGCGCGCATTTCCGCCCGGAATTCCTCAACCGGCTCGATGAGATCATCCTGTTCCATCGGCTCGGTCAGGGCCATATGGGCCCGATCGTCGACATCCAGGTGTCGCGTGTCGGCCGGCTGCTGGCGGATCGCAAGGTATCGCTCGACCTGACCGATGCCGCCCGCGCATGGCTGGGCCGAGTCGGATACGACCCGGTCTATGGCGCGCGCCCGCTCAAACGAGCGGTGCAGCGCTACCTGCAGGATCCGCTCGCCGAATTGATCCTGCGCGGCGAGGTGAAGGATGGCGCGACCGTCCACGTCGACGAGGGCGACGGGAAGCTGGCGCTGTCGGTGGCGTGACGGACGTGGACGGGAGGGCGGATGCCGGAGCATCTTCCCTCCCGGTTCATACCGCTGACATCATCGTCCGCGAAGGATCGCCCCACCCATTCGCCGTGATCGGAGTTGTCCTCTGTTAAAACCCCGCCGATATATGCGAAGGGAAGCGGTGATGATGCCGTTTCTCCCCCCCTCCCCGCCGCCGAAGGAACAGCGCGCATGACCGCGATCGGCATTTACGGCAGCAACGGCCGCATGGGCCGCGCGATCGCGACGATCGCGGAAACCGAGGGCGCCATCATTGCTGGCGGGGTCGATGCCGGTGGCGATCCACTACCGCTGGCGCAGGCGGCGGATGTATTGGTCGACTTTTCCACCCCCGCCGCGCTGGAGCCGCATCTTGCCGCCGCGGTCGCGGCGCGCACACCGATCGTGATCGGCACGACCGGGCTGATGCCGACCCACCATGCCTTGATCGAACAGGCCTCGGACGAGATCGCGGTGCTGCAGACCGGCAATACCTCGCTGGGGGTGACCCTGCTCAACATCCTCGTGCGCGAGGCAGCGGCGCGGCTTGGCCCGGACTGGGATATCGAGATCGCCGAAATGCATCATCGCCACAAGGTCGACGCCCCCAGCGGCACCGCGCTGCTGCTCGGCGAGGCGGCCGCGGCGGGGCGCGGAACGCGGCTGGCGGAGGTGCGGGTCGACAGCCGCGCCGGGCTGGTCGGCGCGCGCAGCGAGGGCACGATCGGCTTCGCCAGCCTGCGCGGTGGCTCGGTGGTGGGCGATCATCAGGTGATCTTCGCCGGAGAGGGCGAGCGGATCGAGATCGGCCATCGCGGCGAGGATCGCAGCATCTTCGCGCGCGGCGCGGTGAAGGCCGCATTGTGGCTCGCCGGGCGTGTGCCGGGGCGCTACGCGATGGCGGAAGTGCTGGGCCTCTGAGGATCGCTCGTTGAAGAAGGCCGACGTCGTCGAATTCTACCGCCGGCTCGCGGAGGCGAACCCGCACCCGGAAACCGAGCTGGAATCGGTCAACGTCTACACCCTGCTGGTTGCGGTGGTGCTATCCGCGCAGGCAACCGACGCCGGCGTCAACAAGGCCACGCGCGCCCTGTTCGCCGAGGTGGATACGCCCGAGAAGATGGTCGCGCTGGGCGTCGACGCGCTGAAGCGGCACATCCGCACGATCGGCCTGTTCAATACCAAGGCGAAGAACGTCATCGCGCTCAGCGAGGCGCTGATCGCGGAGCATGGCGGACGCGTGCCCGCCGATCGCGACGCGCTGGAACGGCTCCCCGGTGTGGGGCGCAAGACCGCGAACGTGGTGATGAACGTCGCATTCGGCGCCGAAACCTTCGCGGTGGACACGCATATCTTCCGCGTCGGCAATCGCACCGGGCTGGCGCGCGGCAAGACGGTGCTGGCGGTCGAAAAAGCGCTCGACAAGGCCACGCCCGCGCCGTTTCGCGTCCACGCGCACCACTGGCTGATCCTGCACGGACGCTATGTCTGCAAGGCGCGCACGCCCGAATGCTGGCGATGCATCGAGATCGATCTATGTGCGTTCAAGTTGAAGACGCCAGCGCCGAAGGCCCCGCGTACTAAGGCCCCGCGTACCAAGGCCCTTGCCGCCGGCCCGACTGATGGCCTGTCTGATGGAGAGTGACCATGCGCCCGTTGCTGCCCACCGCCTTTCTCGCCGCCGTCGCGCTCGCCGCGCTGGCCACCGCACCCGGCACAGCACGCGACCGGCGCGCCGCGGTGCCCGTCGCCACCCCGGCCGGCAAGCCGCAGGCCTGCGTTCCGATCCAGTCGCTACGCGAAAGCCTCGTCCGCAGCGATTCGGTGATCGACTTCCGCGTATCGGGCAATCGCTACTATCGCGTCGTGCTGCCGCAGGGGTGCCCCGGCCTCGGTTTCGAGCGACGTTTCTCTTACGCTACCTCGCTCAGCCAGTTGTGCGCCAATGACATCATCACCGTCCTCTACCAGGCCGGCCCCACACGCGGCGCCAGTTGCGGCCTCGCCCCGTTCCAGCCGGTAACGATCGCGCGCTGACGCAAAATCCGGGTAGCGCGCTCCCGCAAGCCCTGCTAGGCGAACCCTCCACGCACCCGTAGCTCAGCTGGATAGAGCGCTGCCCTCCGAAGGCAGAGGCCACAGGTTCGAATCCTGTCGGGTGCGCCAGCTTTTCCGCCGTTCTTGATTACCGCCGTTCGGTGGTGTGTCAGCTATTGGGTCGTTGCATCTCGATAGAGCCGGACCGGCGATAGTTGCGTAGGCCGACAGGGTGCGACTGGTTGCACGCCATTCTAGGTCTTTTGGCCCAAACACAGCCGCTCGCGCTATCTTAGCGACTAGCCGTAAGCGGGCGGTCGTTCAGCTAGGGTCAGGACCCATTGATGTGAGCGCTCACGTGGGATTGTGTCGGATCGAGTGAAACACAGCGGCATCAAAAGCCCGCCGATTTTCGAGCTTTTATCGCGAATTTCCGACGATTTGGCGAGGCCTGCAGACGGCATAGATGGCGGAGAGGGTGGGATTCGAACCCACGGTACCCGTGAGGGCACAACGGTTTTCGAGACCGTCCCAATCGACCACTCTGGCACCTCTCCGCGAGGGTCACCGGGGGCCGGAACGGCCGACCGGCTGCGATCGAGCGGCGCCCCTAGCGAGTCTGGCAGCGGGGTGCAAGCGTTCAGGCGTTGTGCCGCGCGATTTGTTGATTAGATTGGGGGGATGAACCGACAATCCCTGCCCCTTCCGCAGCGCAGCGCCGCCGCACGTGGCGACGCGGGCGCCACCGACCGTGCGGGTGATCCGATCGCCCCCGCGGTCGCGCATGCGCGCTTCTCGATCGGCGACGTCGTTCGCCATCGCATGCTCGATTTTCGCGGCGTGATCTTCGACGTCGATCCGGTCTTCGCCAACAGTGAGGAATGGTATCAGGCAATCCCGGAAACCTTCCGCCCGGCGAAGGATCAGCCTTTTTACCATCTGCTCGCGGAGAACCTGGAGTCGAGCTACGTCGCCTATGTCAGTCAGCAGAATCTCATGCGTGACGACAGCGACGAGCCCGTCGAGCATCCCGCGATCGCCGGCATGTTCGATCGCTTCGTCAACGGCCGCTACGGGCTGAAAACCGTCCACCGCCACTGAGCGCGCGCCGATCGACCGGGGCCGGCGGGATGCCACCGGCAGCGCAGGACGTGACAGCCCGGCTTAGCGGTTGACACGAATCGCCCGATCGCTTAGCTGCGGCGCTTCTCTCGCGGCGGTGCCACCTCCGCGGGCCATGACATTTGGGAAGTATAAGAGCCATGTTCGCAGTCGTGCGCACGGGCGGCAAGCAGTATCGCGTCGCCGCCGGAGACAAGATCGTCGTCGAGAAGCTGGACGGCGAAGCCGGCGCATCGATCACGCTGGGTGATGTCCTGCTCGCGGGCGAAGGCTCGGAGCTGAAGAGCGTCGAGGGTCTGACCGTCGCCGCCGAGATCGTCGCACAGGCGAAGGGCGAGAAGGTCATCGTCTTCAAGAAGCGCCGCCGTCACAATTATCGCCGCAAGAACGGCCATCGCCAGAACCACACGATCCTCAAGATCGTTTCGGTCGGCTGAGCCCAGCGCGAACAGGAGTAGAGCAGCATGGCACATAAGAAAGCAGGCGGTTCGTCGCGCAACGGTCGTGATTCGGCCGGCCGTCGTCTTGGCGTGAAGAAGTTCGGCGGTCAGGAAGCGATCGCGGGCAACATCCTCGTGCGTCAGCGCGGGACCAAATTCTATCCGGGCCGCAACGTGGGCATGGGCAAGGACCATACCCTGTTCGCGCTCGTCGACGGTCGTGTCGTGTTCCACGACGGCAAGCTTGGTCGCAAGTTCTGCTCGGTGGACATGATTCAGGCCGCGGCCGAATAACATCGGGTGACCATACGGGTTGCCCTCCAGGGCGACCCGGGGCTCCATCGCAGGAGCCCAGCCAGATAAGGGAGACGGGTCCGCCCCGGCTCCCTTTTTTTTCATGCTCCCTCCCCTGCCCTGTGTCGCGCCTGCGTCATCGACGCATGGCAGCGAACGCATTGAGGAGATGGAGCATGTTCGCGTTGACGCCCCGACTGACGTTACGGCCCGGCTGGCCGGAAGATGCACCCGCGCTGGCCCGTGCGATCGCGCATGAGCCGGTGGTGCGTCATCTGTCGCGGGTGCCCTTCCCCTACGGCGTCGAGGATGCCGCGGCGTTCCTCTGCCGGCCCGCTCCCGCAGACGAGCCGCGCTTCCTGATCTGCGAACGGTTCGGCGCGTATCGGCTGATCGGCGGTATCGGCCTGCATCGCGAACCACCGGGCGGCTGGGAACTCGGCTATTGGCTCACCCCCGACGCCTGGGGCCGCGGCTTCGCGACCGAGGCGGCGCGCGCGGTGCTGGACATCGCCCGGTACACGCTGGGGCTGCGCCGTGTGCTGGCGCGGCACCATGTCGACAATCCGGCGTCCGGCAAGGTGATGCGCAAGCTCGGCATGACCGAGACGGGCACGCGCTCGCGGCTTTATTCCGCGGCGCGGGGGCACGAGGTGGAGTGCATCGACTTCGCGATCGCATGGACCGACGCCGGGGAAGCACAGCCGGACCCGGAGTCGATGCCGATCGCGGCGTGATGTCGCGCCGCGGCAGCGCGAGAACAAGGTGAAGCGAACCCACGTCACCCCGCGATGCCGCCGGGGTGACGGCCCGGGGCATACGCTCGGTGAGAAAGGATCGCCGCCGCCCGCCGGCCCGGTTCAGGCCGCGGGCAACACCGCCGCTTCATAGTCGCTTTCCGCCAGCCCGATCAGCGTGCGATCGTCATGCTTCCACGGATGGAAGCCGGGCAGGAAATATGCGAACCAGACGCCCGCCATCTTGCGCGCCATCCCGGGGCGGCCGAAGGCGTAGCGGAACATCCGCCACCATGCTGCCGGCCCGGTCAGCCCGTCCTGCCGCAACAATTCGGCCATGCCGCGCGCGCGGCCGGTGAAGAAGCGCCACGTCGTGATCCACATCACCAGCGACTTGACCCACCAGCGGCGGAAGCGCGGCCAGTCGCGCGTCGCGTGCAGCCAAGTGTCATAGGCGACGCCCTTGTGCTCGATCTCCTCCGCCGCGTGCCACAGCCACAGCGCGCGCGCCTGCGGGTCCGCGCCGCGCAGGTGCCGGGGATCGGCGATCAGTTCGTGCGCCAGCATCGCGGTGAAATGTTCGAGCGCGCAGGTCGCGGCGAGGCTGCCGATCGGCGGGCGTCCCTTGGTCAATGCCAGCGCGGCATCGACATCGCGATCGAGCAGACTGGTGTCATAGCCCTGATCGGCGACATGCCGGTTGAACGCCACATGTTCGCGCGTGTGCAGCACCTCCTGTTTGATGAAGGCGTTGATCTCCCGCTCCAGCCGTGGCGGCGTGCCCTCGCGGAACTGCCGCACACTGTCGACGAAGAACCCCTCCCCCTTCGGAAACGTCACCGATAGCGCATTGTAGAAGGCGGTCGCATAGGGATCGTCGTTCAGCCACCAACGACGCACCTTTTGCCCGCGCGCAAACCGCCGGTCGCGCGGTGTGATCGTCAGATCGGCGGGAGCGGTTGCTTTCGCCACGGAAACCTCCTGTAGATGGGAAACAGAATGATAACTGACACCAGTGTTAATTAAGCGACATCCTCCCTTATGGCAAGCCCCCTTCCCACCGCCCCGTCGACGCCCCCGCGCCGCCGCCTCAGCCCCGAAGCCTCGCGAGAGGCCGCGCTGGAGGCCGCCCGCGTGCTGCTGGTCGAAAGCGGGCCGCAAGCGGTGACGCTGAAGGCGGTCGCCGCGCGGATCGGGCGAACCCATGCCAATTTGCT
>NZ_JBELIE010000161.1:0-7339 GCF_042091075.1 Sphingomonas sp. | reverse complement strand
CCAACGCAACAGGCCCCGCAACGGTCCCCCCCCCCCCCGGTGACGTTTTCGGGCCTATTTCGTGGTGCGCCCTCGCCGCCGCAATTGCCCGCTCCTGTGGCTTTTCTGCTCGATTGATCCATTGCACGCGCGGAACGAAGCCGTGCACCGCGCATTGACGCTGCGAATTTTGAGGAGGTCAACGATGCGTAAAGTGATCACGATGGCGATGCTTGCTGGCGCGATGCTGGTAACGGCGTGCAATACGGTGGCCGGCGTCGGCAAGGACGTCTCGTCGGCGGGCGACGCGGTCACCGACACCGCGAACGACGTCAAGAAGTAAGCGGTACCGCGCCCGTCCTTCCTCGCCCACGCGGGGGAGGACGGCCGCCTCCAGCGCGGCCTATTCGGCCGCTGACTCCCCATCATCGTCCAGCACGGCGGCCGTCTCCTTGGCGCGCTTGCGCTCCGTGAACCAGATACCGACGATCGCCAGCTCATAGAGGATGACCAGCGGGATCGCGAGCAGGAGCTGCGAGCCCACATCCGGTGGCGTCAGCACCGCCGCGATCGCAAAGGCACCGACGATCGCGTAGCGCCGCGCACCGATCAACTGGGTCCGCGTCACGATCCCCGCGCGCTCCAGCAGCATCAGCAGCACCGGCAGCAAGAACGCCGCTCCGAAGCCGAACAGGAACTGCATCACGAAGCTGAGGTAGTTGCCGATCGCGGGCAATGCCTGCTGCTGTACGCCCCCTACCATGCCAGAAAAACCGAGCAGGAAATGCAGCGCCATCGGGATGGCGACATAATAGGCCATCGCCGCGCCGGTCAGGAACAGCACCGGTGTCGCCAGCAAAAACGGCAAGAGCGCGCGCTTTTCCTTCCGATACAGCCCCGGCGCGACGAATTGCCACAGCTGGTTGGCGATCACCGGGAACGAGAGCATCATCGCCGAGAAGAAGGCGACCTTGATCTGGACGAAAAAGGCTTCGAACAACTGGGTGTAGATCACCGTCTTCTGCCCGGCCTGCAACAGCGGCTGGACGAGGAAGCCGAAGATGTCCTCCGCGAAATACCAGCAGACCGCGAACGCGGCACCCACAGCGGCGATGCAATAGAGCAGGCGCCGGCGCAGTTCGAGCAGGTGATCGAGCAACGGCGCGCGGCTGGCGTCGAGATCGTCGGCGATGTCGCTCACGAAGGGGCCTTGTTCTGGTCGGGGTTCTGGCCGGGCGCGACGGAGGCCGTCACCCCGTCGGAGACCGGCTCATCACCGGGCTTGGCAGGCGACGATGCCGGTGCCGCCACGACAACGGGCTTCTCGACCATCACCACCGGCTGCGCGGCAGGATCGTCATCATGCCCGTCGCGCACGGGCGGAGGCGGCAGCATCGGCTCCGTCCCCCCGGCCTGCGCCGTGGGCGGGGGAGGAGCGAAGGGATGCTCGCGCATGATCCGCTCATTCTCCGCCTTCCACTTCTTTTCCATTTCCTCCAGCTCGGCCTCGCGCACCATCTCGTCGAAGCCGGAGCGGAACTGCCTTCCGACCGCGCGTGCGCGCCCGACCCAATAGCCGACCACCCGCATCGCCTTGGGCAGGTCCTTGGGGCCGATCACCACCAGCGCGATGAACGCGACCAGCAGGAATTCGGATGGAGCGATATCAAACATTCAGCGCGCGCCGTCGATGCGTCGTTCGATCAGCGACGGTCCTCGCGCACCCGATCGGCATCGTGATCGAACGCCGGCTCGGCGGAGGACTGCGCCTCGATTCGCGGCTTCGGCCGGTGCACGGTATCGTCGTCCTCCTCCGCCATACCTTTCTTGAAGTTCTTCACGCCTTTGGCGACGTCGCCCATCAAGCTGGAGAAGCGACCCCCGCCCAGCAAAAGGATCGCGACCACCGCGAGGATAAGGATATGCGGAAGGCTGAAGCTGCCCATGACGAAAAAAACTCCTGAGACGAATGTTATCTAGTCTTCCTCGTCGCCGTTTTCCACAACGAGTTGATCAAAGGCCAGATCGACCGGATCGAGCAGTCCAGCGGCCCGCAGGTCGTCGATGCCCGGCAGATCGCGCCGCGTCTTCAACCCGAAATGTGACAGAAATTCGGGGGTAGTGGCGAACATTAGCGGCCGCCCCGGCACCTCGCGCCGCCCGGCGGGCCGCACCCAGCCCGCCTCCATCAACACGTCGAGCGTTCCCTTGGCGGTCTGCACCCCGCGGATCGCCTCGATCTCGGCGCGGGTGACCGGCTCGTGATAGGCGATGATCGCCAGGGTTTCGATTCCCGCGCGGCTCAGGCGGCGCACCTCCTCGCGATCGCGCCGCAGCAGGTGCGCCAGGTCCGCCGCGGTCTGGAAATGCCAGCGCCCTCCACGTTCGACCAGTTCCACCCCCCGCCCGGCATAATCGCGCGCCAGTTGCGCGAGCGCCGCCGGCACATCGCAATCGGCGACATAGGCACGGATCGAATCGACCGTCAGCGGCTCGGTCGCCGCGAACAGCAGGGCCTCCACCGCGCGTGTGCCGGTCGCTTTCGCCATCGGTCAGGCTGCTGCCGGTGCGCGCAGATACAGTGGCGCGAACGCGCCGTCCTGCTGCAACTCGACCCGCCCCTGCCGCGCAAGTTCAAGGGCGGCGAGAAAGCTGGACGCCAGCGCCGAGCGCCGCAGCGCCACGCTCGCCATTTCCGGCAGGAAAGCCTCGATCGCACGCCAGTCCACCGCGCTGCCAACCAACGCCGCGACGCGCGCGATCGCGGCGTCGAGCGTCATCACCTCGCGGTCGCGAACGACGTGCATCACCGGACGCGAGCGGGCGCTGACCCGGCCATAGGCAGCGATCAGCTCGTACAGGCTAGCAGTCCAGCGCGCGGTGCGGATCACGCGCAGCCCCTCCGGCGCGCCCCGCCGAAAGACATCACGTCCCTCCCGGTCGCGCGCCATGAGCCGCGCGCCCGCTTCCCGCATCGCATCGAGCCGTTCGAGCCGCAGCTGCAGCCGCAACGCCATCTCCTCGGCGTCGGGCTCCACTTCTGGATCGCGCGGCAGCAGCAACGCCGACTTCAGATACGCCAGCCACGCCGCCATGACGAGATAATCAGCCGCCAGCTCCAGCTGCAACGTCCGCGCGCGCTCCACATAGCGGAGATATTGCTCGACCAGTTGCAGGATAGAGATCGCCCGCAGATCCACCTTCTGCGCGCGCGCGAGCGACAGCAGAAGGTCGAGCGGCCCTTCCCATCCTTCCAGGTCGAGCGTCAGCTGTTCGGGCACGGGCGGCGGCATGACGCCACCGTGGCACAAGCGGCGACGGCGCTAAAGCGGGTCGTAGGATCGAGATGGAGGGAAGGATGCTAGGCGGGCAGCGCCAGCAGCCGATCGCGCTTCTCGATCAGCTCGGCCATGTCGCCAGCAGGCGGAGCCAGCGTCGCCATCGCCCGGTCCAGCCGGGCGCGCGAGGGCGCGGCGATATCGCCCAGTCGGTTCACGATCTCCTCCATCTCCGGCATGCGCGCCCAGCAATCGAGCACGATGTCGCATCCCGCCGCGATCGCGCCGGCGGCCTTGTCACCCGCCGAGCCGGACAAGGCCTTCATGTCGATATCGTCGGTCATCAACAGGCCGTCGAAGCCGATCCGCCCGCGGATGATCCGTTCGATCACCACCGGCGACAGCGTGGCGGGCCGTTCCGGATCCCAGGCGTCAAACACGATATGGCTGGTCATGCCCATCGGCGCGTGCGCCAGCGCGCGGAACGGTGCCAGATCCTCTTCAAGCTCAGCGTCGGACGCACTCACCCTCGGCAAGGCGTGATGCGAGTCGAGCAACGCGCGCCCGTGGCCCGGCATATGCTTGACGACGCCAACGACGCCGCCCGCCGCCAGCCCTTCCAGCGTCGCGCGGCCGATCGCGCCGACACGCATCGGTTCGCGACCGAAGGCGCGGATCGCGATCGCCTCGGTCGTGCCCTCGCGCGCGACATCGAGGATCGGATGGCAGTCGACGGTGATGCCGACCTCCGCCAGCATCAGCCCCAGCGCCTGCGCGTTCGCGCGCGCCGCTTCGATCGCGGACATCGGGGCCAGTTCGTACAGGCGATCGAATTCGGGACCCGCGGGAAAGGCGGGCCAGGCCGGCGGCCCCAGTCGCGCCACCCGGCCGCCCTCTTGATCGACCAGGATCGCGACATCGTCCCGTCCCTCGAGCGAGCGCAGCGAATCGGTCAGCGCCCGCACCTGCTCGCGCGTGTCGATGTTGCGTTTGAACAGAATATAGCCGGCGGGACGCGCCTCGTGGAAAAAGGCGGTTTCCTCATCGGTGAGCGACAGGCCGGACAGGCCGAAGATGACGGGCTTCATGCCCCGTCTCTTAGGGCAGCCGACCGCGACAAGGGAATGCCCCGCGCGACCAGCCCCATAGCTCGCCGGAAAGGGTCAGCTAGTGACGAAACATCCTTCGCCCGCGACCTTCAGGCGCCCGCAGATGTCCGCGGCGGCACCCGCGCTGCCCGCGTTCACGCGCAGGCGATAGACGGTACGGCCGTTCACCGTGGCCGGCTGCACCACCTTGCCCAGCGTCGCGACATAACCGAACCTTTTGGCGATCGCGCTCCACGCCGCGGTCGCCGCCGCCTCGCTCGGAAAGGCGCCCAGCTGCACCAGCGCCCCGCCCGATCCGGCGCCAGGCACCGGCGGGGACGGCGCGGTGACCGGGCGTTGCGCGCGCAGCGGCGCCGCGGTCTGCGGCACCGCCGCGCTGGCGGTGGGGGCGCCATCCGTCGCGGCGACCGGCGCCGGGGATACCGCCGCGGGGCGGGTGATCGGGGCTTCCGGCACTGCCCGCAGGTCGATCGCACCATTGGCGCTGCTGCCCGCGCTGGCGGCGATCGCCGAATCGCCCTCGCCCTCCACCTTCAAGCCGCCGGGATCATCCGGACGAACCTTGTAGTCACCTTGCTGCGCGGCGATCAGCGCGCCTTCGCCGGTGCCCCCCCGCTGGGCCTGGATCCGGTACAAGGCGAACAACAGCCCGGCGAGCGCGATCAACCCGATCAGCACCAACAGAACGATGCGACCGACCGGCGCACCATCCGCCGGCTCGGACTCGATCGTGTCGAGCCACGGCAGCCGATCCTCGTCGCGCAAGACGTTGACCGGGTCGTTCGCTGTCATCAGTGCATCTCCGTCACCGCCTCCACGCCCATGATGGAGAGCCCATTGCGGATAATCTGCCCGATCGCAGAGGCCAAGGAGAGTCGTGCGGCCGTCAGCGCCGGATCGTCCAGAATCAGGAACCGGCGGTCGGGGGCATCGTTGCCGACGTTCCACGAGGCGTGGAACTCCGCCGCCAGATCGTAGAGATAAAAGGCGATGCGATGCGGCTCGCGCGCCGCGGCGGCGGTTTCGACGATCCGCGGGAATTGCGCCGCCAGCTTCACCAGCGCCAGCTCACGAGCGTCCAGCCTGGAAAGGTCCGCGCCGTCGGCGGCGATCCCCGCCTCCGCCGCGCGACGATGCAGCGAATGAATCCGCGCATGCGCATATTGGACGTAGAAGACGGGATTTTCCTTCGACGCCTCGACCACTTTGGCGAAGTCGAAATCCATCTGCGCATCCGCGCGCCGGGTCAGCATCGTGAAGCGCACGACGTCCTTGCCCACCTCGCGCACGACATCCGCGAGCGTGACGAAATTGCCCGCACGCTTCGACATCTTCACCGGCTCTCCGGCACGCAGCAGGCGTACCATCTGCACCAGCTTCACGTCGAACCGCACCCGATCCTCTGTCAGCGCCGCCACCGCCGCCTGGATACGTTTCACCGTGCCGGCATGATCCGCGCCCCAGATATCGATCAACTGGTCGGCGTTGCTCGCCTTCTGATAATGATAGGCCATGTCGGCGCCGAAATAGGTCCAGCTGCCGTTGGACTTGCGGATCGGGCGGTCCTGATCGTCGCCGTAACGGGTGGAGCGGAACAGCGGCAGTTCGACCGGCTCCCAATCCTCGGGCGTCTCGCCCTTGGGCGCCTCCAGAACCCCATCATAGACCAGATCGCGCGCGCGCAGCACCGCCTCGGCAGCTTCCGGCTTCTTCGCCGCCTGCAATTCGGCTTCGGACGAGAAGATGTCGTGGTGGATGCCGAGCAGCGCCAGATCCGCCTTGATCAGCGCCAGCATCGCGGCGACCGCGCGGGCACGAAACGGCGCCAGCCATTCGCTCTCCGGCGCGTTCACATACCGGTCGCCGAATTCGGTGGCGAGCGCCTGACCGACCGGGACAAGATAATCGCCCGGATACAATCCTTCCGGGATCGCACCAATATCGTCGCCCAGTGCCTCGCGATAGCGCAGGTGCGCCGAGCGGGCGAGCACATCGACCTGCCCGCCGGCATCGTTGACGTAATATTCGCGCGTCACCTCGTGGCCGGCGAACTCCAGCAGGCTCGCCAGCGCATCGCCGACCACCGCGCCGCGGCAGTGCCCCATGTGCATCGGACCAGTCGGGTTGGCGGAGACATATTCGATGTTCACCCGCGTGCCCTGTCCGTGCGTCGAGCGCCCATAATCGGCCCCGCCCGCGTGGATCGCCGCGATTTCATGACGCCAGACATCGTCGCGCAGGCGTAGATTGATGAACCCGGGCCCCGCGACCGTCACGTCGCTGACCTCGTCGATCGCACGCAAGGCGGTCGCCAGTGCCTCGGCAAGCTGGCGCGGGTTCGTGCCAGCGGGCTTGGCCAGCACCATCGCGGCGTTGGTGGCCAGATCGCCATGGGCGGTATCGCGCGGCGGCTCGATCGTCACATGGCGGCGATCAAGCCCGGCGGGCAGCGTTCCGGCGGTCGTCAGCGCATCGAGTGCGGCATCCACATGCGTGGCGAAGCGAGTGAAGAGCGTCATAGACGCGGCGCCTTAACCGAAGCCGCCTGTTTCCGCAAAAGCCGCGCTGCGCAATCAAGCAACGCGATGCGCTTGCACGAATTGCAAGCGACATTGCCACACCGGCAATTGTCATGTTGCAGCGCACCATTCACATTGCAGTGCAGCAATAGTTCTGACTTGGGGGTCTTTTCCATGCGCACCATCACCATCTTCGCCGCCGCCGCTGCCGCCCTGATCTCGACGATGGGCATGGCCGCCGAGCCGGCGCAGCAGACGTTCACCCGCGATGGTCACACCTATGTCTACACCCAGACGCAGCGTCAGGACGGGCGCACCGTGATCGAAGGGCGTGAGGTGGGCTCGAACAGCCGCTTCCGCCTGCTCGTGAACGGCAACCGCGTGACCGGCCATGCCAATGGCTTCCCGGTGGCGTTCCGCGCCAACCCGGTGGCGACCACGGTCGCGTCGGCCA
>NZ_JBELIE010000013.1:0-35893 GCF_042091075.1 Sphingomonas sp. | reverse complement strand
TTGGCGTTTCGAAGTTCAGCAAGGTTGTTGGGCCCCAGGGGTGTCCGACAACGGAATTTGTACGCCATCATGACAGCGGACCGTTCCAGCCGGGGCGGTCTGCATTGTCCATCGACGGGGCAGCGCCCAGCGTAGGCCTGCCATTCTTTCACTGGAACCCGAACAGCACGCCTCGGCGCCGTCGCCGCGGTGTGACTTCATTAGGAGAGTGACAATGGCAAGCACGATTCAAGCGGCACTCGACGCGGGCCTGGACCCGATCGGGGCGGCGATCGCCCATTTCGGCTCGAGCAATCTCTTCGCGCCCCTGTCCTTCATGGAAGGCGACGAGGGTGATGAGGACGACGAGGGCGATGAGAATAACGAGAACGACGAGGGCAACGAGAACAACGAGGGCGATGAGGACAACGAAGGCGACGAGGGCAACGAGCGCGATAACGGCGACGAAAACAACGAGGGCGACGAAGCCGACGAAGGCAACGAGGACGACGAGGATAACGAGGGCGACGAGGGCAACGAACGCGACGAGGGCGACGAGGGCAACGAAGGCGATGAGGGCGACGAGCCCGACAATGACGACGAGGACAACGAGGGCGACGAGGGCGACGAGGGCGACGAGAATGACGAGGGTGACGAGGGTGACGAAGGCGACGAGAACAACGAGGACGATGAAGGCGACGAGAGCGACGCCGGCGACGAGGGTGATGAGGACAACGAGGGCGACGAAGTCGACAATGGCGACGAGGGCAATGAGGACGACGAGGGCAATGAGAACGACGAGAACGACGAAAATAACGAGAATGACGAGGCAGACGAGGGCGATGAGGGCGACGAAAGCGACGAGAGCGACGAGGATGATGACGGCGATGACGGCGACGAGAATGACGAGAGCGACGAGAACGATGAGGGCGATGAGAATGACGAGAGCAGCGTAGGCAACACCGACGAAGGCAATGAGTCGGACGAGAACGACGAGGGTAACGAGAACGACGAGGGCAACGAGAACAACGAGGGCGACGAGGGTAACGAGAACGACGAGGGCAATGAGGACGACGAGGACGACGAAGGCGACGAGGCCGACGAGAATGACGAGGGCGACGAGGCCGACGAGGGTGACGAGGACAACGAAGGCAACGAAGCCGATGAAGCCGGCGACGAGGACGACGAATATAACGAGTCCGACGATGCCGGTAACGAGGACGATGAGGGCAACGAGCAGGACGAGGGCGACGAGGGCGACGAAGCCGACGAGAATAACGAGGCCGACGAGGGTGATGAGGGCGACGAGCCCGATAATGACGACGAGGACGACGAGGACAACGAGAGCGACGAGGGCGATGAAGACAACGAGTCCGATGAGGGCGACGAGGGCGATGAAGCCGACGAGGGCGACGAGAACGACGAGGACAATGAAGGCGACGAGCCCGATGACGGCGATGAGTCCGACGAGGGCGACGAGTTCGACGAGGGTGACGAAAATGACGAGGATGACGAGGGCGACGAAGGTGACGAGTCCGACGAGGGCGACGAGGATACCAATGACGATGCCAACGGCGACGAAGGCAACGAAGGCGATGAGGGCGACGAAACCGACGGGTTCGGTGCCTGATCGCATCTCGCTCTGAACTGCATGTCACGGCGGTGACGCCGTGACATGCACCAGGACGGAAGGCTCTGATGCCGGCCTTCCCGATGACACCTCCGACACCTGCTCCCGGCCCTGGCCGGGAGCCTTTTCGCATCGCGGCGCATCGCGCGCCAAAGGCAGGAGATCATTTCGATGATCAGGCCGTTATTCGCATGCGGACTTGCGATCGTCGCGTCTGTTGCCGGAGGGCTTCTGCCCGTCCGGAACGGCGATGCCGATGCCGGACGGGTCGCGGCGACGCCGACGCCTTCCGATCGTCCGCCGCTTTACCGATCGTCGGTCGTCGGCACGGACTTCGATTTCATCACCGACCGTGACCCGAGCGCGTTCGATGCCCTGCGGTTCGTGGCGCTCAAGCCATTCGAGATGCCGGACAAGCGCGCCAATGACCGGCCGCTGATGAAGGATGCCTATGTCTTCGCCGCGCGCTATCGTGACGGCACGACGGTCGCCATCGCGGTCGATGCGGCGTTCGGCAGCAGGCCGGCGGCGGAGCAGGAGGCATCGCGCTATACGCTGCGGCTGGGTCGGCTGCCGTCGCTCTATCGTCGCCATTTGCGGCATATCGTGATCCACGAGGGCGGCGCGGACACGACCGCTTTCGCCGAGGACCGCGGGCATTTCCTCGTGCTCTATTCCGGCAACGCGACACGGCGCATCGGCACGCACGATCTGGAGGAGACGCTGTTCCACGAAGCCACGCACGCGGCGATCCAGCAGCAGTATCTGCCCCGCGCCGCGTGGAAGACGGCGCGCACCCGCGACGGCGCTTTTGTGACGCATTACGCCGAGACGGACGAGCAGGAGGATTTCGCCGAGTCGGCGTTGTTCGCCTACACGCTCATCAAACATCCCGAGCGTTTTCCGGTCGCGGAGCGGGAAAGGATCGAGCGGCAGATTCCCCATCGCATAGACTTTTTCCGGACCGTCTATGTCGATTGAGCCGGCGATGACCGATGCTGCCGCGCGACGCCAGGTCGCCGCGGGGGATACGGGTAACGTGGCGATCCCCGCCGCGCTTTCGACCGGGCAGATGGCGCAGCACCGGATGTCGGACTGGCTGGAGCTCCACAATGTCAGCGCGATGGCCTGCCAACGCCTCATCGCCGATATTCCGATGCCCCAACCATCGAGGATCGTGACGCTGACGACCTGGACAGCGCCATGTCTCGCCGCCGCCTGGGAGATGACGCAGCGGGCCATGCAAGGGCTGTTCCCCGCGCAAGCGGATATCGTCACCGCAACCTTCGACCACACCGAGAAGACCCGGATCGAACGCTCAGCAACCCGGCCCCGAGCGGTAACCCTCGATAATGGTGCCGGGGCGTTTCCGACGATCGTCTATTCCTACGAAGGCGATCCCGGAGATCTGCTGATGCTGGCGCATGAATTTGGTCATGCGCTGCAATTGCGGATGAGCGAGCGACGCTTCGTTCCTCCCGTCATCAGGGAGACGTGCGCGTTTCTGGCCGAGCGCGCGTTGCTGGCCGCGACACGGATTGGCGATCCGCTGTGCTACAGATATCTCAGGGAAGCGGCATGGGCCGATGACGCGCGCTATTTCGGGCGAAACCGCGACCTGCTTGAGCATGCACTGGCGCGCCCGGACACCGCCTATCGCTATGCCTGGAATTATCCGATCGCGCGGTACATGGCGATCTGCATCGATCGCTATGGTTCGCCGGATCAAAGCCTGGCGCTTTTTCGCGGCCGCCTGACCGTTTCCGATCTGCTGGACTGGGCGCCGCGCGTCGCGTGCGCCTAATCGCTCGCCCTTTCCACGGACAAACCCCTGACGGGGCTGGCGACGTTTGCGGGGACGGTTCGGGTCGAAGCCGCCGGTCTTTGGGCACCGCCCGACCAGTCCGACCAATTGTTGGCGTTGGCACGGTAGCTGTCGTTCGGATCGTAGATGGGCCCGATGCCACCGGCCAGCTCGGCGGCCTGAGCCCGGCCGATGATATTCAGCAGCGTCATCGCAAAGACATATGCATCGCGGCGGACGCTGGCGAGCGTGACGCGGCTGCCCAGCAACTCCTGTTCGGCGTTCAGCACGTCGATCAGATCGCGGGCGCCGATGGTCTGCTCGATCTTGACGCTGTCCAACGAAATCTGGTTCGCGGCGATCGCGGCGGTGTTCGCGTCGATCGCGTTCAGCGCATTGCGCCAGCCGGCGAAAGCGGCGCGCGCACTCGCCACTGCCAGCCGTTCCGCGGCGATCGCTTGCTCGATCTGCTGGGCGCTGAGATCGGCGGCCTGCCGCACGCGCGCGCCGACCGCGCCGCCCTGGTATAGCGGCCAGCGCAATACCATGCCGGCGCTGACGTCGGTCGCACTGTTGATCAGCGTTCCTCGCGGCAGCCCGAGGCGGCGATCGGCGGTCCCGAGCGCATTGGCGTAGGTTGACGACACAAACGCCGACAGGACCGGCTGCCGCTCTCCCTTGGTCGCTTCGACCGTCAATCGAGCGGCGCGCACGCGCTCCACGAGCGCCGCGAGATCGAGATTGCCGTCGAGCGCGGCAGCCTCCGCCGCCTCCGCGCTGATGGGGAGGGGCGGCAAGGGCGGGAGCGGTTCGAGAATGTCGGCGCGCGCGCCCACGACCCGCTCGAAATTCTCCTCCGATGCCTGCAGGCGCCCCTGCGACAGCGCCAGATTGCTCCGCGCCAGTAGCAGCCGCGCCTCCGATTGCGCGACATCGGCCTTCGTGAGGTCGTTGACGCGGAAGCGGTCCTGCGCCGCCTTCAGGTTCGCTTCGAGCACGCGCACCTGATCGATGTTGAGCGCCCGGATCTCGCGATCCCGCAGCAGATCGGCATAGGCGGTCGTCGCCTCGACCAGCACTTCGCCCTCGGTCGCACGCAGGTCGTATCGCCCCGCGCTCACCAGCGCCCGCGAGGCTTTCACCGTGTTGCGGATCCGGCCCCCCGTGAACAGGATTTGCTCGACATCGCCGGCGACGGTGATGTCGCGGCCAAGGCCGAGATTGCGCGTGGTGTGCACGTCCTGTTCGAACACCGTCCGGGCGGCAAGCTGTGGACGCCCCTCTGACCGTGCGAGGGCGACCCCGCTGTCCAGGCGGCGCAGCGCGGCGCGCTCGCTCATCAATGTCGGGCTGGTCTGATAGGTGCGCTGCAGCGCCTGATACAGCGTGCGAACCGGGGGCAGTGGAGAGCCGCTGCGCGGCGCGGTCGTCTGCAATGGTGTCGCGGTCCTGATCGGCGAAACGGTTTGCGCCACCGCCGATTGGGCACCGACGATGGTGGCTGCGATCGCGATTGGCCATGCGGATGTGCTCATGCTCCTCGTCCTCCCCGTCTGACCCACGCGCATGCTTGGCCCCGAGCCCGGCCAACTGGCCGGGCGGTCCGCCGTCCGATCTCGTCGCTGACGCTGCTCGATGTGGCTGCTCGCCCGGTGTGCGCCGGGCGGACAGTGGTGCGCCGGGCTATTCCGCCGGCAGGACCGCCAGCTTTCGTCCGAGCGGCAGCGCGTCGAGCAGGATCGTCATTCCGTCGGCGTTGCGACGCTTGAACGCGACGCCAACCTTGATGAAGATGTCTTTGCCGCCATCGTCGCGCTCGCGGATCGCAAAGACGTCGAAATCGGGTCGGTGGCTGTCGGACATTCGATTACTCCCCCTTCGTGCAACTGATCTTGCGGCGTCATGATCGTGTGAGGTTCGGTCGCACCGCGCCCATCAACGGCTCGCGCACGGCGTGGATCGGCGCTGAGTCGGACTTGATCTCGCGCAGGACGCCGGCATCGAGATTGTAGCGGTGCGTCGAGCGGAAGATCTTCAGCGGGACGCGCGTGAGCACCACCATGATGCCGCCCGCGCCGGTGAAATCCGCGATCGTCGTACCGAGATCGTTCTTCAGGGCGTCACGAAAGCTGGTGTCCGGCTCGTCGACGATCAGGATCTGCGGATCGTGATACAGGGCGCGGGCAAGGGCGAGTTGATGACGCTCGCCTTTGGAGAAGACGCTCCCGAGCGGGTCAAGGTGCGTTTGATATCCGTCGGGCAGCGCGGCGATCCGCTCATGCACCCCGGCGACGCGCGCGATCTGGACCAGCCGCTCGGGCGCGCCCACAGGGGCGAAACCGACGAGATTCTCCTCGATCGTCCCGTCGACGAAGTCGATACGCTGGGGGATATAGCCGATCGTCGTGGCGCCATCGTAAATCGACAGCCGTTCGATATCGATGCAGCCGAGCAAGACCTTGCCGCTCGCCCGCGGCATCCGGCCGATCAGCGTCTCGGCAAGAATGGTCTTGCCGGATCCCGCGCCACCGACGATCTCGATCGTCGATCCGGGCGCGAAGGCGGCGTTGACGTTGCGCAGGAGCGTCCGTTTCGTAAGCAGGCAGCGCACCGTCAGCTGCGACAGCGTCAACGCCGATACGGGCTCCGGCGTCGCCACCGGCCGGCGTGGTGCGGCCAGGATCTTGCTGAGATTCTGCCAGTTGCGCGATGCCTCCAGCATGTCCGGTATCTCGGCCAGGAAGCGCTCCGCGCGATTCACCACGTGCCGCGCGAGATACATGCTGGCCACCATCGCGCCGATCGTTATGTCGCCGTTGATCGTCTGATAGGCGCCGGCCGCGAGGGCGACATACTGGATCAGCAAGGCGACGTGCGACGCGGTGATCGAAAACCAGGCGGTCCAATCCTTCAGCTCGACCGCCGCGTCGCGCGTCCGGCGGCGCGCAGCGAGCCACCGTTGATTGTAGGCGGCGGTCATCTGCTGCGTTTCGATGACGTGGCGCGAGACAAGCAGGGCGTCCTTGAGCCCGACCCCCGCCTCGCCCGCCGCGCTCGAGCGGGTCATCCGCTCGGTCTGAGTCATGTTGCGCGCCACATTGATGAGCGCAAGAACCACGAGCCCGACGACGACCACCCAGCCGATCAGCGGATCGATGACGAAGACGATGCCCAGGAAGACGGGTGACCACAGGAAGTCGAGGATCGTGATGAGCGAACCCGAGTGGAAGAAGCCGCGCAGTTGATCGGTTTCATTCAACCCGGCCGCCGGCTTCTTCCCGCCCTTCGCCAGGTAGCTTTCGCGCGCCTGCGAACTGAAGATATGCTGTTCGACGCCTTCCTGAAACTGGGCTCCGAAGCGGGCCATGATGCGCCGGCGAGCATAGTCCAGCAGCGTCATCACGCCGATCGTGATCGTCAGCAGCAGGAGGAGTGCGACCAAGGTTTCCCGCGATCGGGCGGGTAGAACGCGGTCGAACACCAGGATCATGAACAACGGGCCGGCAAGCTTGAGCAAGCCGTACACCAGGCTCATGACGATGGAGAAGAACAGGATGCCACGCATGCCGTGCAACGCCGCGCGTAGCGGATTGACCTGTTTGCTCTTGGACATCGGCCGACTACCCCTGCCGCAACGTCGGCGCTGTTACTTGCGCACCTGATTGACGTTGAAAGAAATGATCACGCGGTCGCCGGCGCGGCCGTGGTTCTTCGACATGTTGGTATCGACGCCGTGGTAAAGCCACGCCGGGAAGATCACCATTCGACCAGGAACCGGCTTGAAGTTTACCTTCGTCCAGCAGTCGCGTGGCCGTTTCTTCTTATTTTCGTATTTCGGCTGGTTCATGATGAGGACGGTGCGGGGATCGACGAACTCGATCCGGCCGGCATTTTCAGGCGCTTGTATGTAATACACCCCGCTCCACAGGCTATTGGGATGGATGTGCGCGCGATTGCCGTTGCCCGGAGGATTGATGATCGACCACATGGTGGTGATCTTGAGTTGCTGATCCTTCGCATAGTGCAGCTCGTCGGCGATCCGCGCGAGAACCGCATCAACCTCGCTGACAATAGGCTGATAGGCCTCGTTCTTGTGAAGCGAGGTGCCGCTGTGCCAACTGCCTAGCTCTGCGGTGTTCGACTTGTTCACCGCGGTGCCGTGCTCGCGCTCGTCATATGTCAGCTGCAGCAACTTCTTGTTGAGCTGCTCGCAGTCCTCGACATCGTATTGATAGATCATCGTAGGAAAGTAGCTGTTCTGAACGAACCGCTCGGCGGCTACCGTGGTCCGATTGCCGCCTTCGCGAAGCACGAGCTTGGGCTTCGGCGTGACGCTCGGCACTCTGCTGAGCGTATCAGACTCGGCTTTCATATAGGCTGTCGACATTGCACCTCTCCCTCCGATCAGTGCTCCACGACAGACAGCGCAGACCGGCGCCAATCCGTGGAGAACAGGTAACTGTTCGATGAGTCGGCGGTCGGGCCGCCGGGCTCGGGCAAGGCGATCGGCAGGCCTACATTGGGCCGTCGTCCGATCAGGCGGCCGACCCGAAACCCCTTCCGGCGCCGAGTTTGCCGCGACTCGCTCATGCCATGGATGTATCTTTGTTTGCTGGAAAAGTTTCGTCAACGAATATTTAAATACAAAATTACTACACCATTCGAGGTAGAAAGCGGTTTGCGTCAATCAAAAGTATTTACGTGATGATATCGAAAGTTACATCGTGAGTTGTTGCACGAGCGGTTGTTTCAATCTGTCGGATATATTAGGAGGAATCGAAGCAAAAGGGGGTGTGGATCGTGACAGCCTTGGCGTTGGACCATCGCCGGACTTGGACAATCCGTCGGCCGCTGGCGATAGGGCTGGCGGCGCTTTTCGGGTTTTTCGCGTTCGTGATCGCCTGGGCGGTCAGCTTCACGATATCGGGCGCGGTGATCGGCAAGGGGCAGGTGCAGGTCACCGCCACCCGTATCGCGGTGCAACATCCGGTGGGCGGCGTCATCGCGCAGATCCTGGCGAGCGGCGGGGACAAGGTGCACGCCGGCGATGTGGTTCTTCGGCTCGACGATTCATCGCTCCGCGCCGAGCTTGCGGCGATCGAGGGCGAGCTGTTCGAATTGCTCGCGAATGAAGCGCGACTGGAGGCGGAGATTGCGGACCAGCGGACGTTGCCGCTCCACCCCTTGCTGCTGGACGCCGCGGCGCGCGATCCGGGGGTGAATGCGCTGGTGGCGCAGCAGCAGAGCCAGCTCACTGCACATTATCGGTCGCTTTGGACGCAGGTATCGCTGCTGGAGCAGCAGCGGGGTCAGATTTCCGCCGAAGGGGCCGGCGTCTTCGCGGCGCTTGCGGCGAAGCAGGACGAGCTGAAACTGCTGACCGAGGAACTCAACCGTGCGCTACAGAATATGCAGAACGGCTTTGTCACGCGAACGGTGGTCTCGAACCTGCAGCGCGATGTGATCAAGACGAAGGGCGAGGTCGGCAGCCTGATCGCCAAGCGCGCGGAACTGAGCGGCAAGGTGGCCGAACAGCGCCTCAAGACCTATGCGACGCCGCTCGAAAGCAAGGAGGTCAGCGCCGATCGCCTCAATCTGCTCCGCCAGCAATCGACGAAACTGATCGAGGCGCGCAGCGCGATCCTTTACAAGCTGGACAAGCTTCAGGTGCGCGCGCCGGTCAGCGGAAGCGTGTTCGACTCGAAGATGCTGGGACCGCGCTCGGTGATCGAGGCGGCCAAGCCGATCATGTACATCGTACCCGATGCCAAGCCGCGGCTGGTCGTCGTGCGGGTAGAGGCGACCGATATCGAGCAGGTGCATGTCGGGCAGCCCGCTGGCCTGCGGTTCACCACTTTCGGCAAACGCAGTACGCCGGTGATCCAGGGCTTCGTATCCGCCGTGTCGGCAGACGCGTTTCTGGATGAGAAGACCAAGTCGTCCTATTATTTCGTTGATGTCCAGATGATCGAATCCGAACTGACAAAGCTCGGCAGCGTCACATTGCTTCCGGGTATGCCGGTCGATGCGTTCCTGAAAACAGAGGATCGCTCACCGGCCAGCTACGTCATCGCGCCGATCGCGAATTTCTTTCAGCGGGCGTTCCGCGACTGAGCCGAGCAGCGTCCGCGTGACGCTGGCGAGCGCATCGAGTGTACGGTCGGCATCCTCGATCAGCTGACGCGCGAGGTCGACCGTCGATGCTCCGGCCGTGCAGGCGGTTTCGATACGTTGAGCCAGGCCGGCGACGCGCATCGCGCCGACCCCCGCCATGGCGCCGCGCATGGCGTGCGCTTCCGCCGCCGCCTCCGCGTGACGATCGTGCGCGATCAATTGCGCGATCCGTGCGGGGCGGGTGGTCAATTCACTCCGCATCATGGCGAGAATCCCGTCGAATTGCGCGTCACCGATCGCCTGCCGCACCCGTGCGAGCCTGCGATCATCGATAAGGGGCTCGCGCGCCGGGGCATGCGCCGCGCCGAATGTCGGCGGGCTGGTGGCATCCGCGAGTCGCACGATCTGATCGCCAAACACCGTGGGGTCGATCGGTTTCGCGAGCAGATCGGTGAATTCGGCGGTCCCGTAGCGATCGCGCCGGGCGTCGACGATGTCCGCGGTGAGCGCGACGATCGGTGTGCGGTGGCACGGACCATCCTGCGCGCGAATGATCCTCGTCGCTGCGAGTCCGTCCATCTCCGGCATGCGAATGTCCATCAGGATCAAATCGAACGGCTCCTGCGCAGCCATCTGAACCGCCTGGCGGCCGTTCTCCACGCTGCGGATGTTGTGCCCTGCGCGGCGCACCAGTGTCTCGATCAGCGTGCGATTGATCGCATTATCTTCGGCGAGGAGGATCGACAGGGCGCGCGAGGGCCGCACGGTCGGCGTGTCGGACGCACGCATCTCGCGCGCGACCGCGTCGAACGTCACGTCAATCACGAAGCGCGTCCCCGCCGCGGGCTGACTGTCGATCACGATCGTGCCGTCCATCGCCTCCACCAGCCGCTTCGTGATGGCAAGGCCCAGTCCGGTGCCGCCGAACCGCCGCGCTGTCGAGGCATCGGCCTGAACAAACGGGGCAAAGACGCGATCGATCGCGTCGGCGGTCATGCCGATGCCGGTATCGATAACCTCGAGGCGAACCCGACGTTGTGCGCCGGCCGCTGCGAGCCGGAGGCGGAGCTGGACGCTGCCCTGGTCCGTGAACTTGATCGCATTGCTGATGAGATTCGACAGTATTTGCCGCAGGCGTATGGGATCGCCGCGCAGATAGGTATCGCTGGTCGGGGGCTCGTCGAAGTGAAGAACGAGTCGCTTGCTGATCGCCGCGTGCTGGAAGAGGCCCAGCGTGGTGCGGCAGACATCGACGATGTAGAAGCCGGTCGACTCCAGCCTCAGGTGCCCGCTCTCGATCTTTGAAAAGGCGAGCACGTCGTCGAGGACTTTCATGAGCAGCGTCGCGGACTGTTCGAGGTTGGTGAAGAACCGTTCGCGCTCCTCGGCGGGGGGATCATGGCGCAGCAACTCGATCATCCCCAGCACGCCCGTCATCGGGGTGCGGATCTCATGGCTCATGATCGCCAGGAATGTGCTGCGCGCTTCGGCGGACGCCTTGGCGGCGTCGCGCGCGGCGATCAGTTCGGCGGCGGCCGCCACCTCCTCGCTGACGTCGCGGAAAATGCCGACCACGCCAACGATGGCGCCGTTGGGCGCACGCTCGGCCTGGCCGCTGGTTTCGACATGGCGGATCGAGCCATCGGGGCGAATGAGCCGCGCGCGCACCGTCCAGGGGCTTCCGTCGTCCAGCGCGCGTCGAAGGCTGCTGCGGACAATTTCGCGATCGTCGGGATGGTAGAAGGCGATCGCCTGATCGAGGGGGGGAGGTTGGTCTAGCGGATACCCGTGGATGCGGAAGACTTCCTCGGACCAGACCAGCGTGTTCGCGACCGAATCGAGACGCCAATGGCCGATGCCGGCGAGCGATTCAGCCATGCTGATCAGACGATGGCTCTCCTGCAGCTTCGCCATCGCCGCTTCGGTCTCCAACTCGGCCGCGCGACGGCGGCCGATGTCACGCACGCTGGCGACAAATTCCGCTGGCGCGCCGCTATCGTCACACAGCAGGCTGTAGGTCGCCTCCAGCCAGACATAACTGCCATCGCGGCAGCGCTGGCGATAGGCGCAGATGGGATTGACCGCGCCGTCGAGCAGGCTTTGCCAGACGCTGGCGACCCGGGCGCGGTCATCGGCATGAATGTCGGCGATCGGCGTTCCGCCGATCAGCTCCTCCGGTGCGAAGCCCAGAATCGTGCGGCTCGCCGGGGAGACGAAACGACGGACGCCATCAAGCCCGATGCGGACGATCATATCGTTCGAATGATCGGCAAGCAGGCGATACTGGCGCTCGCTGTCCGCGACGCGGCGCGTCGTCTCCTCACGCTCCACGAGAATCGCCGCGACCGGCATTTTGGCGATGACGATCACGGACAGGAAGACGTCGAGATAGAGCTGCCGCTGCGCCAGATCGGCGAATTGTGCCGCGATCGGCCCGACGCCGCGCAACGTCTCCATCGTGGCGATCGCCGCTACGATAACGATGCCCATCGCCGCGCCGAGCAGGCGCAGGCGAAACGTCGCCAGCGTCAGGGCGGGAAATATCAGGAACAGCGCGGGGATGTGGGCAATTTCGAAGATGAGGAACGTCACGCCGGCGACGACAGCCGCGATCGGCACGATCTCATAACAGCGGCGCGACCATATCAAGTCCCGCCCGCGTGTGACGCTGCCGACGAGGAATAGCGGGCCGGCGATGATCGTGCCGAACGCATCGGCGGCGAACCAGTCGCGCTGCAGCGGCAGAAACGGTGCGCCATCGATCAGCGCGACGGCCCCCGCACCGAACGTCGCGGCGGCGATCGGTGCCAGCGCGCCGGCGACCAGCAACATGACCGCAAGGTTCTGCGGTGCGGACAGCGGCACCGCGCGGTTGCACCACCGTTCAGCTGCGGCCAGGGCGAGGATGATTTCTAGCAGATTGGCCATGGGCCGTATCACCGCGATCGCGGGCGACGCGGCGATCACCGTATAGGTGACGGCAAAGCCGGTCGCCGCGCCGGCCAGGGCCCAGCGTCGATCGATGGTCGGGAAGCGCAGCAGTGTGATCAGCGCCGCGACATTGGCAAAAGTGATCGGGTGGCCCGCCTCGGCTGCCCGCAGGAAATGCGCGGCCAGGGTAAGCGCGGCGGTAAGCACCGCGGCCAACGCGAACAGGGAGGGCGGGTGGTAAAGCCATGCCGCCGCGAACGGCGCCTGGCGCGCGAGTCGATCCGGTGCGGGCGAACCGGTGAAGCTCATGCCCGCCTGGCTGGTTGGCGTGGATCAGCGCGATGCATCGGCAATGATCGTTCCGATCCGCATGTCTTCGGAACATCCTCCCCTCAGGTCATTCAACCGTCGAATCCGGCGCGAGCGCAAGAGCGATCGCGTCCCCCCGTCTCGGGGCCGGCGCCGGAGACATGGGAGCGCCGACCCCGCCGATGCCCGAGTGCTCGCGTACGTCCCGGCCACCGGATCGCCGACGCGCGGGGGGGTAAAGGGCACGCCGACGAGCTCGTGCCAGGAGCGGTCACCCTCCTCGCGGATCGTCCCATACCATGACGGCCGCGTCGCCGATCCGGCACTTTAGTGCTATATTGTCGAACACTTACGGGGTTTACGCGGGGCCGATCAGCGGGCTCGGCATCAGGGGGCAGGCGATGATGCGGATTATGATAGTCGACGATCATCCGCTTGTCCTGGCCGGTATCAGGGCGGCGCTTTACGAGACGCAGTTCGAGATCGTCGCCACGGCCCGCGACGGTGTCGAAGCACTCGAAGCAATCCCGGAATGTAACGCCGACGTGTTGATCCTCGACGTATTGATGCCACGGCGCGGCGGGCTCGACGTGGTCCGTGCGCTGCATCTTCGCGGCGATACCCGCCCCGTCGTGTTGCTCACGTCGGGCATCGGCGATGCCGATCTGCTGGCGGCTTTGGATCTCGGCGTTCAGGGCATCGTGACCAAGGACAGCGCGGCGGAGTTGCTGCCGCTGTGCCTGCAGCATGTCGCGCGTGGCGGACAGTGGATTGAGCCGACGCTGCTGCAGCGCGCGCTATCGCTCGCGCGGCACGGCGCGATGATGGACGACCGGCGCGCACGGATGACGCCGCGCGAGCGTATCATGGCGGAACTGGTAACGCGGGGCCTGCGCAATCGCGACATCGCCGCGGAACTGGGTGTGTCCGAGGCAACGGTAAAGGTGACGATTCACCGGCTCTTCGAAAAGCTCGGCCTGCAGAACCGCGTCGAACTCGCGCTGATGATGCGGCGGGAGGGGGGCGACCCCCATGATGAGCGACTGGACGTCACGTCCTCGGCACTGGGTCGGATGGCGGAGGCGTCGATGCCCGGATGCTGATGAAAATGCCGTCGATGGCATCATATGCCGTCGACGATTCGCCGGCAGTGGCGCGGGGATCGTGCCCCTTCCGGCCATCACCTAGCCGGCCGGCGTTTTCAGCCTGTAGCCCACTCCCAGTTCGTTCGCGATGACGCTGCCGACCGGCTCCGGTGCCTCGATCTTCTGCCTCAGATTGCGGATGACGATGCGCAGATATTCGATACGTGGATCCTCGTCGCCGCCCCAGGCGGACTCGAGCAATTGCTTGTGCATGACCACGCGGCCCGCCTGGCGTGCGAGGACCGCGAGGACGTCATATTCCTTGCGCGTCAAGTGGAGATCCTCGCCGCCGCGGCTGACGGTGCGGCGGTCGAGGTCGATGTCGAGGTCGCCGGTCGTGATGCGTTCGGGCCGCTTGCCCGCGTCGCGGCGGTGGCGCAGCGCGACGCGGAGGCGGGCGAGCAACTCGTCGGTGTCGAACGGCTTGGCGACATAGTCGTCCGCGCCCAGATCGAGGGCGGCGACCTTCTCCTCGGTCGCCTCGCGCGCCGAGACGACGAGCACCGCGCGCTCCTTTCCGATCAGCGGGATGAGGCCAAGCCCGTCGCGATCGGGGAGCCCCAGGTCGAGCAGCACCGCATCGGGTTGCTCCCTGGCGGCCTGCGCCAGCGCGTCGCGTCCGTTGGCAGCTTCCGCGACGGTATAACCGGCGTGAACCAGCGTGTTGCGGAGCAGGCGACGGATGGCGGCGTCATCGTCGACGACCAGGATCAGCGCCATCTCAGATCATCCTGCCGAGCGCGATGTCGCGGACGACGAGCACGGGCGGGAAGACGAGCGTGAAGCGCGCACCCGACTCGTCGCTGCGATTGGCGGCACCGACCGACATACCCATTGCCTCGCTGAACGCCTTGACGATGGCAAGCCCGAGGCCGGTGCCGCCGACCGCGCGGTCCGACCCTTCGACGCGGCGAAACGTCTCGAACAGTTCGGCCTCGCGGCCGGGGGGCAAGCCCGGCCCGCGGTCGACGACGGAGAGGCGCACCTCACCGGCATGATTGCGTCCTTCGACGACCACCGCGCTGTCGGGATCGGCGTAGCGGCCGGCGTTTTCAAGCAGGTTGAGAAGGCAGTGATGGAGCAGCGTCGGGTCGGCGCGGACGAGCGGCAGGTCAGGGGGAACGTCGAGCCGCACCGCCCGCCCGCCGAGCGCGCGGCGCGCATCGTTGGCGGCGCCGGCGACCGCGTCTGCCAGATCGACCGGCTCGATCGAGAGCGTGAGCGCACCCGCCTCGACCCGCGCCATGTCGAGCAAATTGGCGACGAACCGGTCGAGCCGCTGCGCCTCCGTCTCGATCGTCGCGATGAGATCGGGTGTCGCGCCCTGGTGAAGCTGATGCGCCGCGGCGATGACGGCGGTGAGCGGCGTGCGCAGGTCGTGGCTGACCGAGGAAAGCAGCGCGCTTCTCAGCCGGTCGCGCGTGCGCACGGCGTCGACGTCGCGCATCTCGGTCTGAAGGCGGAGTCGCTCGAGCACCAGGGCGGCCTGATCGACGAGGCTGCTGAGCAGCGGCAACTGATCGGCGCGAACCGGATTGCCCGCGCGCTCGCTGGCGATGCCGAGCACGGCGAGGGTCCGGTCCCCGGCGCGGAGCGGCTGGAACAGCCATTCGGATGCGGTGAGCGTCCCCGATCCCTTGCCCGCCGCGGCGCCGGTGTCGAGCGCCCAGCGCGCCGCGGCATTGTCGACGGTGTCGAGCCGGTATTCCGGGTCACTCGCGGCGAGCACGTCGAGGGTGGCCCCTTCGCCGGGGCCGAGCAGCACCGCCTGGACGTCGAGCAGGCGGCGCACGTCGTCACAGATGCGTTGCGTGGCGACGTCGATGTCGTTGACGGTCGCGATCTGGCGAAGGAAACCCGCGAGAGTGGCGTTGGTGCGGGCGCTTCGCGAGGCGAGGTCCGCCTGCGCATGGACGCGCGCGGTCAACTGGCTGGTCGCGATCGCGATGCCGAGCAGGACGACGATGGAGATGACGTTCTCGGGGTCGCTGACCGTCAATGTGCCGGTCGGGGGCAGAAAGAAGAAGTTATAGGCGAGCGTCGAGGCGATGCCCGCAAAGAGGCCGGTGCGAAGCCCGTAAAGGCTTGCCGCCGCCATAACGGGCAGCAGATACAGCAAGGCGACGTTGCCGAGGTTGAGCACCTGCGAGAGCATGCTCGCGAGCGCGGTGATCGCGGCGACGAGTGCCGTCGTGATCGCATAGCCGGCGGGCGACCCCCAGGCGCCGCGCGGTCGCGCTGCCTTCTCTGGTGGTCCCGGTTCGGGCAGCGGCAGCACGTGCACGGTGACGTCCGGTGTCTCGCGAACGAGGCGATCGACCACCGATCCGTGGCGAAGCTCGAACCAGCGCGATCGGCGCGACTTGCCGACGACGAGCTGCGTTGCGCGCGCATCCGCCAGAAATGCCTTGATGCCGTGAACGACGTTCGGCGCGGGGACGGTCGCCACCGCGCCGCCGAGCCGGGCGGCGAGCGTCATCGCCGCTGCGACGCGCGCATGCTGTGCCTCGGTAAAGCCGGCGACACGCGGGGTCTCGACGAACAGCGCGGTCCACGGCCCCTTCAGCCCGTCGGCGACGCGCTTGGCGGCGCGGACGAGGCCGTCGCAGCCGGGCAGCTCGTTGATCGCGACGACGATGCGGTCGGTGCCCGCCCAGGTGCCGCCGAGCCCCAGCGCGCGGACATCGTCCAGCATCCGCGCGTCGACGGCTTGCGCCGCGCGTCGGAGCGCAAGCTCGCGCAGCGCCGAAAGGTTGGATTTCGAGAAAAAATGCCCGAGCGCGCGCGTCGCCTCGTCAGGCAGGTAGACCTTGCCGGCCTTCAACCGCTCGATCAGCTCGTCGGGCGGAATGTCGACGACCTCGATCTCGGCTTGCTCGATCACGCTGTCGGGCACCGTCTCGCGCACGCGCACGCGAGTGAAGCTGGCGACCACGTCGTTGAGGCTCTCGACGTGCTGGATGTTGACGGTCGAATAAACGTCGATCCCCGCGGCGAGCAGTTCCTCCACATCCTGATGCCGCTTGGGATGGCGGCTGCCCGGCGCGTTCGTGTGCGCCAGCTCGTCGACCAGCACCAGACGCGGCGCGCGGGCGAGCACCGCATCCAGGTCCATCTCGTAGAGCGTGCGGCCCTCATAGGCGACCGCGCGTCGCGGGACGATCTCATGCCCGCGGGTGAGCGCCTCGGTTTCGGCGCGGCCGTGCGTCTCGACGACGCCGACCACGACGTCGACCCCGTCGCGGCGGCGCGCGAGCCCTTCGGACAGCATTTCGTAGGTCTTGCCAACGCCGGGGGCGGCGCCGAGAAAGATCTTCAGCCGGCCGCGCCCTTCCTGCGCGGCGGCGCGCAGCAGGGCGTCGGGATCAGGCCGCGCCGGCGCCATCAGCGCGGCAAGGCGTCCAGCGCGCGGTTGAGATCGAGCAGGTCGACGTGCGGTTCACCGAACCAGCTGCTGTGCACCTGCTGCTGGACGAGCGCGCGGACCCGGGGTTCGGGCAGCCCGCGTTCCCGCGCGATACGCCCGGCCTGCGCCAGTGCGGCGGCGGGCGACAGGTCGGGGTCGAGACCAGAGCCGCTCGCGGTGACAAGGTCGGCGGGAATCGGGCCGGTCACGCCGGCACGCCGCCGTGCGGCGACGTCGGCGGCGACGCGGTCCGCCAGCACCCGCGACGTGGGGCCGAGGTTCGAGCCCGAGGAGGCGAGCCCGTCATAGCCCTGGCCCGCGGCGGAGGGGCGCGACTGGAAATAGCGCGCACTGGTGAATGCCTGGCCGACCACGCTCGACCCGATCACGCGCCCGCCCGCATCGCGCACCAGGCTGCCGTTCGCCTGGGCGGGGAAGATCGTCTGGCCGATCCCGGTCATCGCCAGCGGATAGGCGAGGCCGAGGAGGGCTGCGAACAGGATCGTGAACACGATCGCGGGGCGCAGCGCGGAGGTGATGTCATTGCCCATCTTGCTTGTCCTTTACGCGAGGCCGAGGCTGCCGACCACGAGGTCGATGATCTTGATGCCGATGAACGGCGCGACGAGACCGCCGAGGCCGTAGATGGCGAGGTTACGGGCGAGGAGCGGGCCTGCCCCCATCGGCTTGTACGTCACCCCCTTCAGCGCGAGCGGCACCAATAGCGGGATGATCAGCGCATTGAAGATGATCGCCGACAGGATCGCGCTCTGCGGCGTCGCCAGCCCCATCACGTTGAGCACGCCAAGCCCCGGATAAAGCGCGACGAACATCGCCGGGATGATCGCGAAATATTTGGCGACGTCGTTTGCGACCGAAAAGGTGGTGAGCGCGCCGCGCGTCATCAGCAGCTGCTTGCCCAGGCCGACGACCTCGATCAGCTTGGTCGGATCGCTGTCGAGATCGACCATATTGCCCGCTTCGCGCGCCGCCTGCGTGCCGGTGTTCATCGCGACACCGACGTCGGCCTGCGCAAGCGCTGGGGCGTCGTTGGTGCCGTCGCCGCACATCGCGACGAGCTTGCCGCCGGTCTGTTCCTCGCGGATCAGCGCCAGCTTGTCCTCGGGTGTCGCCTGCGCGAGGAAATCGTCGACCCCGGCTTCCGCGGCGATCGCCGCGGCGGTCAGCGGGTTGTCGCCGGTGATCATCACCGTGCGGATGCCCATCGCGCGCAGCTCGCCGAAACGCTCGCGGATGCCGGCCTTTACCACATCCTTCAGGAAGATCGCGCCGAGCAACCGGCCGTCACGCGATACCGCGAGCGGCGTGCCGCCGGCGCGGGCGATCTCGTCGGTGATGCGGCGCAGTTCCGTCGCCGCGGCGGTCTCGCCCGAACCGGGATTGGCGCGGAGGATCGAGTCGACCGCGCCCTTCTGGATGAGCGTGTCGCCGAAACGGACACCCGACACGCGCGTCTGCGCGGTGAAGGGAATGATTTCCGCGCCCTCGGGCAAAGGCTGTTGAAGGTCGAAACGCTGGCGCGCAAGCAGCACGATCGAGCGGCCTTCGGGCGTCTCGTCGGCAAGGCTGGCGAGGAGCGCCGCCTCGGCGAGCGCGGCCTCGGTCGCACCGCCGACGGGGCGGAACTGGCTCGCCTGGCGATCACCGACCGTGATCGTCCCCGTCTTGTCGAGCAGGAGCACGTCGACGTCGCCCGCCGCCTCGACCGCGCGGCCCGATTTGGCGAGCACGTTGAAACGGACCAGCCGGTCCATCCCCGCAATGCCGATCGCCGACAGGAGCGCCGCGATCGTGGTCGGAATCAACGTGATCAGCAGCGCCGCCAGGATCGCCACCGGGATGCTGCCGCCCGCATAGGAAGCGAAGGCGGGAATCGTGCCGACCGCGATCAGGAAGATGATCGTGAGGCCGACGAGCAGGATGGTAAGCGCTACCTCATTGGGAGTCTTCTGTCGCTCGGCGCCTTCGACCAACGCGATCATCCGGTCGAGAAAACCCTTGCCGGGCTCGACCGTCACCCGCACGCGGATCTCGTCGGAGATGACTCGTGTGCCCGCGGTCACCGCCGAACGGTCACCGCCCGCCTCGCGGATGACGGGCGCGCTCTCGCCGGTGATCGCGGCCTCGTTCACCGAGGCGACGCCGGATACGACCTCGCCGTCGGAGGGGATCAGGTCGTTGGTTTCGACCAGCACGATGTCGCCGACCTTGAGCTGGCTGGCGGGCACTTCGTCGAACGCGCGCCCGTCGCCCTTCAACCGCTTCGCGACGAGTTCGGCCTTGGTGGCGCGCAGGCTCGCCGCCTGCGCCTTGCCGCGGCCTTCCGCGAGCGCCTCGGCAAAGGTGCCGAACAGCACCGTCAGCCACAGCCACGCCGCCAGCTGCGCCTTGAAGGCGAGGCCGAGGCCGTCGTGACCGATGACGAGCAGCAGCGTCATCAGCGCGGCGACCACCGCGGTGACCAGCATGACGGGATTGCGGACGAGCTCGCGCGGGTCGAGCTTCAGGATCGACGCCTTGATCGCGGGCACGACGAGGTCGGCGGTGAACAGGCTCTTGGATTGGGCTTTTGCCATGATGGCCCCCGGATCAGAACAGCTGGCCGCGGATCATCGCGAGATGATCGGCGATGGGACCGAGCGCGAGGCTCGGCAGGAAGGTGAGGCCGCCAAGGACCAGGATGATCCCGACGAGCAGGCCCACCCACAGCCCGCCGGTGGTCGGGAACGAACCCGCGCTTTCCGGCGTGTATTTCTTGGCAGCGAGGCTGCCGGCAATGGCCAGCATCGGCACGATCACGAAGAAGCGGCCAAACCACATCGCGATGCCCAACAGCCCGTTATACCAGGGCGTGTTGGCGGTGAGCCCGGCGAAGGCCGAGCCGTTGTTCCCGACCGCGCTGGTGAAGGCATAGAGGATCTCCGAAAAACCGTGCGGCCCCTTGTTGAGCGGTCCGGCGAGGCCCGCCTCCGCCACTGCCGACAGCGCGGTGCAGCCGAGGATCACGAGCGGCAGCACCGCGATCGCGAGCACGGCGAGCTTCACTTCGCGCGCTTCGATCTTCTTGCCGACATATTCGGGCGTGCGGCCGACCATCAGCCCGGCGACGAACACCGCCAGGATCGCGAACAGCAGGAAGCCATAGATGCCGGCACCGACACCGCCGATCACGACCTCGCCCAGCTGAATGTTGAACAGCGGGATCATCCCGCCCAGCGCGGTGAAACTGTCGTGCATCGCGTTGACCGCCCCGCACGAGGCGGCGGTGGTGACGACCGAGAAGAGCGCGCTGGCGGCGATGCCGAAGCGGACTTCCTTGCCTTCCATGTTGCCGCCGGCGACGCCGAGCTGGTGGAGGACGGGATTGCCGGCGGCTTCCTGCCAATAGGTCACGGTAACGCCGGCCAGGAACAGGATGACCATCGCCGACAGGATCGCCCAGCCCTGGCGCGTGTTGCCGACCGCCTTGCCGAAGGTCCAGGTAAGGCCGAAGCCGATCACGAAGATCGACAGCATCTGCACGAAATTGGTCAGCGCGGTCGGATTTTCGAAAGGGTGGGCCGAATTGGCGTTGAAAAAGCCGCCGCCGTTGGTGCCCAGCATCTTGATCGCCTCCTGCGAGGCGACCGGGCCCAGCAGGAGCGACTGGCGCGCCCCTTCCAGAGTGGACACGTTAACGACGCCGGCGAGCGTCTGTGGCACGCCCGACGCGATCAGGAAAAGCGCATAGACGATCGACAGCGGCAGCAGCAGGTAGAGCGTGATCCGCGTGACGTCCGCCCAGAAATTGCCGAGGGCGGCCGCCTCGCGCCGCGCGAAGCCGCGGAACAGCGCGAAGGCGAGCGCGATGCCGGTTGCCGCCGACAGGAAATTGTGGATCGTCAGCCCCAGCATCTGGCTGAGGTTCGACATGGTGCTCTCGCCGCCATAGCTCTGCCAGTTGGTGTTGGTCGTAAAGCTGATCGCGGTGTTGAAGGCGAGGTGAGGGGACAGCCCGGCCAACCCCTGCGGATTGCCCGGCAGCACGCCCTGCAGCCGCAGCACCGCATAAGTGAGCGCGAGCAGCGTCGTGTTGAACAGCAGCATATGCACCGCATAGCGGCGCCAGCCCTGTTCGGCGTTCGGATCGATCCCGGAGAGCTTGTAGAAGCCGCGCTCGACCGGACCGAGCAAGATATGCAACGGCGTCCGTCGGCCTTCATACAGCGCGTTGAGCCAAACCCCCACGGGCTTGGTGAGTGCCAGCAGGATGCCGACGAACAGGAGGATGAGAATCCAGCCCTGGACTGTCATGTAAGCCGCTCCTTCAGAAGCGTTCGGGGCGGATCAGCACCGCCACCAGATAGACGAGAAGGCCAAGCGCGGTCAGCGCGGCGAGCCAAAGGTCGAGCGTCATGCGAACTCTCCTCAGGCGTCGTCGCAAAGCCGCGCATAGGCGAGCGTCATGAGCACGAGGCCGGCCAGGATGCCGAGCCAGAGCAGGTCTTCCATCGCGTTCCCCTAGAAAGCCGCGGTCAGCGCGGCGACGACCGTCCCGCCCGCGATGTTGCCGGTGCCGTCCTGGCCGCGGCTGAAGCTGGGGCGGAGATAGGCCGCCTCCGCGTTCGAGATGTCGGTGTCGACATAGCTGACGTTGAGGGTCAGCCCTCGCCACGTCGCGTCGGCACCCAGCGACCAGTCCCAATAGCGGCCGGTCGGCGCGACCGCGGTCGCGTTGGGGCCAAGGCCGTTCTGGCCCCGGCTGTGCCCGACATGCGCCTTGGCGGTGAACGGCGTCCCCGGAACCGCGACCGCGCCGTCGCCCCAGAGGTCGAGATTGTGGCCCTTCGCCCCGGGATCGGTATAGGTTCCCGCCGCGGCGTCCGCGCCGGTGCGATACCAGCGGCCGAGCGCCTGTTGCCGGGGCGCATAGGCGACCCCCGCGGTCAGCGTCGCCGGGCCGGCGGTGCCGCTGAGCTTGGCATAGGGTTCGGCGAAGTCGGTTCGGTCCGCGCCGCCCGGATACATGTACCAGGTGAGCCCGACGTCGATGGTTCCCCCGCCGATCGGCCGTTTCACGCCGCCGATCAGGTCCAGCTCCATGTTGGCACCGCCGAACGTTCCCCAGCCGGCGAGGTTCGACGCCCAGGTGCCGACATAGACGCCGCTCTGGTGCGCGACCGTGATCCCGCCCTGCACCGCCATTTCCTGGTCTGACTGCGATACACCGCGGAAGCGATAGTCGGAAGCGATTGTCGCCGATCCCGAGACGGTGACGGGCGGCGGCGGGGTGGTTTCGGCGGTGCGGCTTTGCGCAAGGGCGGGGGCGGCGAGCGCGATCAGGCTCACCGCGGGCAACAGGCTCGTAAACGTCATGCACGGTTCCCATTGGACGGGACGTCACCGCGAATCGGTGACCTTTCCAGGGATCGCGATTAGATGCCGGCCGCGTAGCAATTCGAGATCGCATCACGGCTTTCGCATAGTATTGGCGTATAGTCAGCGCATGGCGCCGTTATGGCGACGCGTTGTAGTGATGGCGGGCGGGCAGGGGCCCGTCCCGCACGCATCAACTGGCCGCAGGCTTCGTCAGGGCGGCCATATACAGGTCGGTCACATGCGCGATATAACGACGGCGCAGCGTATCGGTGACGCCGTCCTCGCCGATCAGCGCCGGGATCGCACCCGCCGAACTGAAAATGAAATCACATGCCCCCGTCAGGCTGAAGTACAGCATATCCGGGTCGACTTCGCGAAATCGACCGAGCCGGACGCCCTCGGCGATGATGTTCCCGCTGATGCTGGTGCGGGGCCTCAGCAGCGACGTCGTGTCCGACGCAAGCGCCGATGCCTTTCGCGCCGGTTCAACAAGCGCGGTGGGGACATGCCTAAGGCCTAATTCGGGTGGCGGGCAAGGACCGAGCGCGCGACGATGTCGCGCTGAATTTCGTTGGTCCCCGCGTAGATCGAGGCCGCGCGGTCGTTGAGATAGGTCGATCTTGCGGCGGCGATCGTCGAGAGGGACTGTCCTTCCTTCGCGCTGGTCAATGGCGCGCTGCCCTCGATCTCGAGTGCCAGCCGGGCCGCGCCGCTGCCGAGTTCCCACCAACAACCGATGCTGCGACGGCCGGATGGCCGCGCGAGCCGCTTCCAATCGGGTTCGCATGCGATCGAGGCGAGCGAATAGCAACGGCGACCAGCAGTGCGCGCGTTCATGTTGCAACAGATATTTCGCTACCGTCCAGCCATCGTTCTCGTTGCCCACGAGAGATGTCTTCGGAACCCGGACGTCGCTGAAGAAAACTTCGTTCAGCTCATGCTCGCCTGACATCGATCGGATCGGCCTGATGTCGATACCCGGTCGATCGAGAGGAAAGACGAGGAAGCTGATGCCGATCTGCGGCTTTTCCGCCACACGTGTTCGGACAAGGCAGAACATCATGTTCGAGAAATGAGCATGCGTCGTCCAGATCTTCGATCCATTGATGATATAATCATCACCGTCGGACACCGCCCGGCATTGCAGCGCGGCGAGATCGGAGCCGGTGGCAGGTTCGGAATAGCCTTGCGCCCACCAGTCGTCACCCGAGGCGATGCGCGGCAAATATGATTGCTGCTGTTCCGGCGTGCCGAATGCCATCAGGACGGGGGCGACCATATGGGTGGCGTTGGGGGTGATGATCGGGGCGCCAGCGCGGCGACGGGATCAGCGCTTCTTGGCGGCGGCGAACGCAGCGATCCGCTCGGCGACGTCCGGGGCGTTGCCTTCATTGCGAAACACCTCGAACGCCAGGCCGTCGCGAAGCGGAAGGCCGTCTGTTTGCAGCAGCAACCGCTTGTTCGCGGCGTTGCTGAAACGGGAATTGGCGAGAATGGTCTTGCTCAGCGCCATGACATCATCGGCGAAGGTGGCGTCCGGAAAGCATCGATCGGCAAGCCCGATCGCGGCGGCCTCCCGTCCGTCAACCGTGCGACAGGTGAACATCATGTCCCGTGCGCGCGATCCACCGACCCGTCGAGGCAGGCGCTGGCTCATCCCCCAGATCGGCGTCAGGCCCCATTTCGCATGGGTATCCGCAAAGCGTGCGGCCTCGGACGCAACGATCAGATCGGCGGCCAGCGCCAGTTCCAGCGCGCCGGTGAAGCACGGCCCGTGGACCGCGGCGATCACGGGCTGCGGCAGGTTTGCCAGTCGTTCCACGATCCTGCTCTGCCATCTGAGATGGCCGAACGATTCGCCGTCGCCGATGTCACCCAGATCGTGACCGGCGGAAAAGGCGCGGCCGGCACCGCGCAACACGACGCAGCCGACGTCATCGGATGTTTCGAGGCGGCCCACTTCTTCCTCCAGCCGCGAGAAGACCGCACTGTTGAGGCTATTGAGCTACTCCGGCCGATTGATCGTCAGGATGCGCAAGCCGGGGGCGGCGTCTTCGCTGAGCAGGACTGTCGTCACATCCATTCCTCCTTCCTTCCGCTGGGCCACCAGATTCACTTGACAGGCTCCTTTATGTCATTTGACCCATACATATAGCCGTAATTGTATCGATCCGCCGTTCGACGCCTGAAGGTTGTGAGGGAGGTGGGGGAGGGTGAAGACGGCCTGTCGATGTCCCCGGCGGACGTAACCGAACGGCGCAGGGCTTCAGCTAGTCAATACGTCGGGCAGGTTGGCGGGGCATGTCGCCGGCGGGTGGTCCAATGTCCTGACCCTGTGTCCGGAACCGCTTGGCGCGGACATCGCCTTTCTGGGAGGGCGATGTGGGGCCGCAGCGGAGCGAGGCGGGCAGGATGATCTCTCCATTTCCCCGGTGCTGCTGTGGGATGCGTCGCACTGGCGTCGGGAACCGGGGCGGCGATGACGACCGCCATGGCGCCGGGTCAGCGAGGCGACCTTCTGCACGTCCAGGTCGCGATATTGCGGCAGGTCATTCATCGCGATGATCCGCAGCGCCCAGTCGCCAATAGCCCTTGGCGTCGATTGACGGGTGCAGGATGCCGCGATCGACCAGCAGGTGGGTGCGCATGGCGCGGACCATGAACGCCTCGCCGGCCAGAAATACCTGACAGCGGCGTGGCAGGTCTGCTTGCTGCACCGCCAGTTCGAGCTTGCCTGTCGTGCCGGGGAAGGCAGTGGCGGAATGGACCCAGTGGATCGTCAGGTCCGCCGGGGATATCAACGCTTGCTCCTCACCGGCGTCGGCGATCTCGATGAACGCTTGCGCCCGTGTGCCGGCGGGCAGGCGCTCGACGATCCCGGCGATCGCAGGCAGCGCCGTGGCGTCGCCGATCAGCACCTGCTCGTGCTGCGACGGATCGATCCAGTAGCCCGACCTCGGGCCGGCGAGCTGGAGCGTGTCGCCAACGCGAACGCGGGCGATCCACCATGCAGCCGGCCCCTGATCGCCATGCAGGGCGACGTCGAACGCCATCCAGCCCTGTTCGGCATCATAGGCGCGAATGGTATAGGCCCGCCCCTGCGCCCTGATGTTGGACGGCATGGGGAAGAACAGCTTCATCCACATCGCGGGCCGATCGATTGGCATGGCCTTGAGGGCATCAGCGGCAACGGTGACGCGGCGCATCTTTGGGGTGACATTCTCGACACCGATGACCTGCGCGTCGTGGAGCGTACGGGATGTGAGCGGGTTCATGAGCGTGATCCTCATGCCTTGCTCGGCAGCGCTGCGTGCGGATTGCGGGCGAACCACAGGATCGCGAGCGCGGCGAGGAAGGCGAAGCTGGAGAAAAAGAAGAAGTCGTTGAGCGCGAGGATGTGCGCCTGCACGTCCTGCGCGCGGGCGATGACGCTCCAGGCCTGTTCGTTGGACAGGCCGGCGGCGCGCAGGCCGGCGATTACGCCGGCGCTCCGCTCGTCGAACGGGTTCAATCGCTCGGCGAGATGGGTCTGGTGAAACCGGGAACGGTTGTCCCAGAAGGTGGTGGCGAGGCTGGCGATCAGGCTGCCCGACATCATGCGGATGGCGGTCTGAAGGCCCGAGGCCGACGCGAGCTTATCGCCCGGTAGCCCCGCCAGCGACAGGCTGACCACGGGCGTCAGGAAGAAGCCGATGCCGATCCCCTGCGCCAGATGAGACAGGGCGATCGTACCCGCGTCGATCCCGGTGGTCGTGCCCGCCCGCCACCACGCCACCGCCGCCCAGGCGAGGAAGGCGGTGCTGGCATAGATGCGCGCGTCTCCCTTCGCCACCCAGCGGCCAAGAAAGGGCGCGAGCAGGATGCCGAAGAGCCCCATCGGCGCGGTGACGAGCCCGGCCCAGGTCGAGCTGTAGCCGAGATGGGTCTGGAGCCAGAGCGGGATCAGCACCAGCGAGGCGAAGTAAAGGCCGAACCCCGCCGCGACCGCCACCGTCCCGACCGCGAAATTGCGATGCGCGAACAGGCGCAGGTCGATGATCGGATGCGCCTCGCCCAGTTCCCAGATCACCAATGTGACGAGGCTGACCACTGCGAGGATCGCGGTGACGCAGATGAAGGGCGACGCGAACCAGTCGAGCGTGCGCCCGCGATCGAGCGTGACCTGCAGGCAGCCGATGCCCAGCGCCAGCAGCGCCAGCCCGCGCAGGTCCACCGGCAGGTGCATCGACGGTGTGTCGCGCCCCTTGAGGAGCGTCATCGTCGAGACAACCACAAACAGCCCGACCGGCGCGTTGACGAGGAAGATCCACGGCCAGCTATAGCTGTCGGTGATCCAGCCGCCGAGCAGCGGCCCCGCGACCGGCCCGGCCATATTGGTCATCGCCCACATCGCCACGGCGAAGGTGCGCTTCTGCGGCGGGAATACCGCGACCAGCAGAGCCTGGCTCAGCGGCACGATCGGCCCCGATACCGCGCCTTGCAACACGCGGAACAGCAGCAGCGAGTCGAACGACCAGGCCAGGCCGCACAGCACCGAAGCCAGCGTAAACGCCGCCACCGCGCCGACGAACAGCCGCACCTGCCCGAACCGGCGGCCGAGCCAGCCGGTCAGCGGAATGCAGATGGCATTGGCGATCGCGAAGGACGTGATCGCCCATTCGCCTTCCTCCGACCCCACGCCGAGATTGCCGGAAATCGTCGGCACCGAGACGTTGGCGATGGTGATGTCCACCACCGCCATGAACGAGGCCAGTCCCAGCGTTATCGCCGCCAGCGCCAGCCGGCCCCCTTCGAGTGGGGCGATGGGCTGCTTCGCGCTCATGGCTGGCGCCCGATATTGGCGGCGATGATGCGGGCGACGGTCGCATCGGCCGCGCGCGTCTGTGCGTCGTAGAGCGCCACGCTTTCGGCTTGCGGCGCGGCGGGCCGGGCCTTGCGGTCGCAGCGGCTGGTATCGACCGTGACCTTCGCCGATAGCCCGATCCGCAGCGGGTTGCGCGCGAGTTCAGCCGGATCGAGCCGGATGCGCACCGGCACGCGCTGCACCACCTTGATCCAGTTGCCGGTGGCATTTTGCGCCGGGAGGAGCGCGAAGGCAGCGCCGCTGCCGGCCTCGATATCGGCGACGCGACCGTGATAGGTGACGCGGGCACCATAGATGTCGGCGGTGACGGTGGCGGGCTGGCCGGGACAGATGCCGTCGAGCTGGACTTCCTTGAAGTTGGCGTCGATCCACAGCCGGTCGAGCGGCACCACCGCCATCAGCCGGTCGCCCGGCGCGACCCGGCGGCCGAGTTGCACGCTGCGCTGCGCGATCATCCCGCTGACCGGGGCGACGACCCGCGCTCGCGCCAGCGCCAGCGCCGCCGCGCGGACGCGCTCCGCTGCGGCCCGCACATCGGGATGCGATGCGAGCGTCGCACCGCTGGTTTGGGCAAGGGCTTGCGCGCGGGCTTTGCGAGCAGCGGCGAGCATGGCCTCGGCGCTGCGCACCGCATCGCGGGCGTGGCGGACATCCTCGCCCGTCACCGCACCGGTCCCGGCGATGGCCTGTCGCTGCCGATAATCGGAGCGGGCCTTGTCGAGACTGGCCTGCGCAACGCCGATCTCGGCATCATACCGGGCATCGGTCGCAAACAGACCACGCACGTTGCGCACGGCGCGCGCCAGATCGGCCTCTGCGGCGGCAAGCGCCACGCGGGCATCGCTGGGATCGATCTCGACCAGCGGCGTGCCCGCCGCCACCCGGTCGCTATTGTCAGCGCCGACGCGGATGATGGTGCCGGCCACCTGCGGGGTTACGCTGACGACATGGCCATTCACATAGGCGTCGTCGGTCGAGCGGCTGTCGCCACCCGAAAGCCAGCTATAGCTGCCCCAGCCCAGCGCGATGACGGTAACGCCGGCGCCAAGAGCGATAAGCCGCTTGCGGCGGACGGCGGCCGGGTCGGCAGCGGGTGATGTTGGCGTATCGGTCATTGTGCTTGTCCTGAAGGAAGGGGAGCGGGCGCCCAGGCCCCGCCGAGCGCATGGATCAGCGAGATCTGCGACACGGCGACGCGGGCATCGGCCTCCGCTGCGCGGCGGGTCGCCAGCAGCAGGGCGGTTTCGGTCGAGAGGCGGTCGGCGGCGGTGGACAGGCCCTGCCGTTCGCGCAACTTCTGAAGATCGAGAATGTGCGACCAGTGTGCGACGGCGGCGTTTGCCTCGTCCTGTCTGGCGCGCACTGCCGCCAGGCCGGTCACGCCATCGGCGACTTGGCGCAGCGCCTCGGTGAGCGCGCCGTTATAGACCGCAACCGCAGCGTCATAGTCCGCCGTCTTGCCGCGCAAATTGGCGCGCAGGCGTCCGCCGTCGAAGATCGGCAATGATACCGCCGGTCCCGCGCCGGCGGCGATGCTGCCGGATCGGAGCAGCGATCCCAGGCCGATGCTTTGCACCCCGGCAAAGGCGATCAGATTGACGTCTGGATAGAAGGCGGCACGGGCGACGCCGATCTCGCGCGCCGCCGCCTCCGCCGCCGCGCGAGCGGCCGCCACATCGGGCCGCGCGCCCAACAGGTTCGCCGGGATGGCGGACAAGGGCGCCGGATCGCCGATCGCCTTCAGTGATGGCCGTGCCAGCCCATCGGCGAACGCCGGATCGCGGCCCAGCAGCGCGGCGATCTGATGACGGCGTGCGGCAATCTCGCCGTCGAGCCGGGCCACTTCGTCGCGGGTGGCAGTAATCGCCTCGCGCGCTTGCGTGGTTTCGATCCCGGTCGCCAGCCCGGCCCGCTCGCGCGCGGCGATCAGGTCGAGGACGCCCTGACGCCGGGCCAAACCCTCTGTTGCGATGTCGCGCTGGCGGTAAGCGGCATCGAGGCGGACATAGGCATCCACCAGCGCCGTGCGCAGCAGCAGGGTCGCGTCGTCCGCCTCGGCCCTCGCCACCTCCAGACGCGCCGATGCGGCCGCCTGCGCCTCTCGCCGCTTTCCCCAGAAATCGAGCGCATAGCTGGCGCTGGCCGTCAGGCTGCCTTCGCTGCCCCAACTGCCGGCATAGGGCGCGGGATAGACGCTGTGGTCAGGAAAGCGTTCGCCGACCGCCCGGCCGGACCCATTGGCGGTCGGGAGCCGATCGGCGGCAGCGGCGTCGATGCTGGCGGCGGCGCGGCGCATCCGCGCGGTGGCTGTGGCGACCGATGGTGCGGTCAGGGCGTCGGAGGTGATCAGGCCGTCAAGTTGCGGGTCGCCCCAAGCCGTCCACCACGCTGATGAGGCTGTTGCGCCCGATTGTGTGATCGCGCCTTCTATGTCCTTTCCCGATGAAAGGGTGGCCGGGTCCGTCAGTGTTGCAGCGGGGCGGATCGCCTGGCTGCCAGTGGCGCAGGCGGACAGCGCGAACAGGCAATGGCACGCCAGCCAGGTCGCGGGCCGATTGGGCCGGGGAGGGGAAAGATCGTCGTGCATGGGCAAGTCCGAAAAGTGTCGGCGCCCACCATGCTGATCATTTCACCTATCAGAAATGATCGATATGATTGATTGTAGTTTCATTCAGTGAAATCGGAATTACCTCGCCTTGTCCGTCGCCGACCTCAACCTTCTGTCCGTGCTGGACATTCTGCTGGAAGAACGCAGCGTCACCCGCTCGGCGGAGCGGCTTGGCATCAGCGCCCCATCGGTCAGCCGGATGCTTGCGCGCTTGCGGCAGGCAACCGGCGACCCGCTGCTGGTGCGCGCCGGACGTGACCTTGTGCCGACCGCGCGGGCGCTGGAATTGCACGCCGAGGTGCATCGCGTGGTCGAAGACGCCGCCGCCCTGCTGCGCCCCACGACGATCGATCTCGCAACGTTGGAACGCCGCTTCACCGTGCGCGCCAATGACGGGTTCGTGGGAGCATTCGCCGGTCGCCTGCTGGCGCGCCTTCGCGCCGAGGCGCGCCTGGTCGAACTGCGCTTCGCGCCGGAGGGCGAGAGCGACGACGACGCGCTGCGCGAGGGCCGGATCGATCTCGATATCGGCGCGCTGCGCGAGATGGGGCCGGAAGTACGCATTCAGACCATATTCCGCGACCACTTTGTCGGGATGGCGCGGAGCGGGCATCCGATCTTCGACGCGCCGATCACGCCGGAACGCTTCTGCGCCTACGACCAGATCAGCGCTTCACGGCGCGGGCGGCCGCACGGCCCCATTGACAAGGCGCTGGCGGAGCTTGGCCTGAAACGCCGCGTCGTCCTGACCGTGCCCTTTCCCAAGACGGCTCTTGCCGCGCTTCCGGACAGCGATCTGATCGCACCCGTGCCGGATCACGTCCGCCGCTCCGCCGAAGCGATGGGCGCCAGCCTCCGCGCGTTCGATCTGCCGCTCACGCTGAAACCCGTCGTCATCGGGCAGGCATGGCATCCCCGGTTCGATAAAGACGCAGGGCACCAGTTTCTGCGACAAGCGGTGAGAGACGTCTGTGCCGCCTAGCACCGCACGGCGTGATCTGCCCTTTCCAAGCAAGCCGATCCGAGGCGCGAGCGGGGGCATCCCACACATGCTGGACACCAGTCGACGGATGATGTAATCAATGATTACTTCATAGGCGAACTGCTTTCGGTGACGACGCCGACGTCGTGGCGAAGGGCATTTCGCCCGACTTCGACGAGGAAGGTGCCGTGACGAATATCTCGCTGCCGCGCCGTGGCGCATGGTCGACTTTCTATCTCGTGGTGGCGCTCGTCGCCGGTCTGACGATGTTGGCGGTGTTGTGCGCGCCGCCGGATCTCGTGACACGCCTGCAGGTGGCGATCCGCACGACCGCGCGGACATCCGCCGCGCTGTTCCTCGCGGCGTTCACCGCCTCGGCCCTTGCGGCATACCGGCCCGGCGCCGTCACCGATTGGGTGCTCCGCCATCGCCGACAGCTCGGGCTTGGCTTCGCCTTCTCGCACGCGATCCACGCGCTGCTGATCTATTGCTATGTCCGGGTGGCGCCCGAGGCGTTCTGGGACGGGCGCTCCGTCGCGACGAACGTTCCGGGGACTATCGGCTATGTCGCCATCCTGCTGCTGGTGCTGACCTCGAGCGATACCGCCGTAGCGCGCCTCGGTCCGGCAACGTGGAAGCGGCTGCACACGAGCGCGATGTGGGTGATCTTCGCGGTGTTCATCATCGCCTTCGCGAAGCGGATCCCGGTGAACGTCGCCTATGCGGCGCCGACGCTCCTGTTCGCGGTGGCGGCGGCGCTGCGACTGGCACGGCGCCCGCGCCCGACCAGGGTTGCGTGACGGCCCGGTGGCCCCGCGCGCAGGCCCCGGCTATCCTGCACGAATGACCGAGGGAAAGGGCGCAAGCCGGGCCTATCATCACGGGAACCTGTTGCGGGTGCTGCTCGACACCGCGATCGCACTGATCGCGGAAAAGGGCGTCGAGGCCCTGTCGATGCGCGACCTGGCAAAGCGTGCGGGGGTTTCTCCGGGCGCACCGTTTCGCCATTTTCGCAGCAAGACAGCGCTCGTCACGGCGGTGGCCGAGGAGGCGATGGCGCGATTGACCGCCGCGGTCCGCGCCGAGATCGCCGCCAGCCCGGACGACCCGATCGAGACGCTGCGGGCGATCGGGCGAGGATATCTCGACTGGGCGATCGGCAACCCGACGCATTTCGCGGTCGTCAGTTCGCGATCGCTGATCGACTTCACCTCCTCCGTGCCGCTGGTGGAGGAGAATGAGGCGATCCGCCTGCTCATGCTCGACGTTCTCGGCCGGGCGCAGGAGCGCGGAATGGTTCGAGCCGGCCTGATCCTCGACGATCTCATGTTTGGTGCGCGCGCGCAGGTCTATGGCCTCGCACGAATGTGGGTCGACGGTCATTTCGACGAGTGGAAGGTCGATGGCGACCCCCGGGAGCGAATGTTCGCCGCGCTGGATCTCTATATCGGTGGCATCGTGTCGCGGGCGTGAGGCGCGCCACCCGGGCGACCGGCGATCGGAACAACATGCTGAGCCGTCACGATTGCACCACCGTTTCCGGTTCGTAGGAAACGGGAAAGTTCACCGACCGGGCAATGAAGCACACTTCGTGAATGCGACGGTGGATATCCTCCGCAATCTGCAGATCGACATTGCCCACGACAGTGACTTTCGGCCGGAGTGTCGCTGAAACAAATCGTCCCGCTCCGCTCTTCTCGACGGTACCAATCCCGATCGGGCTATCCTCATAACCGACCACCACGATCCCCTCTTCCGAGGCATAGTGGAGATACCAGAGCATATGGCAGGCCGAGAGCGCTGACATGAGAAGGTCCTCCGGGTTCATCCTGGAGGGATCACCCCCGAGCAACGGATCGTTCGAGCAATGAACAACCGCTTTGCCCGGCACGGCGATGTTCCATGTTCGATCATAACCTCGGTAATGACTGGTGCCGTCGCCGCGATTGCCGGTCCACACGACATGGGAGGTGTAAATGTGGCTCATGCCGTCTTCCTTTCCCGCTGGATATGCCGAGTATGGTGGTGCTGCAGGAATATCAAACCGGCAGGTGCCCGTCATGACCGCGGGGCCAGCGGGGGCGGGTCAATCGCGGTTTCCTGCTCGACCAGCGCGACATCAGCCTTTCGGAAGCTGCCAGAGCGGCCTGGCGATGTGACACCGAACACATGGCGAGGCGAGGGGAGATCTGCGAACAGGGGGGAGGCGTTCTCGGGAGAGCGCCGCTATCAGGCTCTCAACCGGCAGAGGGCGACGCCGATCACGATCATCGTCATCCCGAACGCCTGGAGAGCGTCGATCCGCTGGCCGTGCGCGATCCATGCCACCGCCGTGACCAGGACGATGCCCGCGCCGGACCAGACCGCATATGCGACGCCGACCGGCACATCCTTCAAGGCGACGGAGAGGCAGTAGAAGGCGGTGACGTAGCCGACCCCCACGCCAAGGGAGGGCAGGAGCCGCGTGAAGCTGTTCGTCGACCTGAGCAACGAGGTGGCGACGACCTCCGACAGGATCGCGAATGTTAGCCACAGGTTAGCGGACATCAAGGGCTCCCAGGACGATCTCCCATGGCTCGACGCCTGTTCCGCGTCGAGCCATGCGCATCAAGGGATCTTCAAGCAGCAGACGCCGCCCGGGGCAATGAAGGTCCGGCATGGAAGCGGGCAAGAACCTGCGGTTCGATCGCGCGAACCTTCTCCACGTTCGCCTCCTTGACGTGACCGAACCCGCGGATCTGGCCCGGCAGGCTGGCGAGTTCGACGGCGGCGGCGTGATTGGCCGGCGTGAGCTTGGCGCAGACCATGCGCATCTGCTCTTCGAAGTGGACGATCAGCTCACGTTCCATCTTCCGCTCGGCCGTGCGGCCGAAGGGATCGAACGCGGTTCCGCGCAGGCCCTTCATGCGCGCCAGGATCTTGAAGGCGCTTGCGATCCACGGGCCGAACTCCCGCTTGAGCAGATGGCCGGTCGTGGGATCCCGACGGGAGAACAGCGGGGGAGCCAGATTGTATCTGATCTTGGCTCCGTCCTCGAACGTCGCGGCCAGCTGGGCGCGGATCGCCGGATCCGAATGAAGCCGCGCCACCTCATATTCGTCCTTGTAGGCCATCAGCTTGGCAAAATTCTTGGCCGCCATGATCGAAAGGCGCTGGTCGCCCGGCGAGACGCGCGCCTCCGCCGCCATCACGTCCCGCATGAGGCGGCTATAGCGTTCGGCATAGGCCGCATTCTGATAGTTGGTGAGAAGCTCAATGCGATGCGCGACGATATCCGCCAGCTCGGTGAGCGGCTGGAATTCAGGCGGCCGCATCTCCTGCGCGGCGCGCTCGACCCGCGCGGGATCGACGGCCTGAAGTCGGCCGAGGTTGAAGGCGGCCTTGTTGAACGGCACCGATACGGCGTTGAGTTCGACCGCCCGTTCGATCGCGGCTGCGGAGACCGGCAGCAGGCCGAGCTGGCTTGCGAAGCCGAGCATGAAGAGGTTCGCCGCGATCGTGTCGCCCAGCAGCGCCAGTCCCAGGCCGGTGGCGTCCACCGAGTGAATCTCACGCGAGCGGTCCGATATCCGGCGCAGCAACAGGCTGCGGTCGATATTCAGGTCCGGATTGCGCTGGAACGCCGGAGTGGGCGTGACGCGTCCGTTGACCACGGCGCGAGTCCTTTCGGGATCGAAGGTGATCGCCGGCTCCTTCGCGAGCGCCGCGACGGCGTCGAACGCGAGAGCCACGTCGGCATCGCCCACGCCCAGCTTCTGCGCGCCCAGCGCGCTGACCTCGTCCGCGATCCGGACGTGGCTGAAAACCGCGCCGTTCTTCTGGCTGAGACCCGTCATATCGAAGACGGAGCACGCCTTGCCCTCCAGGTGTGCGGCCATCGCAAGCAGCGCGCCGATCGTCACGACCCCCGTCCCGCCGATGCCGGAAACCATGAGGTTGTATTCGCCGTCGAAGGAGGCCACGGGCGGTTCCGGCAGGGAAAGCCCCTCGCTTGCCAGCGCCGATTTCTTCGGCTTGCGCGGTTCCGCGTCGAGCACGGTCACGAAGCTGGGGCAGAACCCCTTCACGCAGCTGAAGTCCTTGTTGCAGTTCGACTGATCGATCTGACGCTTCCGGCCCATCTCGGTCTCGAGCGGCCACACGCTGACGCAGTTCGACTGCACCGAGCAGTCGCCGCAGCCTTCGCAGACGCCTGGATTGATGAACATCCGCTTCGCCGGATCGGGGAACTTGCCGCGTTTGCGCCGGCGCCGCTTCTCCGCGGCGCAGGTCTGCTCGTAGATCAGGACGGTCGTGCCCTTCACCGTCTGAAGGTCGCGCTGGACGCGGTCGAGCTCGTCGCGATGATGGACGACGACGCCCTCACCCAAGCCGCTCTCCGCGTCATAGAGTTCGGGCCGGTCGGTGACGACCACGCAGCGGGTCGCGCCTTCGGCCAACACCTGCCGGGAGATGTCGCCGACCGAAAGCGGGCCGTCGACCGGCTGGCCTCCGGTCATCGCCACGGCGTCGTTGAACAGGATCTTGAACGTCATGTTCACGCCGGCCGCCACGGCGCCCCTGACCGCCAGCAGCCCGGAATGGTAGTAGGTGCCGTCGCCCATGTTCTGGAAGATGTGCGGTACGTCGGTGAAGTGGGCCTGGCTGTACCAATGCGCTCCTTCGCCGCCCATCTGAGCGTTGGGGAGCATCTCCGGCCCCGAATACATCGCCATCGCGTGGCAGCCGATGCCCCCGGCGGC
>NZ_JBELIE010000160.1:0-7501 GCF_042091075.1 Sphingomonas sp. | reverse complement strand
CGTCCGTAATAGGTCATCGCCCGGCCGTTGAACGGCCCGGTCAGGCCCGGCATCTCCCAATCGGGGTCGTTGACCAAGATCAGCACCGTCTTGCCGCGCACGTCGACGCCGGCATAGTCGTTCCAGCCCTTCTCCGGCGCATTGATGCCATAGCCGACGAAGATGACGGGGCTGTCCTTCACCGCGATATGCGGTGTGACGCGATAGCTGCCGATCACCATCTGCGGGCCGTAGGAAAGCGCGATCGGCGCCCCGGCGCCCCGGAACGTCAGCGGGGAGACGTTCTTCGCGGTGATCTCGACCAGCGGCACGTCCTGATACCAGCTGCCCTTGTTGCCCGGCTTCAGCCCCGCCGCGGCGAAGCGCTGTGCCAGATAGGCGACCGTCTTCTCCTCACCCGCGGTGCCCGGCGCGCGCCCTTCATAGGCGTCGGACGACAATTCCTTCGTCACCTCCTTCAGCGTCGCTTCGGACACCGTCGGCGCGGCGGTCTGCGCGAGGGCGGGGGTAGGGGCGGCGGCGAGCGCGATCAGGGGCAGGAGGGCGGACAGCCGGCGCATGATGGGTACCTCGGGTGACGTAGGGAACGCGCGCTTTGTGCCAATGCGGAGGCGATGTGTCCACGACGGTGCTTGCGGCGCCGTCCGCGCGCTGGAAAGATCGCGGCGGACATGAAGGGGGGCAGCATGCGGACAATGGGGGGAGTGGCCGTGGGCGCGATCGCCATCGCGTTGGCCGGCGGGGCGCGGGCGGAGCCCGATCTGGCGGATCGTTTCGGGGCGCGGGAGTCGGTGCACGATATCAGCATCGCACCGGATGGCCGGCACGTCGTTTATCTGACCCCCGGTCGCGGGCGGGCCACCGTGGTGGCGGTGATCGATCTCGCGGCGGACAAAACCGATCCGCTCAACGTTGGTGACGACCGCCTGTCGCCGGTCAGCTGCGGCTGGGCATCGAACGTCCGCCTGGTTTGCCGCTTCTTCGGTGTCGGCGACTATCTGGGGCTGCGCGTGCCCTATACCCGCACACTTGGATTTGACGCGAACGGCGCCAACCCCGTGTATCTCGGTCGCCGTTCGGGGGATGGCGCAGAGAAGATCAATCAATTCGATGCGCGGGTCATCGATTGGCGCGGCGGCGATGGCGGTGTGGTGATGGCGCGGACCTTCGTACCGGACACGGGGACGATCGGGAGTCACATCGGCGGCGACAGGACGCTTGATGGCCTTGGGATCGAACTCGTCGATACCGTGACCGGGAAAGCGCAACTGCTGGAGCGCCCGTCACCGCTGACGTCCACCTATTTCGCCGATGGGCAGGGCAATATCCGGATGAAGGCGGACGATCTGCGCAACAACGGCGTGCTGACGGGGACGACCGTCTATAGCTACCGGCTGGCCGGGGAGCGTGATTGGCGACCGTTCAGTCGCGACACGCTGAATACCAGGGATGCGCTGGTCCCGCTCGGCGTCGATGGCTTCCGCAACGTCGCTTATGCATCGAAGATGACCGACGGGCGGCAGGCCGTCTATCGCGTCGCGCTAGACGGGACGATGAAGATGGAGCTCGTCTCGAGCAGCCTCGAGGTCGATGTCGACTCGGTCGTTCGCATCGGGCGGCGCGGGCGTATCATCGGTGCGACCTATGTCACCGATCGGAGGCAGGTCGATTATTTCGATCCCGAGTATAAGAAGCTCGCCGCCGCGCTGGGCAGGGCATTGCCCAAGACGCCGCTGATCACCTTCGTCGGTGCGACCGCCGATGAAGGGCAATTGTTGGTCCATGCCAGCAGCGATACGCAGCCCGGCACCTACTTCCTTTTCAGCAAGGCGACCCGCCACCTCGACCATTTGCTATCCTCCCGATCCGAACTCAGCGATGTCGCAATGGGGGTGATGAAAGCTGTCACGTTCAAGGCCGGGGACGGCACGATGATCCCTGCCTATCTGACGCTGCCGCCGGGGAGCGACGGCAAGAACCTGCCCGCGATCGTGATGCCGCATGGTGGCCCGGACTATCGGGACGAATGGGGGTTCGACTGGCTGGTGCAATTTTATGCCACCGCCGGCTATGCGGTGCTGCAACCGCAATTCCGGGGATCGGCTGGCTATGGCGACGCATGGTTCGCCGGAAACGCCTTTCATTCCTGGCAGCTGGCGATCGGTGACGTTGCCGACGCGGGGCGCTGGCTGGTGAAGGAAGGCATTGCCGATCCGAAGAAACTGGCGATCGTCGGCTGGTCCTACGGCGGCTATGCCGCGCTGCAGGTCAATGTGGTCGATCCTGACCTGTATCGCGCCGTGGTGGCGATCGCGCCGGTCACCGATCTGGGGCGGACCAAGCGCGAGGCGGACGGCTTCACCAATCGTGCGCTGGTGGAGAGACAGATCGGGAAGGGCGAAAATGTCGTCCTCGGTTCCCCCGCGCGACATGCGGATCGTTTCAAGGCGCCGGTGCTGATGTTCCACGGCGACGACGATCTGAACGTCGGGGTCGCGCAGTCGCGATTGATGGACAAGCGCCTGCGCGAAGCGGGCAAGGCGTCGACCCTGGTCGTCTATCCCAAGCTGGACCACGCGCTCGATGACGGTGCAGCCCGGGCGGGCCTGCTGCGGCAGAGCGATGCGTTCATGAAGGCCGCCTTCGCGCGGTGATGCGGGGGATAGCGCGCCCCGCCATGACGGAACGAAGAAGGGGCGGCCTCCTTGCGGAAGCCGCCCCTTCTTCGTGCGCTGTCGGGCCGTCGCCGGCCCGTTACATCAACGGCTGTAGAACTCGACCACCAGGTTCGGTTCCATCTTCACCGGATAAGGCACCTCGTCGAGCGTCGGGACGCGGACGAAGGTGATCTTGGCATTGCCGTCCGGTGCGACATAATCGGGCACCTCGCGCTCGGCGAGCTGCTGCGCTTCCATCACCAGCGCCATTTCCTGCGCCTTGTTGCCCAGCGAGATTTCGTCGCCGACATCGACACGGCGCGACGCGACGTTGCACTTCACACCGTTGACGCGGATGTGGCCGTGGCTGACCAGCTGGCGTGCGGCGAAGATCGTCGGAGCGAACTTGGCGCGATAGACGAGCATGTCGAGGCGGCGCTCAAGCAGGCCGATCAGGTTCTGCGAAGTGTCGCCCTTCATCCGCGACGCTTCGTCATAGGCGTGGCGGAACTGCTTTTCCGTCACGTCGCCATAATAGCCCTTCAGCTTCTGCTTGGCGCGCAGCTGGATGCCGAAGTCCGACATCTTGCCCTTGCGGCGCTGGCCGTGCTGACCCGGGCCATATTCGCGCTTGTTCACCGGGGACTTCGGACGGCCCCAGATGTTCTCGCCCATGCGGCGATCGAGTTTGTACTTGGCGCTATGGCGCTTTGACATATCAGGTCCTTGCAATATACGAACGACGTGGCCGCCCCGGGGGGCGGAGTGGTCCCGGTATCGCGCTGCTGTTTCTCGCCGCGTCGAACAATATGTCGAACAGAGAGAAGCGCAGGCCCGCCGCTTCACCGGGGTGCGGGGGCGATTGCGAAGCGGCGCCCCTAGCCGTCAACCGCGCGGGAGTCAAGGAATGGACGGGCGCGCGCACAGGGCCTAGCAGCGGCGCATGAGCGAGATCCTGCCTGGCCCTGAATGCAGCACGATGACCGAGGTGCGTGCCGGGGTGGATGCGCTGGATCGCGAACTGGTCGCGCTGTTGCGGCGTCGCTTCGACTATATGGACGCGGCGGCGCGGATCAAACCCGCGCGTGGCGATGTTCGCGACGAGGCCCGCAAGGCGCAGGTGATCGCGCAGGCGCGCACCGCCGCCGAGGCGCAGGGGCTACCGGGGGAGGCGATCGCGGCGCTGTGGGAACGCCTGGTGGAGGCGTCGATCGCCTATGAACTGGCGGCGTTCGATCGGCGCGCCGGATAGCGCCGACGCGCGCCCCTCACACCTTGGCGGCGTAGATCATCCGGCCCGGCCCGAGCCGTTCGAACACTTCGGCCAACTCGCTCTCGCCCACGGCGAAGCAGCCCTGGCTGCGCCCCAGCATGCCGCGGCGCGAGATCATGTCGGGATTGGCGTACCAGGCGGCGTGAACGACGATCGCGCGTTCGAGCGCATTGTTGTTGGTCGGATCGAGCCCGATCAGCCGCTGCGACTTGCCGTGCTTGCCGACATAATAATCGTCGGCGACGAACGCACCCTCGCATGATGCGTTGGAGCCGTTCGCGTTCGAGAAGCGCTGCAGATAGCCGGTATGCGCCGGATCCGAGCCGCTGCCGTGTGCGACCAGCTTCGAGGTGACACGCCCGCTTTCCAGATTGATGAGGTGAAAGCGCGGCAGGTTCGATCCGGTCGAGAAATCCGCCACCGCGATCCGGTCACGTCGCGCGATGCGGCTGCCGTGACGTTCCAGCGCGGCCATCGCGCGGCGCATCAGATCCTGATTGACGCCGGGTGCCAGCACGCTGCGCGATATCGGCTGCGTGGCATGGCCGGCGCCGGTGCGCGCGCCGTGATAAAGATCGGGCGGCAACAGCGATTCGGGCGGCCCGCGACGCGAAACATCGCGCATCCCGGCGGACACTGCGCTGGGAATCATCAATGCGCCGGCAAACAGACTGCCCGTCTTCAACAATGCACGGCGCGACGGCGCCGCATCCTGCGACCAATTCATCGGTGGTAATGGTCCCCGCTAACTATCCCCGTCATTACCATAGAGAAGGTGAAGAATCCGCCACCTTCGGACTTGCTTTGAAGCATGTTCCGTGCACTGGTCGCAGATTACCCACGCTTCATCGCCGGCACCAAAAACCGCGTGGCGCGTTCCTTGGTCACCACTGCCACAGCGCGCGCCTCTCCCCGGCGGCGATGAACGGAAGGAGTGAACCATGCGCCGACTCGCCTCTGCCAGCCTGATGATTGCAGCATCGCTGCTGGTCAGCGTGGCGACACAGGCTGAGACGATGGACCCGCTGACGCTCACCGAAGCCGCCGCGACGTTGCCGCCGAACCGGTTCCTCTGGACGCAGAACGAGGCTCAGGGGCCGGTGAGCGTGCTGATCTCGATTCCCGATCAGCGCGCCTATGTCTTTCGCGGGCAGACGCTGATCGCGGCGTCGACCGTATCCACCGGCCGCGACGATAATCCGACCCCCACCGGGCGCTTCACGATCCTGCAGAAGGAAGCGGTGCATCGGTCGAACCTCTATGACGATGCCCCCATGCCTTATATGCAGCGGCTGACCTGGGACGGTGTGGCGCTGCATGCCGGGCGCAATCCCGGATTCCCCGCCTCGCACGGCTGTATCCGCCTGCCCACCGCCTTCGCCAAGAGGCTGTTCGATGTCACCGCGCTGGGGGCGACGGTGGAGGTGACCGATATGAGCTATATCTCGGGCGACCCGGCCCCGGTCAGCGACGCGGCGGAAGTGGCCGCGGCGAACGGCGCGACGCTCGATGCCGAGGTTGCGAGCCGTTGATGCGCGTCGCGCGCCGGAACGCTACGAACCGATCATGGATCACCCGCACCATATCGTCATCCTGACCGGCGCCGGTCTTTCCGCCGAAAGCGGACTCGCCACTTTTCGCGGGCCGGGGGGATTGTGGGAGGGCCATCGCGTCGAGGATGTGTGCACGCCCGAGGCGCTCGCCGCCGACCCGGCGCTGGTGCATCGTTTCTACGACCTGCGCCGTGCCGCGCTCACGACGGTCGCGCCCAATCCCGCGCATGTCGCGCTTGCCCGGCTGGATCGCGAATGGCGCGGCGAATTGTTGATCGTCACGCAGAATGTCGACGACCTGCATGAACGCGCGGGCGCCCGTCGAATGCTGCACATGCATGGAGAATTGCGCAGTGCATGGTGCACCCGCTGCGATATGCGCCTGGCGTGGGCCGATGATCTGCCGCCGGGATCGACATGTCCGGCCTGCGCCGCTCCGGCGCTGCGACCCGACATCGTGTTCTTCGGCGAGATGCCGTACCAGATGGAGCGGATCGACGCGGCGCTGGCGAATGCGGACCTGTTCGTGTCGATTGGTACGTCGGGCGCGGTCTACCCCGCCGCCGGCTTCGTACAGACCGCGCGTCATCACGGCGCCGCCACGCTGGAACTGAACCTCGAACCGTCCGCCGGAAGCGCGTGGTTCGACGAGACGCGGCTGGGGCCGGCGGGGACGCTGGTGCCGGCGTGGGTGGAGGACGTGCTGGCGCGCTGACCCCGGCCGCGCCACGCTCATCGTGGCGGGGCCGGGGGTAAGCGTCCCCTATACGTCGAGGTTGGCGACGCTCAGGGCATTCTCCTGGATGAACTCGCGGCGCGGTTCGACGACGTCGCCCATCAGCCGGGTGAAGATCTCGTCCGCCACATCGGCCTGGTCGATCGCGACCTTCAGCATCGAGCGGTTCGACGGATCGAGCGTGGTTTCCCACAATTGCTCGGCATTCATCTCCCCCAGGCCCTTGTAGCGCTGAATCGACAGGCCCTTGCGGCCCGCGGCGAGGATCGCGTCGAGCAATTGCGACGGGCGCGCCACCAGCGCCTCGCCCTTGCCGACGGCGACCACATCCTCACCCTCTTCGTCGGTAGTGTTCGGGTCGACGGATGTGTCGGTGGCGCTGCCCTTCACCGGCACCGGCTTGGCGGCGTGGACGAAACTGTCCGCCTGTTCGGCGGCGAGCGTATGCAGCTTGCGCGCCTCGGCGGAGGCGAGGAACGCCGCCTCGACGATATGATGGTCGGTCACGCCGCGCCACAGCCGCTCGAAATGGATGCCGCCGTCCTCGGTCAGCCGCGCGGACCAGGTCGCTTCGGTGTCGCCCTGATCCAGCCGGCGGGTCACCTCCGCGACCGCCGCAGCGCGCCGCTCGCGTGGCAGATCGGGGGTCAGCGCCCCGCCCAGCGCGAGCGTCTCGATGATCACCGGATCGTAGCGGCGTGGCACATAGCGCATCAGCGTGCGCATCCGGCGGGCATGCTCCACCAGCGGACGCAGGTGCACGCCGGTCAGCCCTTCGCCGCCGCGCTCCAGCATCATCGTGGCGAGACCCGCATCGACCAGATAATCGTCGAGCGCGGCATCGTCCTTCAGATATACTTCCGAGCGACCCTTGGTCGCCTTGTACAGCGGCGGCTGCGCAATATAGAGATGCCCGCCCTCGATGATCTCACGCATCTGACGATAGAAGAAGGTCAGCAGCAGCGTGCGGATGTGCGCGCCGTCGACATCGGCGTCGGTCATGATGACGATCTTGTGATAGCGCAGCTTCGACAGATTGAAGTCGTCGCGACCGATTCCGGTGCCCATCGCCTGGATCAGCGTGCCGATCTCCTTGGAGCCCAGCATCCGGTCAAAACGTGCGCGCTCCACGTTCAGGATCTTGCCACGCAGCGGCAGGATCGCCTGGAAATGGCGGTCTCGTCCCTGTTTCGCGGAGCCGCCGGCCGAATCACCCTCCACCAGGAACAGCTCGGATTTGGTGGGATCGCGCTCCTGGCAGTCGGCCAGCTGGAGATCGGAA
>NZ_JBELIE010000012.1:0-35976 GCF_042091075.1 Sphingomonas sp. | reverse complement strand
CCTGTTGACCGGCCTGGCGCGGGGCCAGCGTCATGGTGCCTTGCATCGCTGCGCCGTCCAGCCGGCGCCCGCGTGCGACGCGCCGGCCGTCGACATAGAGGACGAGGCCATCGGCCCCATTGCTCACTGCCACATGGGTCCAGCGCCCGGGCGTGATGGTGGCGTCGGCGGCGAGGCGGGTCGCGCCGGCCATGACGATCACGCGGCGCTTGACCAGGTTGATCGCGAAGCCCGGCGCCGCCTGATCGACTGCCGCCAGCAACGGTGCATTCGCTGCCGAGGCGTCGCGGGGCCATAGCCAGCCGCTGAGCGTGAAGTCGCCCGGCCGTGCGCCGGCATCGGGCGACGCGGCCGCGATCGGCACGCTGACGCTGTCACCACCACGGGCGATCTCGACGTTGGTGCGCTTCACAGGGGACGCCGCCAGCGCCTCCGCCGATGGCTGCGTCCCGCTCAGCGCCGTTGCCGCCAGCGCTACCGCCAAATATCTCATGCGTCCTCCCTTGGACGTCGATGGCATCGGCCGTTACCCGTCCCCGGGGCCGCCCTGATCGATCGTCGCAGACCGGGATAGCAGCGCAGATTTTTTATTCAATCAAATTGAATTAAGATTGCAATCCTCTGACAAAGCTGCTTTTCACTGACGACCAAGAGGGCTTGGAAAGAGCCGCGTGGGGGAGGGAGCAGGACATGGCGCTCGGTGCCGTGTGTGGTCGCATTCCCTTCCGGTCAGATCAGGATGAGGGGATGAAGGTCATGCGCAAAGGTACAACGCGACGAGCCATTCTTTGCACCGCGAGCTCGGTTCTCGCGCTGCTCGGTGCACACGCCGCTACCGCACAGCAGACGACGTCGGACGGTCCGGCGGCGGCAGCGCCGGATGCCGGCACGCCTCCGGTCGGGGACGGCGGATCGCCCAGTGAGGACATCGTCGTCACCGGCGTCCGCGGCGCGCAGCAAAAGGCGATAAACGTCAAGCGCGACGCTGCCCAGATCGTCGATTCGATCGCTGCCGAGGATATCGGCAAGCTTCCCGACGTGACGATTGCCGACTCGCTCCAGCGCATCACCGGCGTGCAGATCACCCGGTCGGCAGGGCAGGGCGCCTCGGTCAACATTCGCGGCTTGGCCAACGTACTGACCACGCTCAACGGCGAGCAGTTCCTCGGTGCGTCGAACATCACCGGCGCGCAGCCGAACCTGACCGACATTCCGTCGACGCTCTTTGCCGGGGTCGATGTAGTGAAGTCCCCAACCGCGTCCGATCTGACCGGCGGGAATTCGGGCATCGTCGCGTTGAAGACGCGCCGTCCGTTCGATCTGCGCAAGGGCCTGACGGCGACGGCCTCGGTGCAGGACACCTATGGCAGCATGACCGAGGACTGGAGCCAGAACGCCTCGGCGCTGGTCGCCTATAACGGCGATCGCTTCGGCATCCTCATCGCGGGCTCCTATGACAATGAGATCCTGTCCAACAAGAATCCTCGCGTCACTAACGGCATCCTCAAAACGACCGATGCCCAGGCCGGCTTCGACGTGCGCGGCGATGGAGACATCACCAACAGCACCAGGCTCGCCTACGGCGACTATTTCTACAATCCGGTCGCGCTCGAATTCGACAACAGCGTGACGCGGCGCGAGCGGATCGGCGGCAACGCTTCGTTCCAATATGACGTCAGTGATTCGCTCCAGCTCGTAGGCGACGTCGCCTATACGCGCCTGCGCAACCGCAACTCGGGCAACAGCGCGGTGCTGCACGGCAACTTCTCGAACGACAGCTATCTGCCGAGCTCGCGGATCGACTCCAACGGCGTCGTCGAGGTTGCCGACATGAATCTGGCGCGGTTCCAGATGCACACGCTCAACCAGTATGACCGGTCCCGCTCGATCAACACCAACCTCGAGGCGCGGTTCAAGAACGACGGGCCGTTCAGCGCGACGCTGCGCTACGTCCATGGCGATTCGCGCTCGAACTACGACCAATCCGACGTCGATGCCTGGGGCACGCGTGGCGTGCTGACACCGATCGGTGCGCCGAACGACTGCGCGGCGGCGACCCCGGTCAATTGCGTCTTTTTCAACCCGGGCAGCATTCCCAACGTCCGCGCCAGCGTCGACTGGCGCGGCGACAGACCGGCCGTCTCGTTCCTGACCGACGTCACCAACCCGGCGAATTATTCGCTGACATCGACCTGGTCCTACGGCCAGACGCAGCGGGCGACGCTGGACGCCTATCGCGGCGATGCGCAGCTCGAAACCGATTGGGGGCCGCTCAAGAATATCCGTGTCGGCGGCCGCTACGGCACCCGCGACGTCTCGAACGACGCCTATCGCTATCTGTCGCCGGCAGGTCCGGCGGGTCACCTCTATTATTATAAGGACCCCGCCATCGTCGACACCGTCGGCTACAGCGTCGTCCCGATCCGCAAGTTCGCCGACGTCCCCAATCTTGTCGCTTACGCCGGGAATTTCGGGCCGATCCAGGGCATTCCCAATATCCCGGCGATCGCGCCCGGCGCGCTCGACGACGTCAACGCGTATAATCAGCTGCTCTTCCCTGGCACCAGGGCCTATCAGGATCCGCAGAACAGCTATCGCGTCCGCCAACGGCAGATCAGCGCCTATGCCGAAGCGAATTTCGACGGTTCGATCGGTTCGCTGGCGTTCACCGGCAACGCCGGGATCCGCTACGTCAAGACCAGCCTCGACATCTTCTCCTATCCGACCGGCACCGGCTTCATCGGGGACTATGCGTGGAACGGCGTTGCCATCGCCGAGGGCATCAACCAGGCGAAGAATGACAGCACCGATTTCCTGCCCAGCGCCAACCTCAGCCTTCATGTACGCGACGACATGTATCTGCGGTTCGCTTATGCCAAGACGCTGGGCCAGCTCGACCTCGGCCTGTTCGGCCGCGGCCTCGCCTCGTCCTATGCGGTCAACGGCACCCGCACGTATCAGGGGCAATTGCTCGATCGTAACCTGCAACGTTATTCGGCCGGCTCGGCGGGTAATCCCGGTCTCGAATTGCCGCGCACGTCGAACTACAACGTCTCGTACGAATGGTACTTCAATCGCAACAGCCTGTTCTCGGTCGCCGCTTTCTACTTCGACGTGAAGAGCTTCCTGCAGACCAACACGTCGATCGAGCCGCAGCCTGACGCCGATGGCGTCGTCCGCGAGGGCGGCCCGGTGACGCGGCCGGTCAATGGCGCGGGCGGTTCGCTCAAGGGCGTCGAGGTCGGCTTCCAGACGGTCTTCGACTGGCTTCCCGGCGCACTGAGCGGCTTCGGCGGCCAGCTCAACTACACCTATTCGGACAGCGGGAGCTCCAACGTCGACCTGTTCGGCAAGACGCTGCCGGTGCCGGACAATTCGAAGCATCAGGCCAATGCCGTGCTGTTCTACCAGAAGGGGCCGCTGCAGGGCCGCGTTGCCTATAACTATCGCAGCGAGCGCTTCGCCGGCTTCGTCGCGGCCGCTGACGACAATCTTGCGGTATGGAATCGCGCCACCGGCTATCTCGACGCGTCGGCGAGCTATGACGTCACGCCCCAGTTCACGCTCTTCGTCCAGGGCACGAACCTGACGAAGGAGAATGAGGAGCAATATGCCCAGTTCAAGAACTTCTGGTACGGCTCAAGCATCTTCGAACGGCGACTGACGTTCGGCGTCCGCATCCGCAACTGACACGCGTATCCCCCGGGCTGGTTCCTCCCCCCAACATCAGGCCTGCTCGGGGTCGTTCGGGTCGCAGCGCATATCCGCTGCGGCCCCTTTTTTATCGCCACCCAGCTTGCCCTTGAGGTAAGATGGGAACGTGCTACGATAGCGGTATCAAAAAGGTTGTATGGCGATCAAGGTGGATGGGGTGCGAGGCAGTGACCGGCAGCCGCGGCTGACCGTCGGATTGTCTGGCAGCAATCTCATACGCGTCAGCGACTTCAATCAACGCGTCGTGCTGCAGGCGATCCGCGTCGCGGGCGGTGAGACGTCGCGATCACAGCTCGCCGCGGCGACCGGCCTGACCTTCCCGACCATCGTCAACATCACCCGGCGCCTGATCGAGGCTGGCCTCATCCACGAGACCGCACGGATCAAGGGCCCGCGCGGCAGCCCGGCGGCGCGTCTGGCGATCGATCCGGACGGGTGTTTCTCGCTCGGGGTCAATATCGACAGGGACCATGTCACCGTGGTCATTCTCGATCTGGCTGGCGGCGTTCGGGCGCGTGACGTCCGCGAAGTCGATTTCCCGAGCCCCGAGATGGTGCTCGATTTTGTGGAGACCTGGTACAAGGATACGACCGAGGGCCTACGGCTCGATCGGAACCGCTTCATCGGTGTCGGGCTGGCGACCCCGGACGATATCGGTACGATCGTCCTGCCGAAGATGCCCGAGACCTATCGTGTCTGGGCGACGACTGACATTTCGGCGCTGCTTCAGGCGCGGCTGGACCTGCCCGTGCTCAGGGACAATGACGCGGCCGCCGCGGCGATCGGCGAGGCGCAATTCGGCGACGGCCGTGATTTTACCGATTTTTTCTACGTGCTCATCAGTGCGGGCCTGGGTGGCGCGGTCGTCGTCGACAACGAATATGTTCATGGCGGCGATGGCCGCGCCGGCGAACTGGGCCTGCTGCCCGCCGATTTTAACGATCCCTCCGGTCCCACCGTCCAGGACTGCGTATCACTGGCCGAGTTGCGGCTGCGTCTGGAGCGGTCGGGGTATACAGGAACGGTGGCGGAGCTTCGCCAGGATGTCGACTATTGCAACCCGGTCGTGCGGGATTGGTCGAGCCAGGCTGCCAGGACATTGACGCTGCCGATCCTGATGGTGAACGCCTTGCTCAATCCAACCGCCATCTTCATCGGCGCGAGGCTCCCCTCCTGCGTTCTGGACACGATCATCGCCGAGTTGACCAGAAACGTTGCAGCGCTTGGCAGCGCAGTTCCGAAAACCGCCCTCATCAGGCGAGCCAGCCACGATGAGGACGCCGTGGCAATTGGCGCCGCCATACTTCCATTCATCGCGCATACTCTGCCGTCGCATGCGTCGTTGATGAAGAACAAGAGCTGAATGCTCGACCTGTTTTGAAGCCGGTGGTTGCGGCCGCCCATCTCGCGACGTCAGCGGGCCTCTGGCTAAGATACAATTGAACGGGCGACTGCTCACCACGCCCGAATGCGCCATGAAGATCGGCAACATCATAAAATATGTGAGCGTGAACGAGACGCTTCGGGTCAGCTATAGCTTATATATGCAAGGCTGGCTTCGTCGCTGCGGTCCGCGCAGCCTGTTGCTGCCGCCGGCCGCGATGATCGGCTGATCCCCGACCGATGGCCGGGCAGGAACCTCGCGGCAGCTGCGGCGCTGTGCCGCTATGCAGCAGGATGACGAATTTGATGCGACACGGCATCGCGCGATCCCCAGTGGACGGGCGGCGCGGCTGGGCGTGTTCGGCAAGCTGGCGGGTGGTGTCGCCGGCGGCATGATCGCGGAGGGCGCGCGACGGCTCGCCGCCGGTGAGCGCCCCAAGGTGAGCGACCTGATCCTGACGCCGGGCAACGCCGCGCGCGTTGCGGATCGGCTGTCGCATCTCCGCGGCGCGGCGATGAAATTGGGTCAGATGGTGTCGATGGACGCGGGCGACGTATTGCCCGCCGAATTGTCGCAGATCCTCGCACGGCTCCGCAACCAGGCGTATCGCATGCCGCCGGCACAGCTCGATCAGGTGCTGCGACAGGAATGGGGGGCGGACTGGCGCCGGCGCGTCCGCCGGTTCGACGCGGCACCGATCGCGGCGGCGTCGATCGGTCAGGTGCATCGCGCGACATTGCCCGATGGCGGCATGCTGGCGATCAAGGTGCAATATCCCGGCGTAGCCGACAGCATCGATGCCGATGTCGACAATGTTGCCACGCTGCTGCGCCTGTCCGGGGTCGTTCCCGCTTCGATCGACCTTCGTCCACTGCTCGCGGAGGCGAAACGCCAGCTTGCCGAGGAAGCGGATTATGTCCGCGAGGGACAGCAGATGCGCCACTATCGCGCGCGGCTGGAAGGGGACCCGCGTTTCGTCGTGCCGCAGCTGCATGAGCCGCTCACCACCCGCCGCGTGCTCGCGATGTCGTTCGAGGAAGGGCGGCCGATCGAGGAGCTGGCGACGGCACCCCAGACGCAGCGCGACGCGGCGATGACCGCATTGCTGACGCTGGTGTTGCGCGAATTGTTCGAGTTCGGCGCGATGCAGACCGATCCGAATTTCGCCAATTATCGCTGGCGGCCCGATACGGGCGCGCTGGTGCTGCTCGACTTCGGTGCCGCGCGCGATGTGCCCGACGAAACCGTCGCGTCGTACCGACGCTTGATCGAGGCGGGCCTGGCCCGCGATCTCGATCGCATCCGCGCGATCGCGATCGAAACCGGCTTCATCGGCGAGGCAGCGGCGCGGGCGCATCGCCCGGCGATCGATCGGATCATCACGGCGATCGACGCGGCGATGCATCGGCCGGGCCCGTTCGACTTCGGCGACCGCGCATTCGTGCCCACTGTGCGAGAGGAAGCGCGCGGCATGATCGAGGATCGTGCCACCTGGCACGTTCCGCATGTCGAAACGCTGTTCGTCCAGCGCAAGGTGAGTGGCACCGCGCTCCTCGCCGCACGACTGAAGGCGCGGGTGGCGGTGCGTGAATTGGCCGCCGCTGCGATCCAGCGGCCGGCGGCACCAACATCATCCTGTGGCGTTGAGCCGTCATGACCGATGAAGACGAACGCTGGATGCGCGAGGCGATCAAGGTGGCGCGGTCGAAGGGTTCCGACCCGTCGACGTCGCCGCTGGGCTCGGTGATCGTGCTCGACGGACGCATGATCGCGGCGGAGCGCAACCAGACGCACGAACTGCCCGATGCCACCGCCCATGCGGAGATGATGGCGATCCGGCGCGGTTGCGAGGACAGTGGCGAGCTGGAATTGCGCGGCGCGACGCTTTACTCGACGCTGCAACCTTGTGGCATGTGCACCATGGCGTCGATCTGGTCGAAAGTCGGCCGGGTCGTCTACGGTGCCGGGCGCGATGACGTGCACGAGATGTATTTCGAGGCGCGCCATGTCGACACGCTGACGTTCATTGCCGATGCCTATCGTGACGATATCGTCATCGAGGGCGGATGCCTGCGCGCCGAATGCGCCAGCCTGTATTACCCGCCCGGCGCCGATCTGCCGGTCGAGGAACAGGCCAATCGGTAAGGGCTACGGGCGCGAATAGAGAAACGTGCCGCACAAGCCGTTGTCGTCCTCGCGTACCGGCATGGCCGAGCCGGCATAAGCTGCCAGGTTGAGCGAAGCACCCGCATCCGAGCGGTAGACGACGATCCAGCGAACCGGCTTGCCGCACAGCCGGTTGCGATTCCGCAGCAGCGGGTCGCTGGGGCGGGTGACCCGCAGCACGCGCGCCGCGACGGGGCCGAACAGGCCGCCGAACGCCGGTAGATCGGCGGCGATCGCCAATGGAAGCTGCTTGCCGGCGGCGGAAAGCCGGGTTGGCGACAGGTCGATGTCGCCGGTGATCGCGATCGCGGTGCGGCTGGTCGCGATCCAGTGTTCGGTATGCGGCGCGGCAGCGACCGACGCCGCCGCCATCCCGCCAAACAGCGCTATCGCCGCACCGACCAGATATTTCGACATCGTCCTTCTCTCCCGCGTCGTTCGGCCTCAACGGGCGCGACGGGCACCGATCGCACGCCACTGGCTGCGTGTCGCGCGTCCGCCGAGCCTTTCGGTCGAACGAACTTCGCGTAAGGTGGCCGCATCGGGAGAACAAGATGATGAACCATCGACTGAAATCGATATTGGGCGGATCCGCGGGCAATCTGGTCGAATGGTACGATTGGTACGCCTATTCGGCGTTCACCCTGTATTTTGCGCCGCATTTCTTTCCAGCGGCGGACCGCACGACCGAATTGCTCAACACCGCGATCGTCTTCGCGGTCGGCTTCGTGATGCGGCCTGTCGGCGGCTGGATCATGGGCATCTATGCCGATCGCAAGGGACGCAAGGCGGGGCTGACGCTGTCGGTGACACTGATGTGCGCCGGCTCGTTGCTGATCGCGGTGACCCCGACTCGCGAGACGATCGGCTGGGGCGCGCCGGCGCTGCTGATCGTGGCGCGGTTGATGCAGGGGCTGTCGGTCGGCGGTGAATATGGCGCCAGCGCGACCTATCTGTCGGAAATGGCGGGGAAGCATCACCGCGGTTTCTTTTCCTCGTTCCAATATGTCACATTGATCGCTGGGCAATTGACGGCGCTGTTGGTGCTGCTGGTCCTGCAATCCACGATGAGTGAGGCGACGCTGGACGCCTGGGGCTGGCGCATTCCGTTCCTGATCGGCGGTATATTGGCCGTCGCGGTCTTTTGGCTGCGTCGGCGGCTGGCCGAAACCGACAGCTTCGCCAATGCGCAGAAGGAAGGGCAACCCAAGTCGAGCCTGACCGGATTGTTGCGCGAACATCCACGCGAGTTCGTGACGGTCTTGCTGCTCACCGCCGGGGGCACGCTCGCTTTCTATGCCTATTCGATCTACATGCAGAAATTCCTCGCCAATACCGCCGGGTTCAGCCGACAGACCGCCAGTTCGATCAGCGCGGGGACGCTGTTCATCTTCATGTGCCTGCAACCGATCGCGGGGGCGTTGTCGGATCGGGTCGGGCGCAAGCCGCTGATGGTCGGGTTCGGCGTGCTGGGCGTGCTGCTGACCTATCCGATCTTCACCGCGCTGGAGGGGACCGACAATGCGACGGTCGCCTTCTTCCTCGTGCTGGGGGCGCTGGTGATCGTCACCGGCTATACCTCGATCAACGCGGTGGTGAAGGCGGAACTGTTCCCGGCGCATGTCCGCGCGCTGGGCGTGGCTTTCCCTTATGCGGTGGCCAATGCGATCTTCGGCGGAACGGCGGAGGCCGTCGCGCTGCAGTTCAAGAAGGCGGGCTGGGAGCAGGGATTCTACTGGTATGTCACCGCGATGATCGGGGTGTCGCTGCTGGTGTATCTGCGCATGCGCGACACGCGGGCGCACAGCCGGATCGTGGAGGATTGAGCGCGCCCGCCCCGGTGATTCCGTTCCGCCTGGCGCCGTACCGTCACTTCCGCCCGGTGGGGTCCAGCGCCGGCACGATCCGCGCCGCCTCCGCCGGATCGATCCCGGGGCGGGGGCCGGCGGGAAGGGTTTCCTCCCCGCGCATCGCCCGGCCGGCCCGCTGGATCGCCTCGATCAGACGCGGGTAGATGCCACACCGGCAGATATGCGTGATCGCGGCGGCGATCGCCTCTTCCGATGGCGCGGCGTTGCGTTTCAGCAGCACCGCCGCCGCCATCGCGATGCCGGGGATGCAGAAGCCGCATTGCGGGACATTCTCCGCGATCAGCGCCAACTGCACGGGGTGGGTGCGATCGCGCGACAATCCCTCGATGGTGGTGACGAAGGCCCCCTCGACCGAGGCGAGCGTCGTCTGGCACGATCGCACCGCATGACCGTCGATATCGACGGTGCAGGCCCCGCACGATCCGGTGCCGCAGCCATATTTCGTCCCGGTCAGGTTCGATGCGTCGCGGAGCGCCCACAGCAATGGCGTCTCGGGCGCCATCAGATACTCAACGGCCTCGTTGTTGACGGTCAATCGGGTCATGCACCGCCGATAGACGATTTTAGCGGCGTGCACACTTTCCGCATCGGCAAGCTGGCGGTAACAGGCAAAGCTTGCACAAAGGGGATTTCGCTTTGATCCAAGCCACGCCTCACGCGGCCGACGCCGCCAGCGGTGACGCGAGCCACGGCTATGACGCGCCCGATCTGCGCGTGTTCGTATTTGCGCTGTTCTTCATCTTCGGCGGGATCACCTCGCTCAACGATATCATCATCCCGAAGCTGAAAGAGCTGTTCACGCTCGATCACGCCACCGCGATGCTGGTGCAGACGGCATTCTTCTTTGCCTATGCGCTGTTCTCGCTGCCCGCCGCCGCGATCGTCCGGCGATTTGGCTATATGCGAACCGCCTCGATCGGGCTGGTGACGATGACGGCGGGCTGCCTGCTGTTCATTCCGGCCTCGTCCAACGCCGTGTTCGGCCTGTTCCTCGTCGCGCTGTTCGTGCTGGGGGCGGGGATCACGATCGTGCAGGTGGTCGCCAACCCGCTGATCTCGCTGCTCGGCAAGCCACAGACCGCGTCGAGCCGGCTGACTTTCGCGCAAGGGTTCAATTCGCTTGGCACGACGCTGTTTCCGCTGGCCGGCTCCGCGCTGATCCTCGGCGGCCTCGCCAATGTCAGCGCCGCGACGCTGACCGGCCCCGCGCTCGACGCCTATCGCGTCGAAAGTTCGCGCGTGATCGTGCATACCTATCTCGGCCTAGCGGTCGCGCTGCTGGTGATCGCGGCGGTGGTATGGTCGCGGCGCAACCGCTTGCAGGAGGAGCAGGACCACGAAGGATCGATCCTGCGTGCCTTCACGCTGCTGAAGCGTCCGCGCTTTGCGTTCGGCGTGCTGTGCATCTTCCTGTATGTCGGGGCGGAGGTCGCGATCGGATCGTTGATCGTCACCTATCTGATGCAGCCGTCGGTATGGGGTGTGGCGGACAAGGTGGCGGGCGATCACGTGCCCTTCTACTGGGGCGGTGCGCTGATCGGTCGGTTCATCGGCGCGTGGGTGTTGACGCGCGTTTCGCCGGGCAAGGTGCTGGCCGCCGCCGCCGGAGGCGCGATCACGCTGATCCTGATCTCCGCCAACACGAGCGGGGCGGTCGCCGGCTGGTCGCTGCTGGCGATCGGGCTGGTCAATTCGATCATGTTCCCGACGATCTTCACGCTCGCCAGCGAGGGACTGGGCAAGCGCGCGGCGGAAGGATCGGGCGTGATCGCCACCGCGATCGTCGGGGGCGCGGTGATCCCGTATCTCACCGGCGGCCTTGCCGATGCCAGCGGCAGCCTGCAGATCGCGCTCGTCCTGCCGGCGGTCTGTTATCTGGCGATCGCCGGTTTTGGCCTGTTCGCGCGGCGATCGGCGGTATCGGTCTGACGCGCCACTGGCCTAATCACGGGGGCGGGCGGCGAGACGGCTCGCCGCTCCGCCTCGCCGGGCTCGCGTCCGTCGTGCCCCCTCAATGCCCCAGGGCGGCGATTTCCTCGGCGGTGAAGCCCAGTTCGCGCAACACTGCGGCGTCCTCGCGCTCGCCCGCCATCTTCGGCGCGACCGTTTCGCTGCTCGAATAGCGCGGGGCGGGGGCGGGCTGGTCGACGCCGCCGGCGGTGACGAAGGCGCCACGCGCGCGATTGTGCGGATCCGCCAGCGTCTCGTCGAAGCCCAGCACCGGCGCGAAGCAGATGTCATGCCCCTTGAACAGCGCGACCCATTCGTCGCGCGTCTTGCCGCGAAACAGCCGGGTGATCTCCTCTTTCAAGGCGGGCCATTGCGCGGGGTCCATCTGCGCATCCCACTTCGCGTCGGAAAGGCCGGTGACCTCGCGGAACTTGGCGTAGAATTGCGGCTCGATCGCCCCCAACGACACGTATTTGCCGTCCGCGGTTTCATAGGTGTCGTAGAAGTGCGCGGCGGTATCGAGCAGGTTGGTGCCGCGCTCGTCCTTCCACCGCCCCATCGCGCGAAACCCCCACATCATGCTCATCAGCACCGATGATCCCTCGGTCATCGCCGCATCGACGACCTGACCCTCGCCGGTACGCTGCGCATGCAGCAGCGCCGCCAGCATGCCGAATGCAAGGAACATCCCGCCGCCACCGAAATCGCCCGCCAGGTTGATCGGCGGTGTCGGCTTCTCGCCCGCGCGGCCGAGGGCGTGGAGCACCCCGGAGATGGCGATGTAGTTGATGTCATGTCCCGGTTCCGGCGCCATCGGCCCGGTCTGGCCCCACCCGGTCATACGACCATAGACCAGCCTGGGATTATCCCCGATCAGCACGTCGGGGCCGAGGCCCAGTCGCTCCATCACGCCGGGGCGGAACCCCTCGATAATCGCGTCGGATCGCGCCACGATGCGGCGCACCGCCGCGATCGCGGCGGGGTTTTTCAGATCCAGCGAGATCGAACGGCGCGAACGTAGCAGCGGATCCTTCCCGTCGGTCGAGAAGCTCAGTCCCGGTCGGCCGCGATCGATGCGGATCACTTCGGCGCCATGATCTGCCAGCATCATGCCGGCGAACGGGCCAGGGCCGATTCCGGCGAATTCCACGATGCGAATGCCATTCAACGGTGCGCTGGCCACGTCTGTCTCCCTCTCCGCCTTCGGTGCCGCCCGGTGCGTATCGCGACACGCGGCAAGGCACAACAAAAGTTATGGCGGGAGTGGTGTCAGCGTCGGTAGGGATCGCGGATGTTGTTGATCCAGCCGGCGGACGGCGTCGGCGCGGTGGTGGGGGGCGGAACCCTGGTGGGCGCCGCTGGCGGGGTGGTGAACCGTGCGCCGGTCGGCGAGGGGGCCTGATCGGTCCGGGCGCGATGCTGACGCGCGGCGGCCAGATCGATCGTGCGATCGAAATGCAGGCCGGCCAGACGATCGTTCGCCCACATCACCTGTGCGGTCAGCCTGGGCAGCGTGCCCATGATGACATGAATCGTCTCGCCTTTGGTCAGGCGCATCAGGTTATCCACGCAGGCACCCGTGGCGGACAGGTTGCGGACGCGGCATTCCGTCGTCTCCGCTCCGCGATCGATCGCGGCGTGGAGGATGACGCTGCTGCGGGTTTCGCGGACGGGAGCGGTCGTCATGACAAGAGATTAACGATAAATTTGCCAATAAAGTCTTAAGATCGCGACGGAGCGATGCTCAATTCATGGGCATAACGTGGCTGGTCGATCGCCAGCGTATCGAGCGCGCAGGCGCGCAGATGCGCGACCAGTTCGGGGGTGTCGGGTGCGATCGCGCCATCGCGCAGCCGTTCCACCAGCAGGCGATCCAGCGCATCGCGCGAACCCTCGCATCCCAGCAGGGCGCGCAATCGAACGGCGGCACGGCGATCGGCCTCTGGGCCCAGCGCGATGTCCCGCGCGGCGATCTCCAGCGCGTTCTTCGCGACGCGCAGTGCGAAGCCATGCGCGCTGCCGTCGACCGGCAACCAGCGCGCCACGCCCTCGACCAATGCCTGGGCGGTGGGATGGGTAATCATTGCCGCGCGCTCCGTTCGATGATCGCGACGATATCCGCCTCGGCTTCCGACAGGCGCCGCCCGATCACCGCACGCTCGGGGCCGATCGACGGATCGGCGGCGAAGCTGGCGTGCATCAATGTGGTCATCACTCCCCATTTCAGGCTGCCGATCATCTGCCAGAGGTCGATGCGCAGCGGGTCGATCGCCTCGCCCCCGGCGTCACGATAGCCGGCAAGCAGATCGTCGAGGTTCCCGAACCCGCCAACGCGATGCCCCGGCTGTCCGAACCGCCAGCTGTTGGTGCAGATCCAGCCGATGTCCTCCGCCGGATCACCGATATGGGTCAGCTCCCAATCGAGTACCGCGACCAGCCCCGAATGCGGATCGACCATGAGATTGCCGTTGCGGAAATCGCCATGGACCAGCCGCATCGCGACCGGCGCGCTCGGCAAGCGCACCTCCAGCCAGCGAAAGGCGGCCTCGATCGTCGGCCGAACCGCGCCTGACTCGCGCCAGGTGCGTTCGTATCTCGCCAGCGTCGCGGCGGCATCGATCGTCTCCAGCCCGGCCGGCGGCGGCGTGGCGTGAATATGCGCCAGCGCGGCACCACATTGCCGCGCGAGGCGCGCGCGGGCGGGTGCGAAGGCGGCGTCGGTGGCGATGCGCCTGCCCAGCGTCTCCCCCGCCAGCCGTCGCATCACATAGGCATCGCCCAGGCCATCGGCTGGGGGGCAGATGCGCACCACCTCGGGGGCGGGCACGCCAGCCGCCACCGCTGCCTCGATGACACGTGCCTCGCGCGCCAGCGATGCCGCCGGTTCGGCCGGTTCGGCTCGCCGGCGGAGGATCAGGGCGTCGTCCCCGGCGGCAAACGCCCATGTCTCCATGCTCGCCCCGCCGGTCAGCCGCTCCAGCCCGTGGATACCGGACGCATCGGGCGCCAGCCGATGCGCGATCGCCGCCAGCCGGTCGCCTATCTGCTGCTCGCTGAGCCGTTCCGTCATCGTCATCGGAGGGGATGTAAATCGTCCCCGGCCGCGCTACGCAAGTTAAAAGACCTGACTTAGATGGCGATCGGAGAGGATCATGGATTTCGGGCTGCCGCAGGAACTTACGGACTATCTGGCGGAACTCGACCGCTTCATCGAGGCGGAGATCCGCCCGCTGGAGGAAGCGGACGACAATGTCCGCTTCTTCGATCATCGCCGCGAATATGCGCGCACGGATTTCGAGCGTGGCGGGCTGCCGCGCCACGAATGGGAGGAATTGCTGCGCGAGGCGCGGCGGCGCGCCGACAAGGCGGGGCACCTGCGCTTCGCGATGCTGCCGAAATTCGGTGGGAAGGGCGGATCGAACCTGTGGATGTGCGTCATCCGCGAATATCTCGCCGCCAAGGGGCTGGGGCTGCACAACGATCTGCAGAACGAGCATTCGATCGTGGCCAACAACCCCTTCGCCAAGATGTTCGATGATTTCGGCACCGAGGCGCAGAAACAGGAATTTCTCGCCGGGATGCTCGACGGGACGACGCGGATCACCTTCGGCCTGACCGAGCCCGACCACGGCTCCGACGCGACGCATATGGAAACGCGCGGGGTGCGCGAGGAGCGCGATGGCGTGGCCGGGTGGCGCATCAATGGCGAGAAGATGTGGACGACCGGGATGCACGTCGCGACCCATTGTGCGCTGTTCGTCCGTACCAGTGGAGCGGATGGCGCGGCGCGGGGCATCACCTGCTTCCTGGTGCCGGCGGATGCTCCGGGGGTGGAGGTGGAGGAATATCTGTGGACCTTCAACATGCCCACGGATCACCCGCGCGTCGCCTTTCGCGACGTCTGGGTGCCCGATACCGCGATCTTTGGCGAGCCGGAGAACGGCCTGCCGCTGGCGCAGAGCTTCGTCCACGAAAACCGCATCCGCCAGGCGGCGGGGAGCCTTGGCGCGGCGGCCTATTGTATCGAGGAGGCGGTCCGCTACGCCCGGCAGCGCAAGCCGTTCGGCGATGAACTGGCGACGAACCAGGCGATCCAGTTTCCGCTGGTCGAACTGGCGACGCAGGCGGAGATGCTGCGGCTGCTAATCCGCAAGACCGCGTGGCAGATGGATCAGATGCCACACCCGGAGGTCGAGAAGCGGCTCTCCGACAAGGTCAGCATGTGCAATTACTGGGCGAACCGGCTGGCCTGCGAGGCGGCTGATCGCGCGATGCAGGTGCACGGCGGGATCGGCTATTCGCGGCACAAGCCGTTCGAACATATCTATCGCCATCACCGCCGCTATCGAATCACCGAGGGCGCGGAGGAGATTCAGATGCGCAAGGTAGCGGCGTTTCTGTTCGGCTACCTGGGGCCGAGGCGTAAGGAGTTCGCGGAGCTGGACGCGAGCGACGTGGATTATCGTGTCGAGCCGCAGATCCGGCCGCGATCCGGATGGCAGGCATTGAGTTAGTCGCCGTTCGTCATCGCCGTCCTTGCCGCGGCGATGACGATGGAAAGGGGTGAGGGGTTGCGGCTCGCCCAAAGCCGGCATAACGGATGTTACGTCCGGGCAAAGGGCGGGAGAGAGGAACGATGCTGAAGACGCGGTTCACCGAGGCGTTCGGGGTGGAATATCCGATCGCGCAGGGCGGTATGCAGTGGGTCGGCAAGGCGCAGTTGGTGGCGGCGGTCGCCAATGCGGGAGCGCTCGGCTTCGTTACCGCGCTGACCCAGCCGTCGCCCGAGGAACTGGCGAGGGAGATCCAGCGCACGCGGGACCTGACCGACAAGCCGTTTGGCGTAAACCTGACGATCCTGCCGACGATCAACCCGCCGCCTTATGCCGAATATCGCCGCGCGATCATCGAGGGCGGGGTGAAGATCGTCGAGACGGCCGGCTACAAGCCGCAGGAGCATATCGACGACTTCAAGGCGCATGGCATCAAGGTGATCCACAAATGCACCGCGGTTCGCCACGCCCTGTCGGCGGAGCGAATGGGCGCCGACGCGATCAGCATCGACGGATTCGAATGCGCCGGTCATCCGGGGGAGGATGACATTCCGGGGCTGATCCTGATCCCCGCCGCGGCGGACAAGGTGACGGTGCCCATGCTGGCATCGGGCGGGTTCGCCGATGGACGCGGGCTGGTCGCCGCGCTGGCGCTGGGCGCGGACGGGGTGAACATGGGCACCCGCTTCTGCGTCACGCAGGAGGCGCAGATCCCTGACAGCTTCAAGCAGCGCATGGTCGCCAATGACGAGCGGCAGACCGACCTGATCTTCCGCACGCTGCACAACACCGCGCGGGTGATGAAGAACAAGGTGTCCGAAGAGGTGGTCGCGATCGAACGCGCCGGCGCCGGCCAGGGCGGGGCCAAGTTCGAGGATGTGCAGCATCTCGTCGCCGGCCGCCGTGGCGCCGCGGCGATGGAGCGCGGCGATACCGACGATGGTATCTGGTCCGCAGGGATGGTGCAGGGCCTGATCCATGACGTGCCGACGGTGAAGGAACTGGTCGAGCGGATCGTCGCGGAGGCGGAGCAGATCATCGATCAGCGACTTGCCTCGATGATCGCCCGATTTGCGGAAGCGGCGGAATAAGCGCAACAATCTGCCGTCGGCGCGCGTAGCGCGGTTGCTCCCCGAGCCATTGCCATCGTATGAGGGCGAATGGATCGTTCGACCGCGCCGCGCGCGTTTTCCTTGCCCGACGCCGTGGATCTGACTGTTTGCGATCGGGAACCGATCCATATTCCGGGGGCGATACAGCCCCACGGCCTGTTGCTGGTGGCCGATCCCGCGACCTTCGCGGTGGTCGCCGGGGCGGGCGCGCTGGAGGAGATCGTCGGGCCGGAGTGGCTGGGCGCATCGCTGCCCCATCTGTTGCAACAGGATATCGCCGCGCTGGTGGACGGCGTCCATCTCGGGCCCGGTGGCACCGTCCTCGGCACGCGCTTCCTCGACTATGACGTGGCGCTGCACCGCACCGATAGCTGGCTGCTCGCCGAACTGGAGCCGGTGGGGGACGATCGTCGGTCCGCCGGAGAGATCCTGGCCTGGCTGGATACGATCGCGACGGGGTTTGAGCGGGCGAGCACCTTGACCGCGCTGTGCGATCCCGCCGCGGTCGCCTTTCGTGCACTGACGGGTTTCGATCGCGTGATGATCTATCGTTTTCTGGACGATGATGCCGGGCGTGTGATCGCGGAGGATCGCGATCGATCGCTCGACGCCTTTCTGCACCATCACTTTCCGGCAAGCGATATTCCGCGACAGGCGCGGGCGCTGTACGTCCGCAATCGCACCCGCGCGATTCCGAACATCACATATGCCCCCGCGCCGATCCGCCCGGCCGGCTTCGACACGATCGATCTCAGTGATGTCGCGGTGCGCAGCGTGTCGCCCATCCATCTCCAGTATCTGCGTAACATGGGGGTGGAGGCGTCTGCGTCGATCTCGATCGTCAAGGACGGCATGTTATGGGGGCTGATCGCCTGCCATCATCATTCGCCGCGATTGCTGCCGCGCAGTATCCGGGCGGCCTGTTCGGCGCTGGCGGGCGGACTTGCCCGGCAGATCCGCGCCAAGGAAGAAGCGGACGATTATCGCGAGCGGTTGACGTTGCGGGGCGAGGAGGATCTGCTCCGCCCGATCCTGATGGCGGACGGCGCCGAGGCCGGACTGACCCCGGTGGTCAAGCTGCGCGGTGACGACCTGCGGCGGATGTTCGGGGCCGACGGCCTGGCGGTGGTCGATCAGGGAAGGATCACCGCCGCCAGCGGGGCGTTCCCCGATGTGGCGGCGCTGACGGCGTTCGCCGACTGGCTGGAGGATCGCGATGACCGCGCACTGTTCTCCACCCGAGAGCTGGCGACGGAGTGGCGCGATGCCGCGCGGTTCGGCATCTTCACCGGCGTGCTCGCGATGCGCTTCGACGATGGCCAGTCGCTGGTGTGGCTGCGCGCCGAGCAGATCGAGGAAGTCGAGTGGGCGGGCAACCCCCACAAGGCGATCCCGCACGATCCCGGCGCGCCGCTTCGCCCGCGACAATCGTTCGAATCGTGGCGCGAGCAGGTGCGCGGTCGATCGCGCCGCTGGACGCTCGAACAACTGGAGGCGGCACGGCGGCTGCAGCGGCTGATCCGGGACGGGCGTATCGCCGGCGATCTGCGTCGGCTGAACCGCGAACTGGAACGCACCGGCCTGGAGAAGGACGCCGCGCTGGCGCAGAAGGATCTGCTGATGCGCGAGGTCGATCATCGGGTGCAGAACAGCCTGCAACTGGTGTCCTCGTTCCTCGCGATCCAGGCGCGCGACGTCGGGCCGGGGCCGGTGGCGGATCACCTGACCGAGGCGCGCTCGCGCCTGTCGGCGGTGGCGCTGGTGCACCGGCGGCTGTATCGCGACGACCAGATTGAGACGATCCACCTCGATCGCTATCTCGCCGAATTGATGGAGGATCTGAAATCCTCGCTCGGTGCCGATTGGGCGCGTGAAATGACGCTCGATCTCGCCCCGGTGCTGATCCCCACCGATCGCGCGGTCAATGTCGGGCTGATCGCGGCAGAACTGGTCATCAATGCGACCAAATACGCCTATCCCGGCCGCGGCAGCGGAGCGATCGACGTGGTGCTGGAACAGCATCGCAACCGACTGCGGCTCGTGGTCGCGGATCGCGGCGTGGGCAAAAGCGGGCTTGGCGAAGGTTTCGGCAGCCGAATGATGGCGGCGGTGGTGCAGCGGATCGGCGGTGAGATTGCCTATCTCGACAACGAGCCGGGGCTGCGCGCGGTGCTGACCGCGCCGATCACCGAATAGGGGCGGATCGCCTTCGCATCACCCCAGCGCAGCGCGATACAGGTCGAACGTCGCGACCGCGCCGGCCAGCAGGCGATCGCGCCACGCATCATTTTCCTCCGCTGCCGCATCGTCCAGCGCGGAGCGGATGGCACGCCATTGCCCCGGGCCATGGACCGCGCCGAGATAGGCGCTCGGCAGTGACGCCGGCACCTGTCGTGCCAGCATCGCACCGCCCAGCCGCGAGCCTTCCACCACATACAGCACGCCCCAGCGCGCCGCGTCGTCGCCGACGTCGAAGGGCAGCGGCGGCGGCATCGCCTCTCCCAGCGCGGCGAGATCGGTAGCGAGCAGGGGGGCGCGTAGTGGCAGTGTGCGCGCGAACGGCAGCGGCGCCATCGCCGCTTCCGCCGCGGGCAGCGCGCGTGCATGCGCGATCAGTAACGCGCGATACGCGGCGGCATCCGACAGATCGTGCGCGCCGAACGCGGTATCGACCGCGTCATGCGCTGCCCCGGTCGCCTGCCGCAGCAGCGCGATTGCTGACATCGTCTCAGTCGAGGCCATGTTCGAGGAAGCGCTCCGCGACCGCGCAATGCATCGCCACGCCCTTGGCCATCACCTCCTCGGCGATCGTCATGCGTGTGTTGTGCAGCGGCGGATTGGTGCGCGGATCGCTACCCTCCGGCGCGACACCGATGAATGCCATCGCTCCCGGCAATTCGCGCAGCACGTAGCTGAAATCCTCTCCGCCCATCATCGGCGCGGGCATGATCGACCAGCCGCCTTCTCCACTGATCTCATCCGCCAGATCGCGCATCAGCCGCGTCGCGCGCGGATCGTTCATCGTTACCGGATAGCCTTCGTCGATCTGGGTCTCGGCGGTGCAGCCATGCGCGGCGGCGATGCCCTGCGCGATCTGGTGAAAGGCGGCGCGCATCGCCTCGCGCGTGGCGTTCGACAGCGTCCGCAACGTGCCCATCAGCTTGACTTCGCCGGGAATGATATTGTGCGACGAGCCGGCGTGGATCTGCGTGATCGTCAGCACCGCCGGATCGGCGACCGGCACCCGCCGCGCCACATGCTGTTGCAGCGCGGTGACGATCGCACAGGCGACCGGAATCGGATCGACCGCTTCGTGTGGCATCGCGGCGTGCCCGCCCTTGCCACGGATCGTTGCCAGCACCGTGTCGGTGGAGGCGAGCAGCGCGCCTTCTCGGCTGACGAACACGCCGGCTGGGGCATTGGGGGTGATGTGCAGCGCAAAGGCAGCTTCCGGGCGTGCGATATCGAGCAGCCCGTCCTCGATCATCCAGCGGGCGCCGTGATGACCTTCCTCGCCGGGCTGAAACATGAACACGATCGTGCCCGACAGTTCCGCGCGCCGTGCGCTCAGCGCTCGCGCCGCGCCCACCAGCATCGCGGTATGCGCATCATGCCCGCAGGCATGCATCGCCCCCGGCAGCGTCGAGGCGAACGGCAGCCCCGTTTCCTCCGTCATCGGCAGCGCATCCATATCGCCACGCAACAGCACCGTCCGCCCGTTCGATCCCGCGCCGCCGGCGCGTCCGCCGCGCAGCCGGGCAACGAAGCCCGGGGGGCTCCGGCTGGCGAGGATTTCCAGCGGCAGTCCGGCGAGCGCAGCCTGCGCCCTTTGCGTGGTCAACGGGCAGTGCAGCCCCACCTCGGGTTCGGCATGGATGGCGCGGCGCAGCGCGATGACGCCGTCGAGTTGTTCGGTGCCGATCGCGTGCCAGTCGGTGCGGTCGGAAAGCAGGGTCGTCATGGAGAAACTCCTTCGATCCCGTGACTGTAACCCCGCCGTCACCAAAGCGGAAGCGTCCGGCGCAGTCCAACGGTCACGGCATGCGTCGCGCGCTCGTGATGCGGATGACGGGATCGAGCATTTGTCCCTTCATCACGCCCTCCCCGGCGGTGGGGGAGGTGGGGGCGACCAAAATCCGGCGGATTACGTCCATACCCTCGATCACGCGCCCGAACACCGCGAAGCCAGGCTCCCCAGGCTTGGCATCCATCGACGTGATATCGCCGACCACCACGAAGAAATCCCCCGCCGCGGTGCCCGGCGTGGCCATCGCCATCGACAGCGCGCCATCGACATGGCTCAACCCGGTCTGCGTCGTCGGTTCGTGCGCGATCGGCGGCAACGTCCGCTTTGGATCGTTGCGCGTTCCGAACTGCACCAGGCCGTAGCCGTCACCCACTTTCACCGCGCGATAGAAGCCGATCCCATCGAGCTTCTTCTGGTCGACATATTTCAGGAAATTGCCGGCGGTGACGGGGGCCGCGGCTGGATCGACCCCGATGACGATCGGCCCGGCATCGGTGGTGAGGCGCACGCGAACCAGCGCGGCCTGCGGCGCGGCGGGCGCCGGCGTCGTGATGGCGGATGGGGCAGGCAGCGCGGCCGGGGTCTGTGCCGCGGCCGGGGCGGTCGCCTGTGTCGCGGCGAGCAGCATCAACAGCGGCAGCATCATGCCGTTCCCCGCGCGATCAGCATCGGCACGGTGGTGGCCGGCGTGCCGGTGAGTTGCAGCACGTACCGCCCGGGGGTCAGCCGGAAGTCGACGATCTTGCGAATGCCGGTGCAGATCGGGCCATGGCCATGTCCGGTCGCCGGCATTGCACGACCGGCGCGGATCACGTCGATCCACGCCGCCTCGCCCAATGCGACGCGATAGGTGCCGCCACGCGACACCTGAAACAGTGCCAGCCCGGCATTGGTCTCCCCCTCGGCCGGTTTGCCCGGTTGCGCCGCAGGGGTGACCTGGTCCGCCGGGGCGAGTTGCAGATCGACGCCGCGACCGATGACGACGACGGGCGCGGTGCGAGTGCTGGTGCCGGCCTTCGCAGGCGAGCGCTGGCTCCAGCGACTGAACTCGGCGGGGAAGGCGACGCGCACCGTGGCGCAACGCGGATCGCTGGCCGATTCCTGAGCATCGGCGGACGTCGCCAGCCATGGCATGGCGATCAGGGAAAGGAGGAACATCGAGCGCATGTGCTTCCTCTATCGTTTTCCGCGCATCGCGACCACCCTGCGCGCGGGCGGCGACGGCAACCTTAGCGCCCCCGACTGGTTGACTCAGCGATATCCGAGGAGAGGCGAAATGGCGGACGAGCAGGATCAGCGCGGCGGCGATGCGGGCGATACGGCGAAGGCGGCGCGATCGGCCTTTGAGCAACATGTCGCCGATCCGGCGCGCCGCGCCGGGGACGCGATGCGGGCGTCGGGCGAGAATATCGTGCGCAATTCGTCGCAGATCGGGGTGACGATCATCGATCAGGCGCAGGCGAACGCGCAGGAGGCCTTCGCCGCGCTACGCGCGGCGGCGCAGGCCAACGATCTGTCACAGGTAATGCAGATCCAGGGCGATTATCTGCGTGATCAGGGCAAGCGCTCCATGGAACAGGCGCGGGAGATCGGCGAGATGATCATGCGCTTCGGCCGCGAGGCGGTAACGCCGGTAAAGCGCGACGGATAACACGCCGGTTCGTCCAGCGGAGGCGAACAAGGGGGTGTGATCGGGTGGGGCGACGGTCCGACCCGATCCTACTCCGTCATGCGACGCGCCAGCACCACCAGATCGTGCGCCCGGCCCGTGCCGTCGCGCACGTGGCCGGTCAGTTGTGCCTCGCTCGCGAAGCCGAAGGTTTCGAACATCGTGATGGCATCTTCCTGATCGGCGGTCATCGCCGCGGTCAGCTTGGCCAGGCCGCGTCCCTCCGCGATCCGCATGAGCGCTTGTAACAGATCGCGCCCCAGCCCCGCGCCGCGTCGATCCGAGGCGACCAGCAAGCGCACTTCGCCCACATGCGCGCTCCAGCCAAGCGGATCGCGCACCAGCGCGGCGGTGCCGACCAGTGCGCCGTCCTCCTCGGCGATCAGACCGTCGATCCAGCCATCGTCCATCGCGGTCAGCCATGCCGCAATCACGCGCGGATGGCGCAGGTCGCGCCCCAGGAACAGCAGATCATGCTCTGGCAACGCCTCCGCGAACCGCTGCATGGATACGCGATCGTCGGTACGGAATCGGCGGATACGGTAATCGCCCATCGGCGGCTCTCTCCCGGTCAGTCGCCCAGCCTCCGGTCTGCGAAGCGAGGCGTCAAGCCGCTTTACCTTTGCGGCTGTGCCGGCGGCGGCGGGGGAGAGCCGTTCTGTCCGATCAGCACCGGGCCTTGCGGGGTGACGTCAAGCAGCGAGTCCCCGCCCAGCGTACGATACAGGGTCACGAGATTGGTCGCTTGCGTCAGCTGCGTCGATACCAGCGTCTGCTGTGCCGAATAAAGCTGCCGCTGCGCATCCAGCGAAGACAGATAGGTATCGATCCCGCCCCGGTAACGCGCCTGAGTCAACTGGTAGGTATCGAGCGCCGCGACGTAGAAGCGGCGGTTCGCGGCGAGCTGGTCGCCGATCGTTCCGCGCCGCGCGAGAGCGTCCGACACTTCGGAAAAGGCGGTCTGGATCGTACGTTCGTAGCTGGCGAGCGCGGCGTCGCGTTGCGCACGGCTATATTCCACCTGTGCCCGGCCGGCCCCCGCCTGGAAGATCGGATAGGAGGCGTTCGGGCTGACCGAATAGTTGAACGCGCCGCTGGAGAACAAGGTGCGCAGCGCCCCGCTGGCGAAGCCGACCAGCCCGGTGAGCGAGATACGCGGGAACAGCGCCGCGCGCGCAGCGCCGATCTCCGCATTGGCGGCCCGCAGCGTATATTCGGCCTGCACCACGTCCGGCCGGCGCAGCAGCACGCCGGAGTCGATCCCCGCGGGTACCTCGCCGATCTGCTTCGACGCTTCCTCGATCGAGGCGGGCAGCAGCGCCGGATCAACAGGCGCGCCGACCAGCAATTGCAGCGCGTTGACGTCTTGCGCCAGCGCGTTGCGCTGCTGCGCGAGATCCGCCTCGGCAGTGGCGAGGATCTGTTCGGCCTGGCGCAGATCGGTGCGCGGGGCGACCCCGCCGCGGCGCCGTGCGTCGGTGAGTTGCACGCTCTGCCGCGCGATCGCCGCTGTCTGTTCGGCGATCGTCATCAGGCTCTTGTCAGCGGCATAGGCCAGCCATGCGGTCGCGACATCCCCTACCAGCGTCAGCCGGGTCGCGCGTGCGGCCGCTTCCTGCGCGAAATAGCGCGACAGCGCGGCGTTGGTCAGCGCGCGCACTCGCCCGAACAGATCGATTTCGAACGAGGTCACCCCGATCTGCGCCTGGAAGGTGCTGCGCCCGCCGGATGTGTTGACCACCGAGGTCCCGGTCCCGGTGCCGGTGCCGGTGCCAGTCCCGGTGCCCGCTCCCGTGCCCGTATTGGTCAAGGTGGTCGTGCCGTTGCCGGTTTCGCGGTAGCTGTAGGCGCCGGTGGCGGCGACGGTCGGAAACAGGCTGCCGCGCTGGATGCGATATTGCGCGCGCGTGCTTTCGATGTTCGCCACGGCGATGCGCAGGTCGCGGTTGTTGGCAAGCGACTGGTCGATCAGTGTTTGCAGGCGCTGGTCGCGAAAGATGTCGCGATAGGTGATCGCCGGCAGCGACGCCTCGCTGCTGCGCAGATAGGCGTCGCCCACCGGCCACGACGGCGGCACCGGCGCCAGGGGGCGTATATAAGCGGGTGTCAGCGAGCAGCCGGCCAGCGCGGTCGCTGCGGCCAGGGCGGCGAGGCGGCGGATCATCGTGAAGGCTCCGGCGCGGAAGGGGCAACGGGGGCGGGCAGGGCCGGCTTTTCCAGGGGGGCGGGCAGCCGGGGTGGTGCGCTTCCGCCGCCGGGGCCGTGATCGGGATCGTGTCCGCCCCCCTGCGGGCCATTATCGCTGGGATCGGCACCGCGCCCCAGGCCCTTCAGCCCATCGCGGAACCCGCGCCGCACCATCACGAAGAACAGCGGGATATAGAAGATCGCCAGCACCGTCGCGGTCAGCATCCCGCCGATCACCGCGGTGCCGATCGCGATGCGGCTGTTGGCGCCCGCGCCGGTGGAGATCGCCAGCGGCAATACGCCGAAGATGAACGCCAGGCTGGTCATCAGGATCGGACGCAGACGGATTCGTGCGGCGGCCAGCGCGGCGTCGATGACGCGCTTGCCCTTCTTCTCCTCCTGCTCGGCGAATTCAATCATCAGGATTGCGTTCTTCGCCGCGAGGCCCATCGTCGTCAGCAGCCCGATCTGGAGATAGACGTCGTTGACCAGCCCACGCAGCGTGGTGAACAGGATCGCGCCGATCAGGCCCAGCGGGATGACAAGCAGCACTGCCAGCGGGATCGACCAGCTTTCGTACAGCGCCGCCAGGCACAGGAACACGACGAGGATCGACAGGCCGTACAGCAACGGCGCCTGCCCCGAGGATAGACGTTCCTGATAGGACAGCCCCGCCCAGGAGATGCTGGTGCCCGGGATCTGCGACGCGAGTTCCTCGATCCGCTGCATCGCATCGCCCGAGCTGCTGCCGGGCGCCGCCTGGCCCTGGAATTCGAAGGACGAGATGCCGTTGAAGCGTGACAGCGTCACCGGCGCCTGCGTCCAGCCGATCCGCGCGAAGGCGGAGAAGGGCACCATCTGCCCGTCCGAACCGCGCACGAACCACTGGTTGAGGTCCTCCGGTTCGGCACGATACGGGGCATCCCCCTGAACGAACACGCGCTTCACACGGCCGCGGTCGATGAAGTCGTTCACGTAACGGCCGCCCCAGGCGGTCGACAATGTCGTATTGACGTCAGACTGCGTCAGCCCGAGCGCCGCCAGCTTCTGTTGATCGATATCGATCTTCAGGGTGCCCACGTCCGGCAGCTCGGAAAGGCGCACCGATGCGAGCCGCGGGTCCTCCTCCGCCAGTGCGAGCAAACGGTCGCGTGCGTCGTCGAATTGCTGGTCCGACAGGCCGCCGCTGTTCTGCAGCTCCATCGTGAAGCCGTTGGACTGGCCAAGCCCGCGCACCGCCGGCGGGATCAGCGCGAAGACGCGGGCGTCGCGGAACTCGCGAAACGCCGCCGAGGCGCGCGCCACGATCGCATCCGCGGTATTCTCCTTGCCGGAGCGATCCGCCCAGTCGACGAAGTTGAGGAAGCCCTGGCCGGTGTTCTGCCCGCTCGCCCCGCCGCCGGCGCCGGACACGGTGAAGATCGTCTTCGCGTTCTTCGGTTCGTGCTGCGCGAAGTAATTCTCCACCTGCCGCTGCACGTCATAGGTGCGGCCCTGCGTCGCGCCGGCGGGCAATTGGAACTGGATGCTGGCGCTGCCCTGATCCTCGGTCGGCAGGAAGCCGGTCGGCATGCGCAGGAACAATACCGCCAGCAGGGCCACCACCGCCGCATAGACGATCAGCCACAGCACCTTGCGATCGATGACGTGGCGCACCCCGGCCTCGTAGCGCGCGACGCCACGATCGAAACTGTCGTTGAACCAGTCGCGCGCGCGCTCCATCCCGTGCGCGACGCGCGGCAGGCGCCGGCCGATCCAGCCCTGTTCGAGCGGGTCGCCATTCTCGTCGTGCTTCTGCTTCAGGACGGTCGCCGTCAGCGCGGGCGACAGGATCAGCGCGACGAGCACCGACAGCACCATCGCCGAGACGATCGTGAGCGAGAACTGGCGATAGATGACGCCTGTCGACCCGCCGAAGAACGCCATCGGCAGGAACACCGCCGACAGCACCAGCGCGATCGCCACCAGCGCGACGGTGATCTCGTTCATCGACAGGATCGTCGCCTCACGCGGGGTCATGCCTGGATTTTCCTCCAGCAGACGTTCCACGTTCTCGACCACGACGATCGCATCGTCGACCAGCAATCCGATCGCCAGCACCAACCCGAACAACGTCAACGTGTTGATCGAGAAGCCCGCGAGATAGAAGATTGCGAACGTGCCCAGCAGCACGACCGGCACCGCGATCGCGGGCACCAGGGTGGCGCGCCAGCTTTGCAGGAACACGAACATCACGATGACGACCAGGATGATCGCCTCGATCAGTGTCTTGACCACTTCCTCGATCGACAGCTTGATGAAGTCGGTGGTGTCGTTGGCGAAGGCATATTCCAGCCCGGCGGGGAAACTTTTCGATGCCTGTTCGACATGCGCCTTCACCAGTTCGGCGGTCTTCAGCGCGTCCGCGCCCGGCGCGAGCAGGATCGCGATGCCCGCGCCCGGATGGCGGTTGACACGACTGCGCGCGCTGTAATTTTCGGAGCCCAGCTCGATCCGGGCGACGTCGCGCAGCCGCACGGTGGCGCCGCTGTTCTGCGTCTTCAGGATGATATTGGCAAATTCGGCCGGCGTCGTCAGGCGCGATTGCGCGGTGACGACCGCGTTCAGCATCTGCGTATCGGGCATCGGTTGCCCGCCGACTTCACCTGCGGCGACCTCCGCATTCTGGTTGGTAATGGCGGTAACGACATCGCCTGGCATCAGCTGATAGGCATTCAGCCGCGCCGGATCGAGCCAGATGCGCATCGCATATTGCGACCCGAAGACGTTGGTATCGCCGACGCCCGGGATACGACTGAGCGGGTCCTGCAGGTTCGACGTGAGATAGTCCGAGACGTCGCGATTGGTCAGCTTGTCGGTCGCGTCATACACGCCGACGATCAACAGGAAATCCGGGTTGGACTTGCGGACGACCAGGCCCTGCTGCTGCACCTGTTGCGGCAGGCGCGCGACGGCCTGCTGCACCTGGTTCTGCACCTGCACCTGCGCGATATCGGGATCGGTGCCCTTGTCGAAGGTGACGGTGATCGTCACCGACCCGCGGCTCGACGAGGACGACTGGAAGTACAGCAATCCGTCAAGCCCGGTCAGCTGCTGCTCGATCACCTGGGTCACGCTGTTTTGCAGCGTCTGGGCGTTCGCGCCGGGGAAGGTGGCGCGGATCGAGACCTGCGGCGGCGCGACGTCGGGATATTGTGCGATCGGCAGCGACAGGATCGCGCCCACGCCCGCCAGCATGACGATGATGGCAAGCACCCATGCGAAGATGGGGCGGTCGATGAAGATGCGCGACATGAAAGCCTTAGCCTGCCTTGCCCGCGCCCTTCTCGGCCTGCATCTTCTTCATCTGCTCGGGCGAGGGGGGGACGATACGTTGCGGCGTGTTGGCCGGCACGGCAGTGATCGCGGCATCGGGTTTCAGATCGCGCAGCCCCTGCGTGATGACCTTGTCGCCATCGTTCAGGCCCTTGGTCACCACCCAATAAGCGCCCTGCGTCCGCTCCGCGGTGATCGAGCGTTGCACCGCCTTGTTGTTCGGCCCGACCAGGAACAACGTCGCATTGCCCTGCGGGTCGCGCGTCACGGCCTGTTGCGGGACGAGGAAGGCGTTGCGCTGGATCGACTGCGCGAACAGCGCGCGGACGAACATGCCCGGCAGCAACAACCCCTGGGGATTGGGGAAGCGCGCGCGCAGCGTCACCGCGCCCGTCGTGGGATCGACCACCACCTCGGCGAATTCCACCGTGCCCGTCTGGCCATAGTCGCTGCCATCCTCCAGCTTCAGCTTTACGGATGCGCGCGCCGGTGCCGATCCGCCCGAGGCGAGCGCGCGGCGCAACGCCAGCAGATCGGCGCTGGATTGCTGGATGTCGACGAACATCGGATCGAGCTGCTGGATCGTCGCCAGCGGATTGGTCTGCGTCGCGCTCACCAGCGCACCGACCGTATAGAGCGACCGCCCGATCCGCCCGGTGATCGGCGCGGGTACGGTGGTGAAGCGCAGGTTGACGCGTGCGGTATCGAGTTGCGCCTGGTTGAGGCGGATGGTCGCCTGCGCCTGTTTCTGCGTCGCGAGCGCGTCGGTATAGTCCTGTTTGCTGATCGCTTCGATTTCCGCCAGCGGGCGATAACGATCGGCGCGGACGCGCGCGGCCTCGAAGTTCGCCTGTGCGTTGGCGACGCCCGCGCTGGCCTGATTGGCGGCGGCGCGGTACAGTGACGGATCGATCTGATAGAGCGCTTGCCCCCGCCGGACGATTGACCCTTCGGTGAAGAACCGCCGCTGGATCACGCCCGACACCTGCGGGCGGACCTCCGAGCTTTGGAAGGCGACGGTACGACCGGGAAGCTCGGCGGTTTCGGGCACCGACGTTGATTGGACGATCACATAACCGACCTTGGTCGGGCCGTGGTGACCTTGGCCGCCCTTTTGCTGCGCGCCCGTGCCGCCGCCGGAGCCGCAACCGGCCAGAAGGAGCAGCCCCGCGCCCAATGCGATACCCACGCCCGTCGAGACTGGTCGCACACCCATTCGCTTCGACACCTTATTCTGACCGTCGTCCCACCAGGGGCGCGCCTAACGGCTATTTGTCGCAAATGTGTCGCAGCGGATAACAAAATCTGCGCGCGGCGCGATTATCCCCGCACGAACCGGCCGGCGCGCCGCTCCCCGACCGCGCGGATTCCTTCGCGGAAATCCTGGGTTTTCATCAATCGGTCCTGTTCGGCGCGCTCATGATCGGTGCGCCGCCGGATCGCCTCCGCCAGATCGGCGCGCAGCGTGGCGCGGGTGGCCTCCACCGCGAGCGGCGCATTGGCCGCGATCTCGGCCGCGAGCCGCTGCGCGGTCGCGCGCAGGTCGGCTAATGGCGCGATTTCGTCGACGAGCCCATAACGCAGCGCATCCTCCGCCTTCACGCGCCGGCCGGTCAGCAGCATCAGCGAGGCGTGCTGCTGACCCACGACACGCGGCAGGCTGTGCGTGATGCCGAAGCCGGCGTGAAAGCCGAGCGTGACGAAATTCGCCGCGAAGCGCGCTTCCGGCGCGGCGACGCGGAAATCGCCGACCAGCGCCAGGCCCAGCCCCGCGCCGACCGCCGCGCCCTGGACTGCCACGATCACCGGCTTCTTCGCCGCGAACAGGCGCACCGCATGGCGATAGAGCGCCGGCGTTTCGCTTTCGCCGCTCTCGTCCGCCAATGGCCGGTCCCCGGTCAGATCGGCGCCGCCGCAGAATACCTTACCCTCGGTCGCCAGTACGATCGCGCGGATGTCATCATCGCGGTCGCATTCCTCGAAGATGTCCGCGAGCGCGCCGATCAGCGCCGCATTGACGTGATTGTGCGGTGGCCGGTCGATCACGACAGTCGCCACGTGATCGTGGCGGGTGACGGCGATATGCTCTTTCATGCGCGTGTTCCCAGAAGGTTGCGGGCGACGACCCATTGGTGGATTTCGGTCGGCCCGTCGTAGATCCGCATCAGCCGGATGCGCGCGGCCATCTGCGCCAGCGGCAGCTCGCGCGTCATGCCCATCGCCCCGAAACATTGCATCGCGTGATCCAGCACTCGCCACGCCATTTCCAGCGCGAACCCCTTGATCATCGAGATTTCAGCGCGCACGTCGCGGCCCTGATCGAGTTTCCAGGCGCAATCATAGGTCATCAGCCGGGCGGCGTGGAGATGGGTGGCGGCATTCGCGATCCAGTTCTGGATCGTCTGCCGCTCGCTCAGCGGCTTGCCGAAGGTCGTGCGCTGCGGGGCATAGTCGATCATCATTTCCATCGCGCGCTGCGCCATGCCAATCGCGTTGGCGGCCATTTCGGCGCGCCGCGTGCCCAGCCGCAACTGCATCGGCGCAAAGCCCTGGCCCTCGCTGCCCAGCAGTTTCCAGCCCGGCACACGGCAATCGTCGAGCGCCACTTCATAGGTGGTCTCGCCGCCGATCATCGGAATCGGACGGACGACATGGAAGCCCGGCGTATCGCGATCGACCAGAAACGCCGACATCCCGCCGCGAGCGCCTTTCTCGCGATCGGTGACCGCCATGACGATCGTGAAATCGGCCCGCGCCGCCCTGGTGATCCAGATCTTGCGGCCGTTGAGGACCCAATCGTCGCCATCGCGCCGCGCGACGGTCTTCATGCCCGCCGGATCGGAACCCGCGCCGGGCTCGGAGATGCCGATCGCGGAGATCGTCTCGCCGCGCACATAAGGCGCCAGATAGGCCTCGCGCTGACGATCGGTGACGGTGGCGGCCAGCATCCGCAGATTGGGCGAATCCGGCGGCAGCGTGAAAGGCACGATCGTGCGGCCCAGTGCTTCGTTGACCGCGACCATCGCCACCGCGGGCAGATCGTGGCCGCCGACATCCGCCGGCGCGTCAAGGCCCCATAGCCCCAGGTCGCGCGACACCCGCCCGACCCGTTCGCGCTGGGCGGCCGTCATCGTCACGCCCTCGCCGGCGACGTCGCGCGCCAGCACATCGCCTTCCAGCGGGATCAGCTCGTCATCGACGAACCGCCGCACCAGCTCGGCAATCATGCGATGATCGTCGTCGAGCTCGAAATTCATACCCTCTCCATAACGTACTTTATAGAAGGTTTACGCTGTTCCGGCCGATCAGGCCAACCAGGAAACCGAAAGCCGACTGGGGCGTTGGCCATAAGGTGCGGGGGTGTAACGGAATACCGGACCCCATCGTAAAGGGGCGTTGTTCTTGACTTTTCCTGATCGTCGGACGCGATTTTTGCTGGCCAGCGCGGCGTTGGCGCTGGGCGGTCAGGTGGTGAGTGCGCAGATGCAGAAGCCGGGCACAGCGCCCGCGCGCGGCCCCGACGCACCCGACAGTGCCGTCGCATCACCGACGCCATCCGAGACCCCTCCCGCCACACCGATCGTGCCGGACGCGGAGTTCAACGCGGCGCTGCCACCGATCAGTGGCGACATCAACGCTCCGCTCGAACCAATGCCGCGCGACACGCCTGCGAATGCCCCCGCGACGGCCACGGAGGCGGCGCAGGCGCCAATCGCGCCGGGCACCCTGCCGCCGCCCACGGCAGCCGACCCGGTGCTGGCGCAGCCGCTGGAACCGCTCGGCAGCTTCAACACGGTGCCGCTGCAAAGTGTCGCCGATACGCAGCGCCGCGATACGCCCGAACTGGCCTATGTTACTGAGGTGCGCGGGCTGGATCCGCTGAACCTGACCGACGAATTCAACGCCTTGTCCGCGTTGAAAGAAGGCAAGGGCAAGGCCGACAACGCGACGCAGATCGCCGCACGTGCGCGCGAGGATGAAGCGCTGGCGGTGCGGCTGATGAAATCGCTCGGCTATTACGACGGCACCGCGGTATCGACGATCGAGACGGTGCCGGGCGCCGCGACGCCCGCCGACGGCGCGTCGCCCGCGCCTCCGGGCAAGGTACGGGCGATCGTCAGCGCCACTCCCGGCGATATCTACAAGCTGGGATCGATCGACGTGAAGGCGCAGCCGACCGTGCCGGCTGATCTGGTACGGCGCGAGCTGCCGTTGAAGGTGGGCGATCCGATCGAGGCGGCGCGGGTGCAGGGGGCGGAGGCGAACGTCGCGCTGAAGCTGCCGCAGCAGGGCTATCCCTTCGTCAAGGTCGGCGACCGCGACGTGCTGCTCGACGAAACGACGCATCGTGGCGACTATACCCTGCCGGTCGACACCGGGCCGCGTTCGACCTTTGGCGCGCTTCGGACCGAGGGCGATCAGGTATTCGACCTGAAGCATCTGAACGTCTTTCCACGCTTCCGGCAGGGCGAGCTGTACGACGCCCGCCGTACCGACGATCTGCGCGAGGCGCTGGTCGCGACCGGGCTGTTCAATTCCATCGGCGTGGAGCCGGTGCGCACCGGCGTGGCGGGGCCGGACGGCACCGAGCAGGTCGACCTGATGATCCGGCAGACCAAGGGGCCGTTCCGCAGCCTGTCGGGCTCGGTCGGCTACAATACCGGCGAGGGGATCAAGGCGGAGGCGAATTTCACCCATCGCAACAAATTCCCGCCGGAGGGCGCGCTGATCCTCGGCGCGATCGCTGGCACCCAGCAGCAGGGATTGAACGTCGGCTTCCGGCGGCAGAACGCCGGGCGGCGCGATCGTACCGTCAGCCTGACCGCCGCCGCCAATCATTCGACCTATGACGCATTCGAGGCGTTCACCGCGACGATCGCCGGGCGGATCAGCTATGATTCGACGCCGATCTGGCAGAAGCCGCTCACCTATGCCTATGGCTTCGAACTGGTCGGCACCAACGAAAGCGTCTTCGACTTCGATCTGAACCGCCGGGTGCGGCGCACCTATGGGGTGTTCGCGCTGCCGGGGCAGGTGCTGTTCGACCGTTCGAACGATCTGCTCAATCCGACCAGCGGCTATCGGCTGAAACTGAATCTCAGCCCGGAAACGTCGGTGCAGGGCGCGGTCAGGCCCTATGGGCGCGCTCTGGTGGAGGCGACCGGCTATTTTCCGGTCACCGACAGCCTCGTGCTGGCGGGACGCGCCCGCGCGGGCAGCATCTTCGGTGTGGCGCGCGATGATCTGGCGCCGTCGCGGCGCTATTATGGCGGCGGCGGCGGATCGGTGCGCGGCTATGGCTTCCAGCGCCTGGGGCCGCTTGAGCCGGTCAGCTCGCTCACTCCCGACGAGAAGGGCAACGTCAATCTGGCCGATCTCCGCCCGGTCGGCGGGCGCAGCCTCAACGAATTCTCGATCGAGGCGCGCTACCGTTTCGGCAATTTCGGGATCGTGCCGTTCATCGACGGCGGCAATGCTTATGAGAGCGTCCTGCCCAAGGGCAACGACCTGCGCTTCGGCGCGGGGATCGGTGGGCGTTTCTATACCAACTTCGGCCCGATGCGTGTCGACGTCGCGACACCCCTCAATCCCCGACCGGGAGATCCCAAGATCGCGCTCTACCTCTCGATCGGGCAGGCATTCTGATGGCCGATACGCATCCCGTCGACACGTCCGACGCGACACCCGAGATCGAGCGCCGCCCATTGTGGCAGCGGATCCTGAAGTGGATCGGCGTCGCGATCCTTGCGCTGGTGTTTCTGGTGGTGGCGATCGTCGTCGGTATCAATACCGATCCCGGACGGCGTTTCGTCGCGGATCAGATCGGCGGCTATACGACCGCATCGGGGCTCAACATCCGCGTGGGGCGGATCGATGGGTCGCTATACGGTCGTATGCGGCTGTCGAATGTGCGCGTCAGTGATCCCAGGGGCGTATTTCTGACCTCGCCGCGGCTCGACGTCGACTGGCGCCCGTTCAAGTTCGTCAACAATCATGTCGATGTGCGCAGTGCGTCGGCCCAATTGATCACGTTGCGGCGTAATCCCGAATTGAAGTCGTCGACCGAGCCGACCGATCCCAACGCGCCGATCCTGCCCGATCTCGACATCGATATCGGCAGCCTGCAGGTCGCGCGCTTCGTCATGGAGCCGCCGGTTTCGGGGGCGAGGCATATCGCGCGTCTCGCGGGTGAGGCGCATATTGCGGATCGCCGCGCGCAGCTTAACGTCGACGCGGTGGCGTTGCGCGCGCCCGGTGTCGCCGGTGGTGATCGCGCGCGGGTGCGGCTCGACGCCGTACCCGACGATAACAAGCTGGATCTCGACGTGCGGGTGCAGGCGCCCGCCAACGGCGTGGTCGCGCAACTCGCTGGCCTGAAGGCGCCGTTGACCGCGACGATCAGCGGGCAGGGCAGCTGGGCGAACTGGCAGGGGCGCGCGCTGGCGACACTGGGCGGCGGGCAGCTCGCGAACCTGTCGGTCGTGGCCCGCGACGGCCATATCGAGGTGCGCGGCCCGACGCGCCCCGGTCTGTATCTGGAAGGTCCCGTCGAGCGTCTGACCGCGCCGCAGATGCAGGTCGCGCTCGACGTGACGCTGGAAAAGCGCAGCGCCGATACGCGCCTGACGCTCAATTCGGATGCGTTGGCGGTCGACGCCGGCGGGATCATCGACCTCGCCAACAGCCGTTTCGGCAATTTCGCGGTCGACGCCATGTTGAAGACGCCGGGGGCGATCGCCCCCAATCTTCGCGGGCGCAATGTGCTGGCGCGGGTCGTGCTGAACGGCGCCTTCGCCACGCCGGTGGTGGACTACAAGATCCGCGCCGCGGCGCTTGGTTTCGCCGATACGAGTGTCGAGAACCTCTACGCCGAGGGCCAGGCGCGGGTAAACAGCGATCGTATCCTGGTGCCCGTGCATGCCCGCGCCAAACGCATCGCCGGGCTTAATCCCGCGCTGGGTGGGCTGACCACCAATGTACGCGTCGATGGCGATATCGCGATCACGATGCCCAACATCCTGTCGGACAATCTGCGCATCCGCTCGGACACGATCGACGCCACCGCGATCATTGCCGCCAACGTGCAGACGGGCCGCTACACAGGCGCGCTGCAAGGGCGCGTCAACAACTTCCGTGTCGACAGTGTCGGCATCCTCAACATTCAGACGAACGCCAATCTCGTGCCGGGGCCGCGCGGCGGCTTCGGAATCACCGGGCGGGTCGCGGTGCAGACGAAGCAGCTGTTCAACAGCGGTGTGCGCGATTTCCTGGGCGGCAATGCGGTACTCAGCACGCGCTTCGGCTATTCCCCCGAAGGAGTGGTGACGTTCCAGTCGCTGCGCATGAACGCGCCACAGTTCCGCATCACTCGCGGCGAGGGACGGTTCGATCCGGGGAGCGGCGGCCTGCTGGTGAATGCCGACGCCTATTCGACCCAATATGGCCCGCTGTTCGCGCGCGTCACTGGCAGCGCCACCGCGCCGGTGGTCCGGCTGCGCGCGCCGCGGCCCGGCGTCGGGGTCGGGCTGGCCGATGTCGACGCGCGTATCGTCGGGCGTGGCGGGGCGTATCAGGTCAATGCCACCGGCGGCACGACCTATGGGCCGTTTACCGCCGACGTACTGGTGCGTCCGGGCGCGCAACTGGCGATCGATATCCGCCGCGTGCTGTTCGCAGGCGTGCAGTTCGCGGGGCGTGTGGTGCAGACCGCTGCGGGCCCGTTCGCCGGACGGATCAACTTCAGCGGTTCGGGGCTGACGGGGGTTGCCGCGCTGGGGGCCGAGGGGCGCTACCAGCGGGCCAGTATCAATGCGCGCGCGAGTGCGGCAACGATCCCGGGCGCGGTCGACTTTACCATCGGGCGGGCGATCATCACCGCCGATGCGGTGCTGTACGATCAGCCGAAGATCGTCGCCGACGCGCAGGTGGCGGACATGCGGTACGGCGCGACCGTCATTCAGACGGGGCGGATAAAAGTGAATTACGCGGGTGGTTCCGGCACCGCGCAAGGCCTGTTCACTGGATCGA
>NZ_JBELIE010000159.1:0-7728 GCF_042091075.1 Sphingomonas sp. | reverse complement strand
GGGTCGGCTGGCTGAACCGGATGACACAGTTCAAGGACAAGGCGGGCAAGAACCGCGAAGGCGCGAGCGTCGGCCTGTACGACTATCCGGTGCTGATGGCGGCGGATGTGCTGCTGTATAACGCCACCCATGTGCCCGTCGGCGAGGATCAGAAACAGCATCTGGAGCTGGCGCGCGACATCGCCACCAAGTTCAACAACGACTACGGCGTCGCGCTGTTCACGCTGCCCGAGCCGCTGGTCAGCAAGGCCGCACCGCGCATCATGAGCTTGCGCGATGCGGCGTCGAAAATGTCCAAGTCGAATCCGTCGGAACAATCGCTGGTCAAGCTGATCGACAGCGACGACACGATCGCGGACAAGTTCCGCAAGGCCAAGACTGATCCGGATCTGCTGCCCGCATCGATGGACGAGCTGGCGGACCGGCCGGAGGCGAGGAACCTCGTAACGATCTTCGCCGCGCTGGCGGATCGCACCCCCGATGACGTGTTGGCGGAGTTCGCGGGCAAGGGCTTCGGAGCGTTCAAGCCGGCGCTCGCGGATCTGGCGGTGGCGAAGCTGGGGCCGATCCGCGACGAGATGCAGCGCTTGCTGAACGATCGTGGCGCGATCGACTCGATCCTGCGTGACGGGGCGGAAAGAGCCGAAGCGCTGGCCGCGCCATTGCTGCGCAAGGCGCAGGAAGCGATGGGATTGGTGGTGTGACGCGGCGGGGCGGGGATCATCTCCGCCCCGCTTTCCCATCTCGACGCGCATTTCACCAACATTTAGCGGCCGCCGCCAATTCGTTTCCGCCGGCATTGAGCTAACCCGCGCGTATCCGCGGTTGGCACGCCTTCTGCTTTGCACTCCGCAACCCACGGAGTTCGCAGCATGGCCGACATATCTCAGGACACCTCCACGTCGCGCGGCGACAATCTCTTCGGCGTATGCGCCGCGATCGGGGAGGATTTCGGCTTCAACCCGTTATGGCTGCGGCTCGCCTTCGCGGTCGCGCTGCTGGTCGATCTGGAACATGTGCTCATGGCCTATGCCGCGTTGGGCGCGCTGGTGCTGGTCAGCCGGCTCGCGTTTCGGCATCCCGAACCGGCGGCGCCGTCGGCACCGCTGTCCGTCGCTACGGACGCGAACGACACACCGGAATACCGGCAGGCGGCGTGATCGTCAGCCCTCGAGCCGCCCCAATAGCACCCGCACCGCGCCATCGACGTCCCGATCGCTGTCGCGGAGTTCCTCGATGCGCCGGACCGCGTGGATCACGGTGGAATGATCGCGCCCGCCGAACTTGCGCCCGATCTCCGGCAGGGAACGGGTCGTCAGGCGCTTGGCAAGATACATGGCGATCTGACGCGGCCGCGCCACGGCCCGCGCACGGCGCGCGGAAATCAGATCGAGCGGCTTCAGCTCGAAATGCTCGGATACGGCCTTCTGGATTTCGTCGATCGTCACGCGACGCTGTGCGCCGCGCAGCATGTCACCCAGCGTCGCTTGCGCGAAGGCGAGGTCGACCGTCTCGCCGGTCAGCATCGCGTAAGCGGTAACGCGCGTCAGCGCGCCCTCCAATTCGCGGATGCTCGACGTGATCCGCGTCGCGAGCAGATCGATCACCTCGGCGGGCACCGCGATATCGGGCAGGTCGACCATCCGACGTTCGAGCACCGCGCGCCGCAGATCCAGCGACGACGGGCGGATATCCGCCACCAGACCCGCGCCGAGCCGGCCGACGATCCGCGTTTCCACGCCCTCCAGCGCTTGCGGGGCGCGATCGGCGGCGATCACCAGTCGCTTGCCCGCCGCCATGATCTCATTGACGGTGTGGAAGAATTCTTCCTGCGTAGCGTCCTTGCCGGCAATGAACTGCAGATCGTCGATCAGCAGCAGATCGCATGCGCGCAGCCTGGCCTTGAACGCGAATGTATCGCGCGCGCGCATCGCGGCGACGAATTCGAACATGAACCGCTCCGCCGACATCAACATCACCCGCGCCTGCGGATGCGATGCCAGAAAGGCGTGCGCGATCGCATTCATCAGATGCGTCTTGCCCTGCCCCGTACCGCCGTGGAGGAACAACGGGCTAAACCGCACCGGGCCTGGCTGCGCCAGCGCACGCGCCGCGTTGAAGGCCACCATGTTGCTGCCGTCGACGACGAAACGGTCGAAGGTCAGCCGCGCGTCGAGCGCCGGCCGCTCGATCGTCCCGGCCGCCTCGTTGGCGGCAGTGGACGACGCGGGCGCGGCATGCTCGGTCGCGACGACCGGGACCGGCGCTTCACTTGACGGGGCGGCGATGACCTCCACCACGGGAGAGCGTCGCACGGTTTCGATCGCGACGCTGCGCACCTCGGGCAGGACCGCGCGGAATTCATGGAACAGGCGATCGGCGTAATGGCTCTTCACCCACGTCGTCATGAATGCCGACGGCAGCGTCAGGCGGACATCGGCGATATCGTCCCCGTCAACCAGTTCGATCGGCGCAAGCCACTGGTCGAACAGCCGGGCGCCGGCCGAGAGGCGCAGGTTCGCGCGGACCCGGGCCCAGGCCCGTGCCAACTCGCTCCCCTCACCCGCCTGACCTTGCCCTGACGCCACGCACAACTCCTCCGTCGCCACGAGCGGCAGGCCCGTGGATCAATAGTTTACAAGGTCAAACGTCCCCCTGGCCGCGAGCCCCAGCGCGGCTGCATCCTGACGTCGTCCTGATGCCGAACCGGGCGAACGCCGGTGCGGTGTCACAGGATTAGGAACAGGCACATGAGTCGATCAAGCCCGTGAACGGACACAAAACCGAAATAAAGCGGATTGACACAATCTAGCCCGCACAAATGCGTCGGATTTTTGATAAGCCACTGTAATCGCAGGCATAGTTGCCAAAGTGCGGTTTTTTACGACGCTCGAATCGCGGATTTCAGGGGCTTTTTGTAACGTCCTATCTTTGTTCCGTCGGCGGGTGCCGCGGACAGACGAAAACGCCCGCCGGGACGAACCCGGCGGGCGCATATTTCGACAGTGTCGCGGCGGCGATCAGGCCAGGCCGGCGACCCGCTTGGTCAGACGGGCGAACTTCCGCGACGCCGTGTTCTTGTGCATGACGCCCTTGGCAACGCCGCGCGCCAGCTCGGGCTGCGCCGCCTGCAACGCGGTGGCCGCCGCCGACTTGTCACCTGCCGCCAGTGCAGCCTCCACCCTCTTCACGAAGGTACGGATACGGCCGATGCGGTTACCATTGACTTCGGCCCGACGCTGGTTGCGGCGGATGCGCTTCTTGGCTTGCGGCGTATTCGCCATGAACGTCCTCTGAGCTGTTCGAATCGATGTGAAAAAGGGCGGCGGGAAAGCCCATCGCCCTCGAAGGCGCCGCCCATAAAGCGCGACGGCCGATTAGTCAACGTCGCTGGCACGCCGGGCACCAGAAGGTCGATCGCCCGCCCTCGGCATAGCGCGCCACCGTGCCGCCGCAGCCGCACGGCTCGCCTTCACGGCCATAAACCGCGAACTGCTTCGAGAAATAGCCCAGTTCGCCATCGGGGCGGGCATAATCCCGCAACGTGGACCCACCCGCCTCGATCGCCGCCGTCAACACGACATGCACCGCTTCGATCAGCCGCGCGAGCCGGGCGCGGGCGATCTGCCCCGCGGGGCGATGCGGATCGATCCGCGCATGATACAGCGCCTCGCAGACATAGATATTGCCCAGCCCCGCGACGATTCGCTGGTCGAGCAGCGCGAGCTTGATCGAAACCCGCTTGCCCGCCAGCACACGATGCAGATAGGCGGGGGTGAAGTCGTCGCCGAGCGGCACCGGCCCCAGCGCGCGAAAGGCGGGAAAGTCCGGCACCTGCGAGGTCGCGACCAGATCCACCGAGCCGAACCGCCGGGGATCGTTGAGCGCGATGCGACGCCCCGCCAGGGTATCGATGACGAGATGATCGTGGGGCAGCAAGGCGCCGGGATCGACCCGCCAGCGCCCCGACATGCCGAGGTGGAAGATCATCGTATCACCGCGATCGGTGTCGATCAGGCCATATTTCGCGCGTCGCGACAAACCGATCACGCGCGCGCCCGTCAGTCGCTGGCGCAAGTCGTCGGGGAAGGGGCGGCGCAGGTCGCCCCGCCGCAGTTCCACCGCCCGCAATTCCTGTCCGTGAAGCACCGGGGTCAACCCGCGCACCGTGGTTTCGACCTCTGGCAATTCCGGCATGCCCGCCCCCTAGCCGGTCGCCGTTCACCCCGCTAGAGCGACGGGCATGAGCGATACCGTCTCCTTCGGCTACCAGGACGTCACCCCCACCGAAAAGACCGCACGGGTCCGCGGGGTCTTTTCCAGCGTGGCCAGCCGCTACGATTTGATGAACGACGCGATGTCGGCCGGCATGCACCGACTGTGGAAGGACCGTTTCGTGCGCCGGGTAAAGCCGCGCCGTGACGAGCAGATCCTGGACATGGCCGGCGGCACCGGAGACATCGCCTTCCGACTGGCGCAAAGCGGTGCGGCGGTGACGGTCGCGGACATCAATCCCGAGATGCTCGACGTCGGCATGACGCGCGCGCAGCAACGCGGGATCGACGGGCTGGTGTGGACCGAGGCGAATGCGGAGACGCTGACCTTCCCCGATCGGTTCTTCGACGCCTACACGATCGCGTTCGGCATCCGCAACGTGACCGATATTCCGGCGGCGCTGCGCGAGGCGCACCGCGTGCTGCGACGCGGCGGGCGCTTCTATTGCCTGGAATTCTCGACGACCGTGTGGCCGGGCTTCGCGGAGGTTTATGACGCCTATTCGCACCGGGTCGTGCCCCGCTTGGGGCAGTTGCTGGCACAGGATGCCGACAGCTATCGCTATCTGATCGAATCGATCCGGCGCTTTCCCGATATGCCGGCGTTCGAACGCATGATCGGCGAGGCGGGCTTCGTGCAGACGCGCGTCGAACCGATGCTGGGCGGGCTGGTCGCGATCCACAGCGGCTGGAAGATTTGACCTCTCCGATCGTCCATACCTGGCGGCTTCTGAAATGGGGCCGAACGCTGGCCCGTCACGGTGCGTTGCGCGGGATCGAGCGTGATCCGAACGCGCCGCTGCGGCTGCGGCGCCTGCTGCGACTGGCACGGCTGGGCGCGCGTGTGCCCGAGGTGCCGCGCTACGCCGACGCTTTCGAGGCGCTGGGGCCGGCCGCGATCAAATTGGGCCAGACGCTCGCCACCCGCCCCGATATCGTCGGCGAGGCAGCCGCCAGCGACTTGCTGCGGCTGCAGGATGCCGTCCCGCCGGTGCCGTTCGAGGCGGTATGCGATGTGATGCGCAAGAGCTTCGGCCGACCGCTCGACACGCTGTTCGCGCATATCGAGGAAATCCCGGTCGGTGCCGCGTCGATCGCGCAGGTGCATCGCGCGCGCACCACCGACGGCCGTATCGTCGCGGTCAAGGTGCTGCGTCCCGGCGTGGAAGAGGATTTCGCCCGCGCGATCGACACCTATGAATGGGCCGCGGCGCAGATCGAGCCGATGGGCGGCGAGATCGCACGCCTGCAACCGCGCCTCGTCATCGAAACCTTCAAGCGCTGGACCGCACGGGAACTGAACTTCACGCGCGAGGCGGCGTCGGCGTCCGAACTGGCCGAGAGCATGACCTCGGAGCCAGATTTCGTCGTTCCGGCGGTCGATTGGGCGCGTACCACCGGCCGCGTGCTGACGATCGAATGGATCGACGGGATCAAGCTGTCGAACCGCGCCGCGCTGGTGGAGGCGGGCTATGATCTGCCGGTGCTGGCGCGGGTACTGGTGCACGCCTTTCTGCGGCAGGCGATCGCGGACGGCTTTTTCCATGCCGACCTGCATCAGGGAAATCTGTTCGCGCTGCCGGGCAATCGGGTCGCCGCGATCGACTTCGGCATCATGGGGCGGATCGACCGCCGCGCGCGCCTGTGGCTGGCGGAAATCCTGTACGGGCTGATCACGGGCAATTACCGCCGCGTCGCGGAAATCCATTTCGAGGCGCAATATGTTCCCGCGCATCACAGCGTGGAGGAATTCGCCACCGCGCTGCGGGCGGTGGGGGAGCCGATGCGCGGCCTGCCGGTGAAGGACATGTCGATCGGCATGATGCTGGACGGGCTGTTCGCGATCACACGCGATTTCGACATGGTGACGCAGCCGCACCTGTTGCTGCTGCAAAAGACGATGGTGATGGTGGAGGGCGTCGCCACCGCGCTCGATCCCGACATCAATCTGTGGATCACCGCCGGGCCGCTGGTGGAAGACTGGATCCGCACCGAACTGGGCCCGGAAGCGGCGGTCGCGGATCGCATCGTGGCGGATGTGCGTACGCTCGCCCGACTGCCCGAACTCGTCCGCCGGATCGAGGCGCGCTTCCCCGCGCCCGGCGGCGCCCCCCCCGCCCCGCCGCTGCGGGAAATCCAGCTGGTGCGGGTCGGCGGCGGCTGGCGCTATGTGCTGGTCGCCGCGCTGGGCGCGCTCGGCGGCGGCGTCGCGCTGCTGCTGGCGCAAGCGTGGTGACGCAATGACCCTACGCGGCGCCCCGATCTGGCTCGCCGCGCCAACGCGGCTGGCCGGGCTGTCGCGCCGCACCGCGCGGTGGATACTCGCGGCGCTGCTACTGCTTTCCTTGATCGCGATCCTTGCCCCACCGGGGGAAGCCGCGCTCGACGATCCGCTCAGTCTCGGGGTGATCGCCTCGATGCGGCAAGGCGGCACCTTCTACGACAGTCTGGCGGTGCTGCTGCGCGGCGATGCGGTGGCGCGATCGTTCGCGGCGACCCCACCGACCATGGCGCTGATCGCGGGAACGCTGCCCGGCTGGGCGCTGCTGGCGCTGATTGCCGCGACCCTCGCGGCACTGCTCTGGGCAGGCAGCACCCGCCTGACCGCGGTGTTTCCCTCACTGGCCGCCTGCACGATCGCGATCGCGCTGCTCGCGGGGGGATGCGCCGCCGGCGCCCTGCTATGGCTGGTCGCGCCACCGGCCGGCTGGGCGGCGATGCTGCTGGCGCTGGCGCTGTTCGTGGACCGTCCCGGCCATACCCTGCAGAGTATCGCACTGGCATGTATCGCGGCGATGATCGCGCCCGCCGCGATCATACTCGTCATCGTGCTCGCGGGGCTGACATGGGCCGATACGGGGCGTCGCGCGGCGATGCCATGGCTGGCGGCGGCGGTGATCGCCAGCGTCGTGCTGGCCGCGCATTGGCACGCGCTCGCCGCGCTCGCCCTGCCGCCGCTGCCCGAGGTCACCTCCCCGGCTGTCACGCCCGACACGACATCGGCACGGCTGGTGACGGCCGCCTTCCCCTCTCTGCCACCGGGATGGGCGGCGCCGCTGCTGCCGTTCGCGCTGCTGGGCTGGGTCGCGCTCGCCACCCCGATGGCGGGGCGGATAGTCGCATTGATCGCGGCCGCCACGCTGATCGACGCGGCGACCCCATTGCGCACCGTGCCGCTGGTGTCGGTGCTGGTCGCGCCGGGGCTGGCCTTCGCCCCCGATGCGCTCGCCGACCTGATCCGCGCGGCCTTCGACCGGCGGCGCTTCACCGTGACGAGGATGACCCGATGAGCCGGATTCTGCTGATCGTCGGCGGCGGGATCGCCGCATATAAATCGTGCGAGATCGTCCGCTCGCTGCGCAAGCGCGGCCATATGGTCCGCTGCGTGCTGACCGAGGGCGGCCAGCATTTCGTCACCCCGATGACGCTCGCCGCGCTGAGCGAGGACAAGGTC
>NZ_JBELIE010000158.1:0-7699 GCF_042091075.1 Sphingomonas sp. | reverse complement strand
GTGCGCACCACGTGTTCGAGGAATGCCGCAGCTGGCTGAAGCCGTCGGACCATGTGCCGATCATGACCGAGTTTGACTGGTGAGCGAGGCCCGCAACGCGGCACGCGCGATCGACGCGATGCGGCGCGGCTGGCCGATCGCGATCGTCGGGGACGACGGGACGCTGCAGACGCTATTGTCGGTCGAGACGGCGGACGCGGGGCGGCTGGCGGCATTCGGCGATTATCGGCTGCTGATTTCCAGTGGCCGTGCCGAAACGCTGAAGCTGACCAATCAGCTCGGCGCGGCGGACCCCGATCTGCCGGTGCTGGTCGATCGGGCACCCTGGTTCGACATGGCGACCGCGACCGCGCTGGCGGATCCGCAGCTGGATCTGGCAACCCCGCTCAAGGGACCGTTCCGTGCGCTGGCGGTGACCCAGCCTCTGGCCTGGGCGGCGGCACTGCGGCTGGCGCGCATCGCGGGGCTGCTGCCCGCCTATTTCGTCGGCGGCACCGCCACGCCGGAGGTGACGATCACGATCGCCGATATCGACGCGCATGAGGATGCGACGCGGCTGACGCTGGCGGTACGCGCGCGGCTGCCGGTGGCGCAGGCGGAGGATGCCGAGATCGCCGCCTTCCGCTCGCCCGAAAGCGCGGACGAGCATGTCGCACTGCTGATCGGCGCCCCCAACGGTCAGCCGCCGCTGGTGCGGCTGCACAGCGAATGCCTGACCGGCGATGTGCTGGGCAGCCTGAAATGCGATTGCGGGCCGCAGCTCGATGCGGCGATCGAGGCGATCAAGGCGGCGGGATGGGGCATCCTGCTGTACCTGCGACAGGAAGGGCGCGGGATCGGGCTGGTCAACAAGCTGCGTGCTTATGCACTGCAGGATCAGGGCTATGATACGGTGGACGCCAATACGCGGCTGGGCTTCGCGATTGATGCGCGCGATTTCGGCGTGGCGGCGCAGATGCTGCGGCTGCTGGGGCAGGACCGGATCCGGCTGTTGACCAACAATCCGGCGAAGGTGGCGGGGCTGGCGGCGGCGGGGGTGACCGTGCTGGAGCGGGTCGCGCACGCGCTGCCGCCCAATCCGCACAACGAACGCTATCTCGCGACCAAGCGAGACCGGACCGGGCACCAGTTATAATGTGTCGCGCCGGCGATCGCCGGGAACGATGGAGGCGGATCGATCCGGCCTAAGCCTTCGCCAGCGCCAGGATCGCCGCCACTTCGTCGAAATCGCGCGCGATCGCATGTGCGCCGATCGCCCGCAGCCGCTCGCCGTGATCGGGGGCACAATGCGAGCCAGCGACCAGCCCGATGACGAACGCGCCGCTCGCCACCGCGCCGGTGGCACCGACGGGCGAATCCTCGATGATCACGCAGTCCTCGATCGCGACGCCGAGCTTTTCCGCTGCCAGCCAGTAAAGATCCGGCGCGGGCTTGCCGTTGGCGACATGTTCGCTGCCGGAATAGAGATGCGATCCGAAGGCGTCGGCCAGGCCGAGATGATCGAGATGGGTGGCGATCCAGCGCACCCGGCTGGACGAGACCACCGCGCGCGGCAAATCTACGGGCAGCGAGCGGACGAACGCCACCGCACCGGCGACTTCCTCGATCCCGTCCAGCAGGCAACGTTCGTTCTCGCGCTGCCGCTGGTGGTGGAAATCGTCCGGCAAGGGGCGCCCAATCCAGCGTTCGACCGCCTCGAGGAATGGCGGGCCGGCGAGCCCCATGAAATGCGCCATCGACTCTTCCGCGCTGGTCGGATGGCCGATAGCGGTCAGATAATCGGCGATGTGGCGATTGCCGCTCGCCTCGCTTTCGATCAGCACGCCATCGAAGTCGAACAGCAGCGCGGCGACGCGGCGAGGCGCGGCGATCATGCGCGTGCCCCGAACAGCGCCGAGCCGACGCGCACATGCGTGGCCCCCAGCGTGACCGCGGTGTCGACATCGTCGGACATGCCCATGCTCAGCCCGGCGACCCCTTCCTCCCGCGCGATTTTCGCCAGCAGCGCGAAATAGGGTGCGGCGTCCACCCCTGCCGGGGGGATGCACATCAGCCCCGCGATGGGCAGGCCGGCCGCGCGCGCCTCCGCCAGCAGCCTGGGCAGATGATCGATCGCGCAGCCGCCCTTTTGCGGCTCCGCCCCGATATTGACCTGAATGAAACAGGCGGGGCGGCGCCCGGTGGCGTCGATTGCGCGCGCGATCGCCGAAATCAGCGAGGAACGGTCGACGCTGTGGATCGCATCGGCGATCGCAACCGCCTCCGCCGCCTTGTTCGATTGCAACTGGCCGATCACATGCAGCCGCGTCCCGCCGAACTCCTCCTGCAGCGGGCGCCATTTCTGTTCGGCTTCCTGCACGCGATTCTCGCCGAAGTCGCGGTGGCCGGCGAGGAGGAAGGGACGGATCGCGTCGATCGGGTGCGTTTTCGATACCGCGATCAGGGTGACGTCCTCGGGCGCCCGGCGCGCGAGGCGGGCGGCACGGGCGATGCGGTCGCGGATCGCGGCAAGCTGGTCGTCAGCGGTCATCCGGGGCGCTATAGGCAGCGGGATGCGTGGCCGCCACCCCGTCGCGCGGGCCGCTCGCCCGCTACGAACCCTGCCGACTCGCTGGCTGATGACCGATGAGCGGCAAGGTGAGGGGTTGTGGCGCGCGCTGGAGCGGCTGCCGCGCGGGGGCGGGGTGATCTTCCGCCATTATGCCACCCCGGCGATCGAACGCCGACGACTGTTCGATCGCGTGCGGCGGGTGGCGCAGCGACGCGGGCTGATCGTGGTGCGCGCGGGCGAGCGGCGGATGCGCGGCGAGCAGGGGGTGCATGCGCGGCGCGGTGGCGGCATCGTCACCTGGCCAGCGCATGATCGTCGCGAGGCGGTTCGCGGTGTACGGGCCGGGGCGGACCTGCTGTTCGTCTCGCCGCTGTTCGGGACACGCAGCCATCCAGGGGCCAAGGCGATCGGGCCGCTGCGGGCGGCGTCGATTGCGCGGAGGCTGGGCGTGCCGGTGATCGCGCTGGGTGGCATGGATGAGCGACGCTGGCGGCGGGCGCGCGGACTGGGATTCGCCGGGTTTGCGGCGATCGACGCCTGGGGCAAGTGACAGAGTCGCGCGGGATCGTCGAAACGCGCGTCACGACGGCGCTGGCGGCGGACCTTTAGAAGCGGAACGCGGTCCCGACGTAGATCGCCTGGCTGTCGCGACGATCGTCTTCGACACGGGTGAGACGGTCACGCTCGCTTTTCAACCGCATCCCCGCCGTCAGGTCCAGGTTGCGCGTCAGCGAATAGCTGCCGCCAACATCGAGCGAATAGCTGGCGGTGTTGTCGATCGCGCGGACCGTTCCCGGCGCGGCGCGGTCGGTCGCCGCCGTCACGCGCCCAGACCAACGATTGCCCGAATAGCTGACGCCGACATCCGCCATTTCGCGGCTACCCGGCAACGGACCCAGATCGACCTTGCCCAGATCGCCCGATACCGCGAACCGCTTCCACCCCACCGCGACGCCCAGATTATAGGCGATCGGCGCGACGCCGACGGTGGGCGTCGTCGCCGCGAAGCGGTTAGCGTCCCGCCCCGCACTCGGCGAGCGCGTGCGGACCGCGACCGTGACGGAGCGATTGCCGTTGCGCGCTTCCGATGGAGTAAAATGGAAGCTGCCGGAGTCGAACCCTCCGCGACCGAGGAGCGCGGCAAGCTTGGGATCGGCGGCGGACGGGGTGAACGAACCTGCCAGCCGCATCACCGGGGGTGCCGTGCGACGGGCACCACGATCCGACGTGTCGGCGGTGCCAAGCGTGGGCACAGCGGCAGCGGCCGCAGCCAGGGAGGCTACGATCACACCGACAGCGATGTGGCGACCCGCGGCCACGATGCGATTCCCGTCCCCTGTTACCGGCATCCGTCATGCTGGCATCCTAGAGCGGGCCTATCACGATTCGGTTCCGAGTCCAGCCTGCCACACGTCGCGTTAAGCGAGGTTTCCGGACGGCTGTTGCATGATGTCCACATTGTGGCGGCGGCCACGACCCGCGATGCGGCTTTTTGCCCCTGGCAGGCGTGGAATGGGCGCGCCACCCATGCGATGCTCGATCAGCTTCCGGGTAGTGGGTCGCGCTGGCCGACTCGCTGCGGCACGGCCTTGCACAAGCCCTTAGCGGGCGCGCTTGCGGGGGGCAGAGGGGGCGGGTACAGCGAACGGCATCGAGTTTGCTTTGAAGGACGATGCCATGTTCCGCCCCACGCGCCCCTCCCTGCGTCTTGCGGTCGCTCTCGGGGTCGCGCTCGCGCTCTCCGCGTGCGGCGGTCGCAGCGCGCGGCCGGAAGGTGATCTGGCCGCCAGCCGCGTGACGACGATCGGCGTGAACAGCTATCTGTGGCGCGCGACGCTCGACACGCTCAGCTTCATGCCGTTGCTGCAGACCGACTCCAACGGCGGCGTCGTCGTCACCGACTGGTACGTTAATCCGCAGCTGCCGAGCGAGCGGATGAAGGTGACCGTCTCGATCCTCGATCAGGATCTGCGCGCCGATGCGGTGCGGGTCGCCGCCTTGCGCGAGGTGAACCGCAACGGCCAGTGGATCTCCGCTCCGGTGGAGGCGGCGACGACGCAGAAGCTGGAAGATATCATCCTGACGCGCGCGCGCGACCTGCGCCGCGGCGCGATCACGGGCTGAGGCACGCCGGCACGACATGGCATCGGAAACCCCCTCGCGCTTCAACGCACTGAAGGCGGACGCGCACTGGCAGCATATCTGGGACGCGGCACGCACCTTTGCCGCCGACGACGACAGCCCCAAGCCGAAGACCTATGTACTGGAAATGTTCCCCTATCCTTCGGGGAAGATCCACATGGGGCATGTCCGCAACTATACGATGGGCGACGTGCTGGCGCGCTATCGGCGGATGACCGGGCACGAAGTGCTCCATCCGATGGGGTGGGACGCCTTCGGCATGCCGGCCGAAAATGCGGCGATGGAGAAACATGTCCATCCCGGCGCGTGGACCCGGCAGAATATCGCGACGATGAAGGCGCAGCTGAAGCGGCTTGGCTTCGCGCTTGACTGGACGCGCGAACTGGCGACCTGCGAGCCCGGCTATTATGGCCACGAACAGGCGCTGTTCCTCGATTTCTATCAGTCCGGGCTGGTCTATCGCAAGGAATCGGCGGTCAATTGGGACCCGGTCGACATGACCGTGCTGGCCAATGAACAGGTGATCGACGGGCGTGGATGGCGGTCCGGCGCGTTGGTCGAGAAGCGCAAGTTGTCGCAGTGGTTCCTGCAGATCACCCGCTTCGCCGACGACCTGCTGACCGGCCTGGACGCGCTGGAGCATTGGCCCGACAAGGTGCGGCTGATGCAGGAAAACTGGATCGGCAAGAGCCAGGGGCTGCAATTCCGCTTCGCGCTGTCGGACGGTGGCAGCGTCGAGGTGTTCACCACCCGCCCCGACACGATGTTCGGCGCCAGCTTCGTCGCGGTCGCGGCGGATCATCCGATCGCGCAGGCGCTCGGCGCAACGAACCCGGCGGCAGCGGCCTTTATCGAGCGGTGCAAGCAGGGCGGCACTACCGCGGCCGAACTGGAAACGCAGGAGAAGCTCGGTTTCGACACCGGGCTGACCGCTACGCACCCGTTCGGTGCAGGTGAGCTGCCGGTCTTCATCGCCAATTTCGTGCTGATGGAATATGGCACCGGCGCGGTTTTCGGCGTGCCCGCGCACGACCAGCGGGATTTCGATTTCGCCACCAAATATGCGCTGCCGATCCGCCGCGTGGTGTCTGAGGGGGACAAGACCGACGCGGCGTTTGTGGAGAAGGAGGCCTATACCGGCCCCGGCACGCTGGTGAACTCGCATTTCCTCGACGGCATGGACGTGGAGGATGCCAAGCGCGCGGTGATCCGCCGCGCCGAGGATGAAGGCTGGGGCAAGGGCTCGACCGTCTATCGCCTGCGCGACTGGGGCGTCAGCCGGCAGCGATATTGGGGCACGCCGATCCCGATCATTCACTGCCCGGCGTGCGGCGAAGTGCCGGTGCCCCGCGAACAGCTGCCGGTGGTGCTGCCCGAGGATGTGACGTTCGATACGCCGGGCAATCCGCTCGATCGCCATCCGACGTGGAAACACGTCGATTGTCCGCGATGCGGCGCGGCGGCGCAGCGGGATACCGACACGCTCGATACGTTCGCGGATTCATCGTGGTATTTCATCCGCTTCGCCAGTCAGCCGCAGGACCGGCCGTTCGATCGCGCGGTGGCGGAGCGGTGGTTGCCGGTGGCGCAATATATCGGCGGGGTCGAACATGCGATCCTCCACCTCCTCTATGCGCGGTTCTGGACGCGCGCGTTGCGGCACGTCGGTCTGATCGATCTCGCCGAGCCGTTCACCGGCCTGTTCACGCAGGGCATGGTGACGCACGAAACCTATCGAGCGGCGGACGGGCGCTGGCTGGCGCCGGAGGACGTGCGCGATGGCATGGAGATCGCCAGCGGGCAGCCGATCACGATCGGCCGGGTCGAGAAGATGTCCAAGTCGAAGAAGAATACGGTCGATCCCGAGCCGATCGTCGACCAATATGGTGCCGACGCGGTGCGCTGGTTCATGCTGTCCGATTCGCCTCCGGAGCGTGACCTGGAATGGAGCGAAAACGGGATCGAGGGGGCGTGGCGATTCGTTCAGCGTCTGTGGCGGTTGTTCGATGCGGCGCCCGCCGGCGGTGAGGGCCGGGATGCCGCGCTCGATCGCAAGCTGCACCAGACGATCGCCGGAGTGGCGGCGGATATCGAGGCGCTGTCGTTCAACAAGGCCGTCGCGAAATTGTACGAACTGACCAGCGCCGTCGAGAAGGCCGCTCCGTCGGCATCGCGCGACGCCACGATCGCGACCATGATGCGGCTGGTGGCGCCGATGGTGCCGCATATCGCCGAGGAAGCATGGGCGGCGCGGGGCGAAAGCGGGCTGATCGCGGACGCGCCGTGGCCGGAGGTCGACGCGGCCCTGCTGGTGGAGGACGAGGTGACGATCGCGGTGCAGATCAACGGCAAGCTGCGCGATACGCTCACATTGGCGAAGGGGCTTCCCCGCCAGGAGGTGGAAGCGGTGGTGCTGGCGATGGACAAGGTCGTGCGCGCGCTCGATGGGAAGCCGCCGCGCAAGGTGATCGTGGTGCCCGACCGGCTCGTGAATCTCGTCGCGTGAGCATGCGCCGCCTTCTGCCCGTGGCGATGCTGACAACGCTATCGGCCTGTTCGCTGCAACCGCTCTATTCGGGGAGCACCGCTGGTCCGGTCGCCACGTTGATGGCCGGGATCGATGTCGCACCGATCGAGGGCAAGGGCGGATGGCTGGTCGCCAACGCACTCCGTGACCGGCTTCATGCGGTGGGCGAGGGGCCGGCACGGTATCGCCTTACGGTGAAGCTGGATGATCGTATCGTCGGTCTGGGCGTGCGGGCCGACGACGCCGTGTCGCGCGAGCGGCGGACGTTGCGCGCGCGCTATCAATTGCTCGACACGACACAGGGTACGGTGTTGCTCGATGCGACCGCCGCATCGGATGCGGGGATCGATGTGGTCGGCTCCGAATATGCCACGATCGCGGCCGAGAGCAGCGCGCTCGAGCGCCTGTCGGATATGGTGGCGGATCAGATCGTCGCACGAGTGGCGCTTTACGCACGCCGGTCAGATCGGAAGAGCACA
>NZ_JBELIE010000157.1:0-7796 GCF_042091075.1 Sphingomonas sp. | reverse complement strand
AGGGCGCTGCCGGCCGCCCGATGGGGCCGGCGGCGCGGATGGTGATGGGTGCTGCTGTCGCATGCCGCGGAACCCCGCGAGTCGAAGACACCGGACAGGCCACGACCAAGCCGCCGCCGGCACAGGCCGGACGGAACAGCGATCGGGCAGAATACGGCATTGCGAGCGTCAACCTGATAGCCCCGGAGCCGGCGGATTGCCGGGCGGGCAGTGGCACCGGAGCAAGGAACGCGCCATGCGCCCTTCGTTCCGGTTATCGTTGCAGGTAGCATCGCTCTCCGCCCGCATCAACTGGCAGTGTCAACCGGCAGCATCATGCCGCTTTGCCGGCAATTATTTTCCGTCAACGCCGAATTAACCGCACCCCGCAATCGCGGCGAAGGCCCGCGCGGCGCAAGCATGGCCCCATTGGATAAGGGTGTGCGTCGATGGCATTGCGGGCTTTTCGCTGGACCGGAAGGGGCCGGTCATTACAGAAGGGCGCGATGTCGACCCTGATCAGCCTGATCGGCGGATTGTTGTTCGCCACCCCGGGGCAAGCCGCGACCGTCGAGCGCGTCGAACTGGCGGGCGACCGGCTCGTCATCCGCTTCGACGAAGCGGTGAAGCGCGCACAGAGTTTCCTGCTCGCCGGGCCGGACCGGATCGCGATCGACGTCGACGGGGCGATCCCCGGTGGCCTGACGCAGGGCGATACCGCGATCGCGCGCATCCGCCAGGCATCGCGCGGGCCGGATGGCGCACGCATCGTCCTCGATCTCGCGCGGCCCATGCTGGTGGCGGCGGGGGCGTTCGCCGAGGATGGTCGCTCACTCGCGCTTACGTTGCGCCCGGTCGCGCCGGCGCGATTCCTGTCGGCCAGCAGTGCCGGGCCGCTGCGCTTTCTGCCGTGGAACTGGGGCACCGGCGACCGCGCGAAGCGGTCGTCCGACTATAAGGTCTCGATCCCGGTGCCCCCCGCCAAGCCGCTGGCGCTGCCGCCGGTACGCGGGGCGGAGGATCGTCCGCTGGTGGTGATCGACGCGGGGCACGGCGGGGTCGATCCGGGCGCGATCAATCCCGAGAACGGCCTGCGCGAAAAGGACGTGACGCTGGCGATCGCGCGCGCGATCCGCGATTCGCTGCTCGCCACGGGGCGGGTGCGCGTCGCGCTGACCCGCGATGACGATCGCTACATCCTGCATCGCGAGCGTTTCGGGATAGCACGGCGGCTGAAGGCGGACCTGTTCATCTCGATCCACTGCGACAGCGTCGGCACGGGTACGCCGACGGGCGCGACCGCCTATACGTTGTCCGATGTCGCTTCCGACAAGGAAGCGGCGCGGCTGGCGGCGCGCGAGAACAAGTCGGACGTCATCGCCGGGGTCAACCTCGATCGCGACGCCGACGTGTCGTCGATCCTGATCGATCTGGCGCAGCGCGAGACGATGAACGCCTCGGCCGGCTTCGCGCGCCTGCTGGGACGCGAGGCGCGGCCGCTGATCCCGACCAAGGAAAATTTCCACCGCACGGCCTCGCTGCTGGTGCTGAAGGCGCCGGACATGCCGTCGATCCTGTTCGAGACGGGCTATCTGTCCACCCCGCAGGATGCCGCCTTTCTCGCCAGCGCGGAAGGGCAGCGCAAGATCGCCGAAAGCGTCCGGCGCGCGGTGGAAGTATATTTCGCGCGGCGGCTGGCAATGAAGTGACGGGGTCGCCGGCACGCAGCGTGCGCGCGCCGGCGGGGCTACGATCGATCGGCCAGCGCGCGCTCCACCGCCGCGCGGATCACCGGCATGCGGTCGTTGCCGAAATATATGTCGTCGCCGCCACCCACGAAGATCGTCGGTGAGCCGAAACCGCCGCGCGCGATCAATTCGTCGGTGTTGGCGCGCAAACATGCCTTGATGTCATCGCGGGCGATCGCGCCGAACAGCGCTGCCGGGTCGATCCCCGCCGCCGTGGCGCATGCCGCCAGCTCCGCGTCCTGGGAAATGTCGCGATCGTCACTCCAATAGGCGTGGAACGCGGCGCGCGCGAAGGCTACGCAGTCGTTGCCGAGCCAGCAGCAGGCGCGCATCGCCTTCACGCTGTTGACCGGAAAGACGCTCGGCGGGAAACGGATCGACAGGCCCTGCAACCGCGCCCAATCGGCCAGATCCTTCTTCATGTAACGCGCCTTGGCGGCGACGGGATTGACGCGTTGTTCATAGACCGAGCCGTTGACCGCGTTGAAAACGCCGCCGATCAGGATCGGCCGCCACGCGATCGGCACGCCCAGCTCGGCGGCGAGCGGCTGGATGCTTTCGAAACCGAGCCACGTCCACGGGCTGGAACAGTCGAAGAAAAATTCGATCATCGCGTTTCCTTCGCATCGATGCCCATCAGGGTCTTCTTCGTCTCGGCGCTGATCTCGTCCGGGCGCGCCATGCGCCCCACCGCGGTGCCGGCCCGTACCGCCGGGCGCCCACGCACCTCGGCGAACCAGCGCGCGACCTGCGGAAAGCGCGTCATGTCGATCCCCTGCGCCTTGTGCGTGATGATCCACGGAAAGCAGGCGATGTCAGCGATCGTATAATCCGCCCCTGCGACATAGGCGCCGGTGCGCGCCAATTGCCGGTCGAGGACGCCGTAGAGCCGATCCGCCTCGCGCGCGAAGCGGTCGATCGCATAGGGCAGCCGATCGGGCGCGTAGAGCTTGAAGTGGCCGTTCTGCCCCAGCGTCGGGCCCAGCCCCGCCATCTGCCACATCAGCCACTCAGTCACCGCGACCCGCCCGCGCGGATCGCCGGGCAGCAACCGCCCTGTCTTCTCCGCCAGGTACAGCAGGATCGCACCGCTTTCGAAGATGCTGATTGGTGCGCCGCCATCGGCGGGGGCATGATCGATGATCGCCGGAATGCGGTTGTTGGGGCTGATCGCCAGGAACGCGGGCGTGAATTGCTCCCCGCTGCCGATGTTCACCGGATGCACCGTATAGGGCAGCCCGATCTCCTCCAGCATGATCGTCGCTTTCCAGCCGTTGGGCGTGGCCGCGAAATACAGGTCGATCATCATCGCCTCTCCCTCTGGCACGATGTGTCGCGCAACCGCGTCGCCGTCGCAAGCGCTTGACTTGCCCCACCAGCGACGCACGATCCCGGGGTTCGGGTTTCGGAAAGAGGGGGCGGCGATGCGGGCAGGCTGGATCATCGCGCTGGCGGCGGTGCTGTCCGCGGGTGGCGACGGGCTCGCCCGGCCGCAAGCGTACCAGCCGCCGCGCCATACCGCGCCCTCGCCGATCCTCGGCGCGGGGGAGGAAATGGCGCAGGCGCTGGCGCATGGCGGTGCCGAGCTGGAGCGCGATCGGCCCGCGACGTGGCAACTGGCGGAGCATCGCCGGCTGTCCGCCGCGCTGCAATCGCTCGCGCCGGAGCGGAAGGGCACGGTGGACGCCTATGTCATCGTCGCCGCGCTGGACAGCGATCCCGTCTTCGGGCGCGAGGCACGCGCCACCGCGGCGGTGCTGACGCGGCGTTACGGCGCTCAAGGGCGCTCGATCGTACTGGCGGGCAGCGATGGTCAGCGCGACAGCCTGTTGCCGATGGGCACCCCCGCCAGCCTGGATATGGCGCTGGCGCGCGTCGCGGAAGTGATGAACCCGGCGGAGGACGTGCTGATCCTCTACACCACCAGCCATGGCGCCGGTTTCGGCCTGTATTACAACGATGGCGATCAGGGATATGGCGCGATCTCGCCCGCGCGGCTGTGGAGCCAATTGTCGACGCTGGGGATCCGCAACCGGCTGATCCTGATCAGCGCCTGCTATTCGGGCGTGTTCGTGCCGATATTGTCGTCGGATACCACCGCGATCGTCACCGCGTCCTCGGCGGAGCGAAGTTCATTCGGCTGTCAGGCCGACAATGACTGGACCTTCTTCGGCGATGCGCTGGTCAATCATGCGCTGCGTCAACCAGTGCCGCTGCCGCGAGCGGTCGAACAGGCGCGCACCACGATCGCCGGATGGGAAAGCGATGCGCGGCTGACGCCGTCCGAACCGCAAGTGGCGATCGGTGCCGGGGCGGAGCGGTGGCTGGCCTTGCTCGAACGGCATCTGCCCGCCGGCGCCGCACCGATCGGGAAGCCGGCCACCGCCGCACTGGCGGCGAATTAGGATCCTTTGTTTGCAACGGGCGGAACCGTGCCGGCGCTCACCGATTGGCGCGGCATGACCGAAGCATCACGCGCCAACCTCTATCCGCTACTGGCGGCCCCGCATGTGCAGCTGCACGGCATCGTCGACGATGCGATGTATGCGCAGTTCAAGGATCAGCTCGCTGCGGCGCCCGCCGATGGCCCGCTGGTGATATCGATCACCACGCTGGGCGGCGATCCGGAAATGGCACGGGCGATGGGTGATTCGATCCGCCTGCTTCGCGAATATACCGGGCGCGACGCATTGTTCCTCGGGAAAGTCGCGGTCTATTCGGCGGGGGCCACCTTCATGTCGGCCTTTCCCGCCGACCGGCGCTTCCTGACCAAGAACTCGCGGATCATGATCCACGAGCGGTTGATGAATTCGACGATCACGCTGAACGGCCCGCTCAATACCCTGTCACCGCTGCTGAAGGCGAAGCTGAACGAAATCGAGGATTCGATCCGTATTCAGGAAGAGGGGTTCGCCGATCTGGTCAAGGGCACGCAGGTGACATTGGAGCAGTTGAAGGCCAAAGCGCCGGACAATTGGTATATCGAGGCACAGGAAGCGCGCGCGCTGGGGCTGGTGCTCGATATCATCTGACGCCGCATTGCGCGCGGCGTCATACGAATGCGGGCGCCTTGCGAAGCTGTTGATAGGCGGCGATCACCTTGGTGAGCCTGGTTTCGTGGCTGCGATCCCCCCCGTTGCGATCGGGGTGATAGCGCCGCACCAGCTCGGAATAGCGTTTGCGCAGCGCCGCGCGATCCGCCTCGGGGCCGAGGCCCAGCGTCTCCAGATTGCGGCGATCCTCTCCCGAGAGCGGTTTGCCGTCGGGCCGCTCGGGCGCGACCGTGCGGCGAAAGCGCGCGCCGATCGCCTCCAGCGGGTCGCTGAAATCGGCCCAGCGGGGCCCGTGATCGCCGCCGCCGGCGCGCGCGAACGCGCGCGTTTCGCGTTCCCAACCCGCGAGCGGCCGCTGCGCGCGATGAATCTCCTCCGCCGTCATGCCGTCGAAGTAATTATATCCGGCATTGAAGGCGCGGATGTGATCGAGACAGAACCAGCGGAAGCGCGGCGGCCCTTCGCCATCCCCGGGCCCTTCGAGCGGTGGTGCGCGAAATTCGCCGGCCGCATCGCAGCCGGGATGGGAACAATGCTGGCCGGTTCCCTCCACCCGCCCGTGGAACCGCGCCGCCGGTCGATCCTTGTTCAATGCCACGCTTTACCCGTCATATCTCGCGCAAAAGGGACTATATGGGGGCGATGATCGATGCTTCCACCGGGCCCGTCGCGGCCGCCATCACCGCCCGCCTGACCGAGGCGCTCGCTCCGTCGCATCTCGAAGTGATCAACGAAAGCGCGCAGCATCGCGGGCATATGGGCGATGACGGCACGGGCGAAAGCCACTTTCGCGTGGTGATCGAAAGCGCCGCCTTTGTCGGGGCGACACGCGTCGCGCGGCAACGACTGGTCAACCGGGCGCTGGCCGACCTGCTGGCGGAGCGGATCCATGCATTGGCCATCCAGGCGCGTGCACCCGGAGAGCCCGGCAGGTGACCGGAGGACAGCCGCCGTTCGGCCAGAACGGCGTGTTGTGCCACGATCCTTGCCTCTACGGCGCCCGGGGCCGGTCGCTGCGCGTCATCAGCCCCGATCGCCGTAGAGATCGCAAGGATGGACGTCAGTCCTTCAGAGCGGCGGGCACCGCGCCGCCATTCTTCTCCAGTTCGCGCATCACCGCCTTGTGCAGCCAGATGTTCATCTCGGCCGAACCGTCCTTCTCGCCGGTGTAGCCCAGTTCGGTGGCGAGTTCCTTGCGGTTGGTGAGGCTCGAATCGAGATCCAGCAGCTTCATCAGGTCGACGATCGAGGTACGCCAGTTCAGATCGGGATTGCCCTTGCGCTGCATCATCCCGTTCAGCACCTCTTCGACATCCACCGGCTGTGCGGGCGTCGTTGCCGTAGGCGCGGGAGTGGCGGCGGGGGCGGACGCCGGCGCGGCCCCGGCCGGAGCGGCGGCGGGCGCGGGCGTTGGAGCCGGGGCGGGCGCGTCCTTTTTCCCGGAGAACTGGCCGCCGAGCGGACCCTTGTCACCAAAGATCGCTTTCTTGATGCTGGCGAAAATGCTCATGATGCGCGGTCCTTCCGTTGTGGCGACCGGGCAACGCCCTAACCGGCGGCGGTATCCGCGCGCACTGCCGGCCGAAGCGCTCCTGCGCCCGGCCGTTATTCGGCTGCGACCTTCGACCCGCTCCTGTCGAGCAACGGCGCCAGATAGCGGCCGGTGAAGCTGCGCGGTTCCCGCACCACATCCTCGGGCGTGCCGGTCGCGACGATTTCGCCGCCCTTCACGCCGCCCTCGGGGCCAAGATCGATGATCCAGTCGGCCGTCTTGATGACGTCGAGATTATGCTCGATCACCACCACCGTATTGCCCTGTTCGACCAGCTGGTGGAGCACCTCCAGCAACTTGCGCACATCCTCGAAATGCAGGCCGGTGGTGGGTTCGTCGAGGATATACAGGGTGTTGCCGGTGGCGCGGCGGCTGAGTTCCTTGGCCAGCTTGACGCGCTGCGCCTCGCCGCCCGACAGCGTGGTGGCCTGTTGTCCGACCTTCACATAGCCCAGCCCGACCTCGACCAGCATCGCCATCTTGTCGCGGATCGGGGGGACGTTGGCAAAGAAGCTGGCGGCATCCTCGACCGTCATGTCGAGCACGTCGGCGATGCTGTGGCCCTTGAACTTCACCTCCAGCGTTTCGCGATTGTAGCGGGCGCCATGGCAGACGTCGCACGTGACATAGACGTCCGGCAGGAAGTGCATCTCGATCTTCAGCACGCCGTCACCCTGGCATGCCTCGCACCGACCACCCTTCACGTTGAAGCTGAAACGGCCGGGCTTGTAGCCGCGAGCCAGCGACTCGGGCAGCCCGGCGAACCAGTCGCGGATCTGCGTGAAGGCGCCCGTATAGGTGGCCGGGTTCGATCGCGGGGTGCGCCCGATCGGCGACTGATCGATATCGATCACCTTGTCGAGATGCTGCAACCCGGCGATCTTGTCGTGCTTGCCCGCCAGGATACGCGCGCCGTTCAGCTGCCGCGCCGCGGCGGCATAAAGCGTGTCGATCGTGAAGCTCGATTTGCCCGACCCGGACACGCCGGTCACGCAGGTGAAGGTGCCGAGCGGGATCGATGCGGTAACCCCGGTCAGATTGTTGGCGGTGGCATTGTGCACCGTCAGCTTCTTGCCCGAACCCTTGCGGCGCTTCGCGGGCAGCGGCACCTCGCGCGTACCGTTCAGATAATCGGCGGTGATCGAGGTCTTGCTCTTCAGCAATTGCTTGACGGTGCCCTGCGCCACGACCTTGCCGCCATGGACGCCAGCGCCCGGACCCATATCGATGACGTAATCCGCCATGCGGATCGCATCCTCGTCATGCTCGACGACGATCACGGTGTTGCCCAGGTCGCGCAGGCGCCGCAGCGTGGCGAGCAACATGTCGTTGTCGCGCTGGTGCAGGCCGATCGACGGCTCATCGAGGACGTACAGCACGCCCGACAGGCCGCTGCCGATCTGGCTGGCCAGGCGGATGCGCTGGCTCTCGCCGCCGGACAGCGTGCCGGAGGCGCGCGACAGG
>NZ_JBELIE010000156.1:6087-7900 GCF_042091075.1 Sphingomonas sp. | reverse complement strand
CAGCTTGGCATGGATTTCCTCCATCGCCGTCATCGCAGCGCCCGTGCTTTGCCCCGGCGCGGGCGACCCCTGCAGCTGCATCGCCGGCTGACCGTTGTAGCGCGTCAGCTGGACCGGCGCGTTCGCCCATGCGAGCGTCGAGAAGGCGGTGTACGGCACCATCTGATTGTCGGCGCCCCGAACGTAGAAGTTGGCGATATCCTCCGGCCGAAGGCGGAAGGGCTGATCCGCCTGCACATAGACCCGCTTGACGCGGCCACGATCGATGAAGTCGTTGACATACGCGCCGCCCCAGGCGGTCGAGATCGTCGTGTTGACCGCGCTCAGGTCCAGCCCCAGCGCCCGCGCCTTGTCCTCGTCGATATTGACCTTCAGCTGCGGCGCGTCCTCCAGACTGAGCGGACGGACCTGCGACAGCACGGGATTCTGCGACGCCATGCCCATCATCATGTTGCGCGCCTGAACCAGCTTCTCGTGCCCGATCCCGCCGGTATCGACCAGCTGCAGGTCGAAGCCGGTGGCATTGCCCAGTTCCTGCACCGCCGGCGGGATCAGCGCGAAGATGAGGCCGTCCTTATACTGGCTGAACGCAGCCATCGCACGACCGGCGATCGCCTGCGCCTTGTTCGCTCCGCCCGAACGTTCGTCCCATGGCTTCAGGTTGATGAAGGCAAGGCCGGTATTCTGCCCCTGCCCCGCGAAGCTGAAACCATTGATCGTGAACACGCCCGCGACGTTGTCGCCCTCGCTTCCCAGGAAGTGGTGGAGGATCAGCTCCAGCCCCTTTTCGGTACGCGCGGTAGTGGCGCCCGACGGCCCCTGCACCAGGGCGATCACGGTGCCCTGATCCTCATCGGGCAGGAAGCCCGACGGCAACCGCGTGAACAGCAGCCCGACACCCAGCAGGATTGCCGCATACACCAGCAGCGAGCGTTTCCAGTTGCGGGCGGTGCCCCGCACGCCGCGCTCATAGTGGCGCTGACCGTTGTCGAACTTCTCGTTGAACCAGCGGAAGAAGCGCGCCAGCGGGCCATTGCCCTCGCCCTTCGACGGGTCGTGCGGCTTCAGGATCGTCGCGCACAGCGCCGGCGTGAGGATCAGCGCGACCAGCACCGACAGCACCATCGCCGAAACGATCGTGATCGAGAACTGGCGATAGATGACGCCGGTGGACCCGCCGAAGAACGCCATCGGCAGGAACACCGCCGACAGCACCAGCGCGATCCCGATCAGCGCGCTGGTGATCTCGTCCATCGATTTGCGCGCGGCCTCGACCGGGCTGAGATGCTCCGTCTGGATCAGTCGCTCGACATTCTCCACCACGACGATCGCGTCGTCGACCAGCAAGCCGATCGCCAGCACCATGCCGAACAACGTCAGCGTGTTGATCGAATAACCCGCAATCGCCATCACCGCGAAGGTGCCCAGCAGCACGACGGGCACCGCGATCGTCGGGATCAGCGTGGCGCGCCAGTTCTGCAGGAACAGGAACATGACGAGGAAGACGAGCACCACCGCTTCGATCAGCGTGTGGACGACCTGCTCCACCGACAGGCGGACAAACGGCGTGGTGTCGTAAGGATACACCATCTTCACGTCGGGCGGCAGTTGCTTGGCGATCGCCTCGGCCTGCGCCTTCACCGCTTCAACCGTCGACAGCGCATTGGCACCGGCCGCCAGCTTTACGCCGAAACCGGCGGCATATTTGCCGTTGTACTTGGTATCGAAGCCATAATTTTCCGCGCCCAGCTCGACGCGGGCGACGTCGCGCAGGCGCACCACGGCGCCGTTGCTGTCGGTTTTCAGCCGGATC
>NZ_JBELIE010000156.1:0-6077 GCF_042091075.1 Sphingomonas sp. | reverse complement strand
CGCCGAACTGCTCGGGGGTTTGCAGACGCGACTGGACCGAAACGGTCGCGTTGAGCATCTGCTCCTTGGGCGAGGGCTGCGCGCCCAGCTGGCCGGCCGACACCTGCGCGTTCTGCGCCTGCACAGCGGTCGATACGTCGCTGATCGTCAACTGGTAATTGTTGAGCTTGAGCGGATCGACCCAGATGCGCATCGCATATTGCGCGCCGAACACCTGCAGCTCGCCGACGCCGTTCACACGGCTGATCGGATCCTGCATCCGCGACACGACCATGTCGGCCAGGTCGTTCGCATTGTGCGAATTGTCCTGCGAATAGATGCCGACGATGACAAGGAAGTTGGCGGCCGACTTGGCGACCTGCAACCCCTGTCGCTGCACTTCCTGCGGTAGCAGCGGGGTCGCCGCCTGCAGCTTGTTCTGCACCTGCACCTGCGCGATGTCGGGATCGGTGCCCTGCTCGAACGTCAGCGTGATCGTCAGCGTCCCCGCCGACGAGGAAGACGAGGAGAAGTAGCGCAGATGGTCGATGCCGCGCAGCTGCTGCTCGATCACCTGCGTGGTGGTGCGTTCCAGTGTTTCCGCGTCGGCGCCCGGATAGGTGGCGGTGATCGACACCGCCGGAGGAGCGATCTCCGGGAACTGCGCGATCGGCAGGCTGCGGATCGCGATCGCGCCCGCCAGCATGAGGACGATCGCGATGACCCACGCGAAGATGGGGCGATCGATGAAAAAGCGCGACATGATCGGTTACTTCTTCGCCTGCGCAGCAGCCGGCTGCAGTTGTTGCTGTCCGGCCGGCTGCGCATTCGGATTCCATGGCATCGGCTTCACCTGCATGCCCGGGCGCAGCATCATGCCGCCCTCGACGATCACCTTGTCACCGGCCTTCAGCCCCGAGGTAACCAGCCAGTTGTCGCCGATCGTCCGCGAGGTCTTGAGCGGCCGTGGCTGCACCTTGCCGTCAGGACCGACGATCATGGCGACGGCATTGCCCTTCTCGTCGCGGGTCACCGCGCGCTGCGGCACCAGAATGCCGTCGTCCTGCGTGCCTTCGACCAATTCGGCGCGAACATACATGCCCGGCAGCAGCAAGCCGCGCGGATTGGGGAACAGCGCGCGGATCGTCTGCGTGCCGGTGTTGGGATCGACGGTGACGTCGGCGAACTGCAACTTGCCCTCGATCGGATAGACCGAACCGTCCTCCAGCCGCAGCCGGACGCGCGCCGCGCCGCCCCCGCGCGCCAGGTCGCCCGACGCGATCTGCTGGCGCAGGCGCAACAGATCCGCGCTCGATTGCGGCACGTCGACGTAGATCGGGTCAAGCCGCTGGATCGTGGTCAGCGGCGTCGTCTGCGCCGCGGTCGCCAGCGCACCGGTGGTGGCGACCGATCGGCCGATCCGGCCGGAGATTGGCGCCCGGATCGTAGTACGGGCGAGATCGATCTGCGCAGTGCGCAGCGCCGCGGACTGCGCCGCGACATCGGCCTGCGCCTGCTGCGCCTGGGTGATCGAATTCTCGTAATCCTGCCGCGCGATCGCGTTGATCTTCACCAGCTCGCCATATCGACGCTGCAACGCCGTGGTGGAGGCGATCGCGGCGCGCGCACGCGCCAGCGCGGCCCGCGCATTCGCCACCGCCGCCACATAAGGCTGCGGATCGATGCGATACAGCGCCTGCCCCTTGGTGACCTGATCCCCCTCGGTGAACAGGCGCGCGGTGATCAGGCCATTGACCTGCGGGCGCACTTCGGACGTCTCGAACGCGGTCGTCCGGCCCGGCAGCGTCGTCGTCAGGGTGACGGATTCAGGCTGCACGGTCACGACGCCGACCTGCGGCGGCCCCTGCGGTTGCTGCTGGGCAGCATCCTGCTTTCCCCCGCACGCGGCGAGCGGAACCATCAGCAGCGCGGCAAGCGCGAACCCCTTGTTTGCCATCGTTATCTCGTTAATAAGGTGTGAGTGATCGCTCACTCACAAATGCTGCTACTGCGAAGAAAGAAAGGCGTCAAGTGACTTGGGGAAGGCGATCGGTGCGATGAACGCGAAACTGGAGAACCCCTGTTTTCCCCTTACGCGGGACGGCAAGGCCAACGCGCGACGCAAGAAAATTGTTCAGGCTGCGCGGGAACTTTTTGAGGAACATGGTTTCCACGCCACAGGAATGGCGCGCATTTCGCAGCGTTCCGGGGTGCTTGTCGGCCAGATCTATCGCGATTTCGCGAACAAGGAGGCGATCGTCGCGGCGATCGTCGAGCGGGATCTGGACGAGTTTCTGTCGCCCGACGCGCTATGCGCCGCCGCCATGCGCGGTGAGACGGCGGAGGTGCGGGCGTGGATCCGCAACTTCGTCGCCGGGCGGGAATTGCCCGACCTGCGGCTGGTGACCGAAATCCTGGCGGAGGCGGCCCGCAACGAGCGGATCGCGCAGATCTTCCGCCACGTCGATTCGCAATTGCGGGTGCAATTGATCGCCGCGCTCGGCGTCCTTCTTCCCGAAACCGTCCCGGCGGATCGGATCGAATGCCTCGCGGATGCGGTCGTGATTTTCAACGGTGGCACGTTCCAGCATCGCCTGTCCGATGCCGGCGGACTGGAGGCCTGCGTCATCGACCTGCTGATGACCTTCATCGATCGCGAAATCGCCGCGCTCACCGCCGCGTTCGGCTAGGATACGGCGACGGTTGCCGTCCGTCGGTCGAGCGTGCCAAGACAGTCGCGCATGACACACGATCATCCCGTGCGCGCCACGATCAAACATGTGTCGGAACGCGCGGGCGTCTCGATCAAGACCGTCAGCCGCGTGCTGAACAACGAACGCTATGTCGGCGCGGCGACCCGCGCGCGGGTGCAGGAAGCGGTCACGGCGCTCAACTTCCGCCCCAATCTCGCCGCGCGATCGCTGGCGGGCAAGCGCAGCTTCCAGATCGCACTGGTCTGCGACAATCCCAGCCCCAATTACGTCTATGCGATGCAGACCGGGATCCGTGACCGCTGCGAAATGGACGGCGTGCGCATGATCGCGCAGCCCTATGACCGCGCCAGCGACCGGCTGGTCGACGAAATCGCCGCGCTGATCGACACCAGCCGCCTCGACGGCATTATCCTGACACCGCCGGTCAGCGACAATCAGGCGGTGCTGGACCTGCTCGAACGGCGCGCGATCCGCGTGGTGCGCGTCTCGCCGGGATCGCGGGCCGGCGCCACCGCGACCGTGTCGATCGACAATCGCGCCGCCGCCTTCGAGGCCACCACGCATCTCCTGTCACTCGGGCATCGCCGCATCGGGCATATCGCCGGCCATGTCGATTATGCCACCAGCGCGCAGCGCCGCGACGGCTATCTCGCCGCACTGGCCGCGGCGGGCGTGCCCAGCGATCCGGCGCTGATCCAGCCGGGCCGCTACGATTTTCCCAGCGGCGCGGCGGCGGCCGAAATGCTGCTCGACCTCCCTATCCCGCCGACCGCGATCTTCGCCGCGTCCGACGACATGGCGGCGGGCGCGCTGGCCACATCGCATCGGCGCGGACTGTCGATCCCGGACGATCTGTCGGTGGTAGGCTTCGGCGACGATCCGCTCGCCGGCTACGTCTGGCCCGCGCTGACGACGATGCGCCAGCCGGTGCGCGACCTGGCGTGGAACGCCGCCGATCTGTTGCTGGCGGCGGAGGAGGGCGAAGTCGAGCAACGCCAGCTGCCCCACCAGTTGATCCTGCGCGATTCGGCCGCGGCGCCGGGCGACTGACGCGCCGAACGGGACCGTCGCCGCGCCGTCCGTCCCGGCGAGCGGGCTAGCCGATCAGGAACGTCGCCGCCCCCAGCGACAGCGCCAGCGCGCACAGCGTCGCGCCCGCGATCACCACCATCGGGCGCCATCCCGCCTCCAGCAATTGCGGCAGCGGCGATCGGATCGCGGTCGCGGTGACGGCGGCCGCCAACAGCCCGGCGGCGGTCCGCTCCGCCGTACTGGTGACGAGCGCGGGAATGATCCCGGTCGAATTGATCCCCGCCAGCACGAAGAACCCGATCACGAACCACGGCACCCCCTGCCCCTTGCCCGCCTCACCGCGCGGCAGGAACAGCGCGACGACCGCCAGCACCGGCGCCAGCAGCGCGACGCGCGTCAGCTTTACGATCGCCGCGATCTGGCCGGCGCCGTCGGAATAGGAGTAACCCGCGCCCAAGGCCTGCGCGACATCGTGGATCGACGCACCGAGCAGGAACCCCGCCTTCAGGTCGCTCATCCCCAGCCAGTGCGCGATGAACGGATAGGTGACCATTGCCAGCGCCGACAGCGCGGAGATACCGACCAGCACGAGCGTCAACTGCGCCTGGTTGGCGCGCCGCTCGCCGAGCGTCGTCGCCAGCGCCAGCGCCGCGCTCGCGCCGCAGATCGCCACCGCGCCCCCCGCCAGCGTCCCGAACGCGGCATCGAATCCCAGCCGTCGCGCGACGAATATGCCGCTGGCGATCGTCACCGCGACGATCACCAGCACACATAGCAACGCGGTCGGCCCAAGCGCGACGATCTGCCCGAAGGTGACGCGCAGCCCGACCAGCACAATCCCCCAGCGCAGCAGCGACCGGCTGGCGAAGGCGGTGCCCGCCGCGAGTCGCTTGTCCGCCGACAGGAAATTGAGCGCCAGCCCGATCAACAACGCCATCAGCGTCAGTGGCGGGCCATAATGGTCCGAGATGAACGCCGCCGCCAGGGTTCCCGCGGCGACCACGATCAGGCCCGGCACATGATCGCGCCAGCTGGTCGCCGGACTGGGCAGGATATCGCCATACAGGTCGGCCGCCATCGGCAGCGATGCTCGGGAAAAGGGTGCGGGCATGGCCTTCCTATATGCTTCGTGGCACGAAGGACTAGCGCGGTCCCTCGCCTTATGACAACGTTATCTGAAAGATCCGGCAGAAGGAATGAGGATGAGCGAAGGCGCCAATCGGGCCCGCTGGGTGATCGTCGCGATGGTATTCGTGGCCATCATGCTGAACTACGTCGATCGTCAGATCCTCGCACTGCTGAAGCCGACGCTGGAAGCGCAATTCGCCTGGTCCGACCAGGATTACGCCAATATGGGCACCGCCTTTCAGGTCGCGACCGCCTTCGCCTTTCTGGGGACGGGCTGGTTCATCGACCGCGTCGGGCTGCGGCGCGGCTTCGGGATCGGCGTGGGGGTGTGGAGCCTTGCGGGAATGGCACATGCGGTGGCCACCACCGTGAGCGGGTTCATCGGCGCGCGGGTCGTGCTGGGGGTCGCCGAATCGATCGGCACCCCCGCCGCGGTGAAATCCGCGGCCACCTATTTCAATCATCGCGACCGGCAAATCGCGTTAGGAATCGCCAATACCGCGCCGAATGTCGGCGCAGTCGTCACCCCCGCGCTGATCCCCCCGCTTGCGGTGGCCTTCGGGTGGCAGGCGGCGTTCCTCGTCGCTGGCGGGCTGGGGCTGGTGTGGGTGTTGGTCTGGTTCGCGCTCCGTGTGAAGCCAGTGGCGCTCGACGCGATGGAAGCCGCACCGATCCGCTGGGCCGATCTGTTGCGCAGCCGCAAGACGCTGGCGATCGCGATCGCCAAGGTGCTGTCGGATCAGGTGTGGTTCTTCATGCTGTTGTGGTTGCCGGATCTGTTCCACCGGCTGTTCGGCCTGGCACAGGGCACGCTCGGCTGGCCGGTCGCGCTCACCTATGGCCTGGCGGCGTGCGGCGCGCTTACCGGCGGCTATCTGCCGACGCGGCTGATGGCCGCGGGCTGGAGCATCAACCGGGCGCGCAAGACGACGATGCTGCTCTATGCGCTACTGGTGCTGCCCGTGCCGCTGGTTCTGTCGGTGCAGAGCCCGTGGAGCGCGGCGCTGCTGCTGGGGCTCGGCCTGTTCGCGCATCAGGGGTTCTCCACCAACGTGTTCGGCGTCGCGACCGACGTGACCCCGGCGCGTGCGGTCGGCTCGACGATCGGTATCGCCGCCTTTTGCGGTAACCTGGGGTCGATCGGGATGATCCAGTTCCAGGCCTGGGCGCTGGCCAACGGACTGGGCTACACGCCCGCGCTGGTCGTATGCGCGACTTCCTACC
>NZ_JBELIE010000155.1:0-7907 GCF_042091075.1 Sphingomonas sp. | reverse complement strand
CCGGAGGTGGCGGCGGCGCGCCGGCTCCGTGGGGCGGGGGCGGCGGGGGCGGGCCGACCTCCTGCACCGTGCCGTTCGCATCGACCAGATAGCGCGCCCGCAGCTGGCCGTCGTCATAGCGGCCCTGCACCGTCACCGGCGCCCCGGTGCGCAGCGCCATCCCATCGTGCCGACCGGCGTCGACCAGCGCACGCCCCGTCGCGTCCTGCACCACGAAGCGATCGCCATAAACCGCCGCGACGCGCCCCTTGACCGTCACCACGCCGCGCGTGTCGGCCAATTTTGCCGTCGCGGTCGCCACGGTCGGTGCCATCTCCACCGTCGGCCGCGTCAGCGACATGGCCCCGGCGCCGCCGGCCACGCCCAGCGCGAGCAGCGCCGCACCGCCCAGCGCCAGCTTCTCACGGCGCCCGATCTGGTTCATCATTCGATCAGTCATCGTCCAGTCCTTTCGTTTCCGATGACGTCCTTCTAGGCGGCACTTCGCCCATCCCCGCTGAACCGGAACGTTCAATTTCGGTTTAGAGAGTGGTCGTAGGAGCTGTGCATGCGTATCCTGTTGGTCGAGGATGATCGCGATCTGGGCCCCGTGATCGCGCGGGCGCTGCGCGAAGAGCGGTTTGCGGTCGATCTGGTCGCGGACGGCATCGATGCGGCACATCTGGGCGATACCGAACATTACGATGTCGCGGTGCTGGACCTGGGGTTGCCGGGGCAGGATGGCGTGGCGGTATTGCGGCAGTGGCGCGCCGCCGGGCGCGTGCTGCCCGTATTGGTGCTGACCGCGCGCGACGCCTGGTCCGACAAGGTCGCCGGGTTCAAGGCTGGGGCGGACGATTTCCTCGTCAAACCGTTCCGCGTCGAGGAGCTGGTGATGCGGCTGCGCGCGCTGGTGCGCCGCGCGAGCGGCCATGCGCAGCCGCGGCTGACCTGCGGCGCGATCACCTTCGATACGCAGACCGGGCAGTTCGAGCGGGATGGACTGCCCTTGCGGCTGACCGCGTTCGAATGGCGCGTGCTGTCGCAGCTGATGCTGCGGCGGGGCGCCGTGATCGAGCGGCTGGAGTTGCTCGAGCGGGTCTATGAGGGAGACGCCGACGTCGATTCGAACAGCCTGGAGGTGATCATCGGCCGGCTGCGCAAGAAGATCGGCAGCGACCTGATCGAGACGGTGCGCGGACGGGGCTATCGGCTGGCGTGCGGGGGCGATGATGAGGGGCGGGCCGGAGGGCAGGCGGCCTGATGCCCCGCCGGCGTTCGCTGCACGCGCGGATGCTGGCGCTGTCGATCGCCGCGACCGGGGTTGCACTGCTGCTTGCCGCCTGGGCGATCGGCGGGGTGCTGGGGCGGGTCGTCACCGAGGGCATCGACCGGCGGCTGGATGCGGAAATCGCCTTACTGGCCACGGCGATCGGGGTGGATGGCCGGATCGATCGCGCGCGGATCGTCGCGCGGGCGGCGGTGCTGGACGATGGCCCCGGCTGGCGCTGGCGCATCGAGTCACGCGATGGCGCGTTCGGCTCCACCGATCTCCCCATTCCCGACGATCCCGTTCCCGACGGCCCCGCGCCGCCCCCCGCGCCCCGGACGAAGCCGGACGAGCGGGCGCGCCTGCATCCGATCGAGGGCCATGATTCGTCCGGCGAGGGCTATCACGCGCGACAGGTGGTGATCGGCACGCCGCGTGGCCCGGTGACGATCACCGCCGCCGCCCCCCGTGACGTGATCCGCCGCCCGCTGCGCGGCGCGTTGATGCCGCTGCTGGCGCTGCTGGTCGCGCTGGCGGTGCTGCTGACCGCCGCGGCGCTGGTGCAGTTGCGCGTCGGCCTGCGCCCCGTCAGGCGCCTGCGCGACCAGCTTGCCGCGATCCGCGCCGGGCAGCGCACCCGGGTCGACGAGGATCAGCCAAGCGAATTGCAACCGCTCGCGCAGGAACTGAACGCCCTTGCCGAGGGCAATGCCGCCGCGCTGGCGAACGCGCGCGCCACCGCCGCCAATCTGGCGCATGCGCTCAAGACGCCGGTCGCCGCGCTCGCGCTCGAACTGCGCGACCGGCCGGACGCCGCGCGACAGGTGGCGCGGATCGACGCCACGATCCGGCATCATCTCGCCCGCGCGCGCGCCGAAGCGACCGACCTGCGCGCGTCGACCGATCTGTCCGCAGCGATCGCCGACATCGGGACGGCGGTACAACGGCTGCACGGTGATCGCGCCGTGTCGATAGAGGTGACCGGGGCCGAATCGCACCGCGTGGCGGTCGACCGGCATGATCTGGACGAAATGCTGGGCAACCTGCTCGACAATGCCGCGCGTCACGCGGCACGGATGATCCGCGTCATCGTGTCCCAGCCCGCCGGAGACGCGCGCCGGCTGACGATCACGGTCGCCGACGATGGCCCCGGCATCGCCGCCGCGGAACGCGAACGGGTGGCGCAACCGGGGGTGAGACTGGACGAGCGCGGCGATGGCCATGGCTTCGGCCTGGCGATCGCCGGCGATCTGGCCGCACGCTACGGCGGCACGCTCGTGCTCGATTCGGCGGAGGGCGGCGGGCTGGCGGCGCGGCTGACCCTGCCGTCGGTGATAGAAGCTGGCGCCGGGGCCCCCGCGACGGCCCATTGATGCTTCCCCGGCAGGGGAGGATATGCAGGTCATCGGCCAGCGGGGACGGTCCGCCTAGCTTTCGCCGCGCGACACCGCGTCGCTGGCGGGTGCCATGGCGGCGGTCCGATCCAGCCGCCGCACCATATCCTGCGCCAGCAGCGACAGCGTATCGTCGCGCGCGCCCATCACGACGATCCGGTCCCCCGGCCGCGCCACCGCGATGCCATGCGCCGCCGCCGCCTCGCGATCCGGGATATGCAACGCCTGCCGCCCGGCGCGGACGATATCGGCGGCGATATCGGCACTGGTCACCTCGCGCACGACCGTACCGCCCTGATAGACCGGATCGGGCAGGATCAGCAGGTCATCCGTCGCCAGCCGCCGCGCGAACATGTCGACCAGTTCGGCTCGCATCATCTTCAACGGGCCATAACCGTGCGGCTGGAACAGCGCGATCACGCGCCCGGGGAAGGCGTGCAGCGTATCCAGCGTCGCGGCGATCTTGTCGGGATTATGCCCGAAATCGTCGATCACCGTCACCCCGCCGCCCGCACCGACATGGTCGAAGCGGCGGCGCAATCCGCTGAATTGCTCGATCCCCGCCAGCGCTTGCTCCAGCGCCACGCCCGCCGCCAGCGCGGCACCGATCGCCGCCAGCGCATTGGCGACATTGTGCCGTCCCGGCACGCGCAACACGACGCGGCGGACCGGCTGTCCACGATGATGCAGCATGAAGCGCGCGGCGAATTCGGCTTCCTCCACCGCATCGGCGAACAGGTCCGCCGCCGCGTCCCGCAACGAGAACGACGTCACGCGCGTACGCGGCAGCGTCATCGCCAGTGCGGCGGCATCGTTGTTGTCGGCATTGACGACCGCAGTGCGCGCGCCGGCGACGAAGGCAGCGAACAGCCGGTTCAGTTCGTCGAGCGACTTGTGGTCCAGGCTGACGTTGTTGAGCACCGCCACCTGCGGCCGATACAGCGCGATCGAGCCGTCGCTTTCGTCAACCTCGCTGACGTACAGCGCCGTCCCGCCGACCAGCGCGCTGGCGAAAGGGCGATCCGGGGCGGCGAAATCCTTCATCACCGCGCCGTTCATCACCGTCGGATCGAGCCCGGCATGATGCAGGATCGCCGCGATCATGCCGGTAACGGTCGACTTGCCGCTGGTTCCCGCGACGCCGATCGCGATGCCGCTGGCGTTGAACAGCGCCGCATTCAGCTCGGCGCGCGACATCCGGGCGCAGCCCCGCGCGCGTGCCGCGACCATATCGGCGACGTCGTCCTCCACCGCGGCGGAGGCGACGACGATCTGCGCCGCATCACTGATGCCGCTGCCGTCCTGCGGGAACAGCGCGATCCCCTGCGCGCGCAGCGCATCGAACTTGGCGGGAACGCGCCCCTGATCGAGCCCACGATCGCTGCCGGCGACGATCGCCCCCCGCCCCGCGAGGATCATCGCCAGCGGCATCATCCCCGATCCACCGATACCGACCAGGAAGAAGCGCTGGCCTGACACATTGCCGTCATGCATGACGGCGGGCTATCGGCGGTTTGGGCATCGGTGGCAAGCTGGGGAAGTGGAATGCGGATCGGCGTACTGGCGGCCAGCAGCGTGGCCAACCCCGACGTGATCGCCCCGGTGTCGGCCTTCGCCGCGATCGCCTATCCCGAGGTCGATCTGGTCTTCCACCCGCAATGCTATGCCAGCGACGGGCATTTCGCCGGGTCCGACGCGGTCCGCGCGGCGGCGTTCGTCGAATATGCCAACGACCCGGCGTTCGACGCGATCTGGTTCCTGCGTGGCGGCTATGGCTCGAACCGCATCCTGTCGGCGGTGATGCCGCGGCTCGGCGCGGCGGCGCGTACCAAGACCTATCTCGGCTATTCCGATGTCGGCTTCCTGCTCGGCGCGCTCTACGCGCAACGCATCGGGCACCCGGTGCACGGCCCGATGGCGAGCGACATCGGCCGGCAGCAGGGCGATCAGACGGTCGCGCGCGCGCTCGGCTGGCTGGCGCGGCGCGATCGGGCGGGGCTGGAGCCCGGGCTCGACACGCGGCCGGCGGCGGCGTTCAACCTGTCGATCCTGAGCGCGCTGATCGGAACGCGCTGGATGCCGAACCTCGACGGGCATGTGCTGATCGTCGAGGAAGTGTCGGAGGCGATGTACGCGATCGATCGCATGCTGTTCACGCTTGCCAGCGCCCCGGCACTCCGCCGCCTCGCCGGGGTGCGGCTGGGCGCGCTGACCGCGATAAAGGACAATGTACCCGCATGGGGGGAAGCGCCCGATGCGATGATGACGCGCTGGTGCGGCGAACTGGGCGTCCCCTATCTGGGTCGCGCGGTGATCGGACACACGCAGGACAATCACGTGGTGCCGTTCGGCACGATCTGATCGCCGGGTGGCGGCGCACGACGGCGCGGCGACGGCAGGCGGCGGCGTGGGCCACGGGCGCTCAGGTCAGCACCACATTCCCGCCCGACGCCATCGCGTTCAACGCCAGCCCCTTTGAGCGACGAAGCGCCTCCGCCGGATCGTCGCCCCGCCCCGCCGCCAGGCCAGCGGAAAAGGTGACCGTCCCGATGGGCGTGCCGTCGCCGCGCAGGCGCAACGTGCGGCGGACCATCGCGTCGCGCGCCGCGTCGATCATGTCGTGCGCGCTGTGCAGCGATACGCCACGAAAGATCGTCAGGAACTCGTCCCCGGTCCAGCGGATCAGCTCATGCCCCTCGCATGCCTGTCGCAACGTCGACGCCATTGCGCGCAGCACGTTGTCGCCGACCGTCCGGCCATAGCGGTTGTTGATCAGGTGCAGATCGTCCAGCTTGCTGAGCGCGAGCGTATAGCCATGCGGCTCAGCCGCGAGGGACAGCAGCAGGACATCGCCCACCTGGCGTGACGACGTTTCCGTCAGCATGTCGTGCGCGCCGTCCGGCGACAGCGCCGACTGTGCGTCGTCATGGCGGGTGTGGATCTGTCGGCGCAGGTCGACGATCTCCGACGCCATGCCGGCAAGGTCGTGCTCCGCCTGCGTCAACCGCGTGATCATCTGACGGGTCAGATCCGCAAGCGAGCCCTCCGCAACCGGCATCCGCGCCAGGTCTCGCCCGAAATCCCCGGTGATCTCCTGCGTTTCGTTGGTCAGCGTTTCCAGCCGATGGGTGTGGCTCAGCACCTGCGCCTCCGCCGCCTCCAGCCGCTGCCCCTCACGCGGCATGCCGTGGCTCCGTGCCAGCTGAGCGGCGTCACCGGCGCTCAACCGCAAGCCGTCCTCGGTCAGTTGCTCGATCTGCCGTGACAGACCCGGATGAGCGCCTGCCAGATGCGCCAGCGCCAGTTCGTAGTGGAGCGGTGTCGGGTCGAGGTGATGGTTCAGCAAAAACTCGAGCGCCTGATACGCACGGTCGAACTTCGCCTTCATCGGTCCCCCGGATCAATAGCGTCGCCCGCTGGCAACACGATGGTAACGGCAACGGGGCGCGCCCGCGGGCGGTCAACGATATGAGCCGCCGGAAGTGCCGTCCAGCCGCCGGAAATACCAGCGCTCGGGTGCTTATGCACCGTTCGCAGCGTCCTGCGGATGATGCGGGGTGAGGATCAGAACGTCGCCCTCGACCCGCCACGATTTGAGCCGCGACAGGAAATTCATGCCGATCACGTCGATATCGCCAAACGCCGGTGACACGACCACCGCCAGATCGCGCGCGACGACATTGCCGAAGCGCAATTGCGATACGTCGCCGGTCTGCGCCTGGATCGTGCCATTGGCGGTCTTGATCAATACCGGGAACATCGCGGGCTTGACCACCACCCCCGCGGCGGCGGCGGTCGGAGGTGACAGTGCGGTGATCGTCGCGCCGCTATCCACCAGCAAGCGGCGGGTGATCCCGCCGCCCGCCGGTCCGAGATGCGCGCTCACGTAAAAATGGCCATCGGGGCTCATCCGCACCCGCGTCTCTTCCCCGGCGACCTGCTGGCTCTCGATATTGAGCGCGGCGGCGATGCGCGCCATCCATGGATCGAACCGCTCCCGCTCGGTCACCAGCGCGAACAGCAGCACACCCACCACCAGCCAGATCGCGAGGCTGACCAGCGTGCGCAGCAACGGAATCCGCCGGGCGACCAGCGCCGCCAGCAACAGCGCGCCGAGCAGCAGGTAGAAATGCGGATTGGCGGTAAAGGCGGATGGCATGGTGATGCGGATATAGGATGGCGCGGGCATCGGCGGAATGACCCGGCGTTCACCCGCGTAACGACTGGCGCGACAGCGCAGGCCGCGCTATAGCGCGACGCGATGAGGCTGGCCTTGCTCCCTATCACGCTCACTACCACCACCCCGGCGTGTCCGGGGGTCGGCGACCGCGTCTCCGCCTGACGCGCCGCCACCCACCCGGATCGCGGGTGGATCGAGCGTCCCCACCCCGATCCCGGCCCTTATCTCAACACGGTCGCTCACTTCGCCGGACGCGGCGGCGAGGACGCCGCGATCCCGGTCTGCGTAGGAATGACGTCGATGGAAATGCTCTCGATCACACTGCCCGACGGTTCGGTGCGAGAGGTCGCTCATGGCACCACGCCGGCGGACATCGCCGCCGCGATCGGCCCGGGGCTTGCCAAGGCGGCGATCGCGGCGCGGGTGGACGGCGAGCTGCGCGATCTTTCCCGCCCGCTGACGCACGACGCCGCGCTGGCGCTGGTGACGCCGCGTGACGAGGCGGATGCGCTCGAACTGGCCCGCCACGATTTCGCGCACGTCATGGCGGAGGCGGTGCAGCATCTGTTCCCCGGCACGCAGATCACCTTCGGCCCGGCGACCGACGATGGCTTCTATTACGATTTCGCCCCCAGGGATCGCCCGTTCACCGATGACGACCTGCCCGCGATCGAGGCGGAGATGCGCCGTATCATCGCGCGGAACGAACCGTTCACGCGCGAAGTCTGGTCGCGTCAGCAACTGATCGACACGTGGCGCGCGCAGGGCGAGACGTTCAAGGCCGAATGGGCCGCCGAACTGCCCGAGGGCGAGGAACTGACGATCTATCGCCAGGGCGCGTGGCTCGATATGTGCCGCGGGCCGCATATGCCCTCGACCGGGCGGCTGGATCCGAATGCCTTCAAACTGACGCGCGTCTCCGGCGCCTATTGGCGCGGCGACCAGAAGAATGCGATGCTGAGCCGCATCTACGGCACCGGCTGGCTCAACAAGAAGCAGCTCGACCAGCATCTGTTCCGGCTGGAGGAAGCCGCCAAGCGCGATCATCGCAAGATCGGGCAGGAGATGGACCTGTTCCACCTCC
>NZ_JBELIE010000154.1:0-7972 GCF_042091075.1 Sphingomonas sp. | reverse complement strand
ATCGCGCCAACATCATGAAGAAACTCAAGATCGGGAATATGACCGCGGCGCTGTTGCTGGCCCGCGACGCCGAGGCGCTGGCCGGTCTGTCGCCGCGGCGATAACGGCGGTCAGCGTCACTGCACCGCGCCATGTTGCTGAATGACGTCGGCCAGCCATCCCGGATGGGTGTTGCAGGCCGTCGCGATATGCCTGGCGACATCAACCGGGAGCAGCCGGTTGAACATCAATCCGGCGCAATCGCCCGTCTCCCACCGCACATAGGCCGGCAAGGGACGAAGGTCGCCCATCGTCAGAAACAAGGCGGTGCCCACCCCCAGCGGCTGCTGGATTCGCACCATCGCACCGCCGGCGGACAGGTTGACGAGCAGGATCGCGCGGCGATCGTGAGCGATCGTCAGTTCCCCCGGCATCGCGATATGCGCGCGGCTGGGGCGCGGCTGGATCACGCGCATCGTCGACGACGTCAGCTTAAGCAGCATTTCGCTGGTGATGGGCATCAGGAACTGAACGCCCCAGACCTCGTCCTTCGCCCAGCGCAGTACAGCGGCGATCGGTGTGCCGCCGCGGGGCGTCACCACCAATTGCTGCCCGAAGCACGGGCGACCGCCGCCGGTCGGACCGTCGAGCCGCACCTTGGCGCCTGCGGTCGTAACGTCGAGGATGGTGCAACAGAACATCGACCCGCCGAAATCGAGCACGGCGGGCAGGTGGGTCGGCAGGCGGGCCTCGCCGCGAGCTTCGATCGTGGCGGCGGCATCCGCTTGGGCTTGGCGACGTTTAAAGAGCGGCATCGACGACGAACTCCTGGGGAGGGTACCTGCTCGCATCGTCGAAGACGGTCAGGTCGATCGGTTGAAGGAACTGCGCCCCAGTCAGCGATTGACGCGACCAGCGGACGACGCAGTCAAGGGTGAGGCGCGGTAGCTGCACTGAAAGGCGCTGGCCGGGCGAGGGCGTCATCACCGCCTCCAGCAACAGTCCAGTAACCGATACATTGCGGATGATCGCGGGGCGTTGCAGATCGTCCATAATGACGTGGGCACGACGACAGACGGTGAAGCGTTGCGCGCGAGGCAGGACGTCGGCCTTGCGCGTAGACAGCAGATTCGGCGGCAGCGCCTGCGCGAAATACACGCCGATGCGCTGATCAACCTTCCAGCGGATTTGACCGATGCGGCGTTCGCCATTGTCGAAGACGAAGGTGTAATTGCGTTGCTCAAGCGTTTGGGCCTCGCAAAGCCCCGATAGGCCATGATCCGAGGCGTTGTGGACGGTGATGCGGTGAAGCCGGATGCCATCGTCGATCATGACAAAGCGCTCAGGTGAAACCGGCCGCCTCTGATCACGCCGTCGCTGTGTCACCTGGGATGGCTGTGCGGTCGAGACATCCACTGCTCGGTTCCCCATTTGGTTTGCCTTGACCAAACGTATCGTCGCGAAGCTTCAAGAACCGCGAATGGGGATATAGGCATAACTACCACATACGTGGGTATTATGCTGAGGGATTACCTAGTAGCAGCGTCGATCGAGGCATCATGGCGAGCAGGTGCCGAAGGGTCAAAGCCTTACGCCGCGGAAACCTGCGCGTCTGCCGGACCCTCGGCACGGACGATATAGTCGAGCAGCGGCGCGGCATCGCCGTGAAAGACCGGCCCGGCATTGCAGCAACTTAGCCGATTGTCGCGATCGATCCGCCATTGTCGTGCCGGCCGCCCGGGCTCGAAGCCGGTTTCTCCGGCAGGCAGGGGCGCGGCTCGGTCGATCATCTCGCTGCATTCGCTGTCGAGGCGGCTCCGGATCCGCTTGTCGACGGCGATGTCACTCAGCGGGAAGCGGCTCCACGCCCCGGGCAAATCGTCCTCCACCATGAAACTGTCGCCGGTGATCGCAACGCCCAGCGCGCTGATCGCGGCAAGGTCGGCCGCCAGCGTGGACGGCGCGACGCGGCTGGTGCCACGCTCGATCCGGATCGACAGGCGCCGCGGCTCGAGCCCGGTTTCGCGCAACGCCAGTGCGATCATGCCCGGAACGTCGCTGCTCAGCATCTGTCGTGGGAAGATGGGCACGGACACGGTGATGCCCGGCAAGGTAAGCGCCAGGCGGCACGCCTCGCGGGTCGTCCAGTCGCCCAGCGGCACGATCAGGCCGCTCTGCTCCGCGACGCGCAGGAAACGGTCCTGGTCGAGCTCACCCAGCGTCGCATGATGCCAGTGCGGCTCCACCGCGATCATGTTGACCGCCTGATCAGGGCCGGTGTGCCAGGGAGTGCAGGCAAGTGTGAACTGCTTCGCCTTGACCGCGATCCGCATCTCATGGGCAAGATGCCGTTCCGCTTCCGCCGATGCCTCGGAATGCTCGCCGTAGAAGCTGACGGTGCCGCGCTGGCTACCCTTCGAACGATAGAGCGCCACGTCGGCGAAGCGGAACAGCTCATCCTCGTCCAGCGTGTCGCCCGGGGTCAAGGCGACGCCGATCGACAGACCAACTTCCAGCACGCGGTCGCGATAGGGTATCGGGCGGGACACCGCCTCGATCAGCCGCCCGGCAAGTGCTGCCACGTCGTCGCGCGACACACTGGGGGAGGCGACGATGAACTCGTCGCCGCCGATCCGCGCGACGATCTGTGTCTCGGATATCTGTTCGCGCAGCCGCTGTGCGACGGTCTTCAACACATGATCGCCCGCTTCATGGCCGAATGTGTCGTTGATCGGCTTGAAATGGTCCAGGTCGAGATACAGCAGCGCCAGTTCGCTGTCGGTGACGGACAGCTTGTCTCGCAGGAAGCGGCGAAGCCCAAGCCGGTTCGGCAGGCCGGTTGCCGCATCGTGCTGTACCTCGCGCTGCGCGCGCGTCAGGTCGGCGGCGCGGCCGACGTCAGCGGTGATGTCGGTGGCGATCTCGACCACCTTGAACGGGCGGCCGTTGAGGTCGTAAATGGGATTGTACGACGCCTGGATCCACACGTCCGACCCATTCTTGGCGATGCGCCGGAACTTCGAGGACTGGAAGCGTCCCTCTCGTAACGCGATCCACAGCGCCTGATAATCCGGGCTGTCGATCGTGGCGGGATCGACGAAGGTCTTGTGCGGCAGCCCCCGGACCTCCTCCGCACTGTATTGCATCAGCTTCAGGAAGTTCTCGTTGGCATCGATAACCAGTCCGTCGAGGTCGAAGGAGACGACGCACTGCGACTTGTTGATCGCCGCGATCTGGCCTTCGTAGTCGCTCTGACGCAGCCGCTGTTCGGTCACGTCGACGGCGTTCATGACCACCTTGAACGGGCGCCCCTTCATATCGAGGATCGGATTGTACGAGGCCTGAATCCAGATTTCGCTGTCGTCGCGGCCCACCAGCTTGAATTCACCGCCCTTATATTCGCCGATCGACAGGTCGCGCCAGAAATGGTCGTAATCGCCCGCGCGATCTTCCGTGGCCAGGAACATCGTATGATGTCGACCCAGCACCTGCGACAGTCGATAACCGGTCAGTTCCAGAAAATTCTCGTTCGCGTCCAGTATAATGCCCTCGGGTGTGAACGACGCCACCGCCTGTGACTTATGGAGGGCGGCGATCTGCCCCTGATGATCCGCCTGCCGCAGCTTCTCGCGCGTGATTGCCGTCGCATAGTTGACGACCTTGAACGGCTTGCCGTCCTGATCGAGCACCGGGCTGTAGATTGACTGAAACCAGATGTCGCGGCCGTTGCGATCGCTCCGCCGGAATTCACCGCTGCGATATCGCCCAGACGCCAGGTCGCTCCAAAAGATTTCGTATTCCAGGCTGTGGGCATAGGCCGGATCGACGAAGATCCGGTGGTGACGCCCCTCCAGCTCAGCCATCGTATAGCCTACCGTATCAAGGAACAGCTCATTGGCACTCAGGATCGTGCCGTCGAGCGCGTAGGTAGCGACACATTGCGACAGGTGGATCGCGGCGATCTGACCCTTGAAATCGGCTGCGCGCTGCTTCTCGGCGGTGATATCGGTCGCATATTTCACGACCTTCGTGACAGTTCCAGTATGATCGACGATCGGACTGTAGTTGGCGCGCAACCACAGTGACTGGCCGTTCTTGTTGATACGACGGAATTCGCCTGCCGCATGCCGACCGGATCGCAACCCGTTCCAGAACGCGACATAGTCTGCCGACGCGGCTTCGGCCGGGTCGAGAAGCATGTCGTGATGCTGACCGACCAGTTCGGTGAGTGAATAGCCCGTTGCCGCAAGAAAAATCGGATTCACGCTCATGATGAACCCGTCGGGCGTGAAGTGGATGACGCCCTGCGCGGCGTTGATCGCCGTGATTTGGCCGGCTTCGTCGGCCGCCGCGAGCACCCGCTGGGTGGCGTCGCGCAACAGCACCACCACCTCGCGAACCATATTGTCCGCTCCGGCGATCGGCACACAATTGACCTCCGCCCAGAACATCGACCCGTCGCGCCGCGTCAGCGGCAAGTCGCCGGCGAATGGCACGCCATCCGCCGTTACGCGCGCGATGACGGCGCTCAGGCCTTCCCCGCCATGATCCGAATGAAAGATGCTCTTGTTGCGGCCGATCAGATCCCACCCCTCGAAATGGAAAAGTTCGAGCATCCGGTCATTGATCCGCAGCACCACGCCTTCGCGATCGAACGCCACTCGGCCGAGCAGGCGCTCGATGATGTCCGTCTCTTCCGGCGTCGGCGAGGGTTCGATAGCGGAATGAAGCACGACTGGACGTCCTGTAAGAAACGGTAGGACGGGATACCGCGGCAAGGGTAAATGATTTACTGAGATCAGCGTCTTCGGGAAAATGATCGACGCGCCAACCTACTGATATGTCGGCAATACGGTGTGATTACCGGGCGGGAAGCCGATCCGCCGGTGGCATCACCGGGGCGGCTGCCCCGGAGCGGCGCGCACAGGCGGTGTGAGGTCGGTCAAGGGCAGGCGTTTGGGCGCTACGCCGCCGGTTCGACGGACGTCGCGACACGCTCGATCGGTGGTCGCGCGCGATTGTCGAGCGCCAGCAGGGTCGCGGCCAGCTCTTCGCTGCGGAACGGCTTGTGAAGCCGCGCCATGTCCGGATCGATCCCGCTCGTTTCGGCATAGCCCGACGCGATCAGCGCCTTCAGCTCGGGCAATTCGTCGCCGAGCAGACGCACGAGCTGTGCGCCGGTCATCCCGGGCATCAAGTGATCGGTGATCAGGTAGGTCGGCCGCAACCCGGCACGGACCAGGTCAAGCGCTTCGGGGGCCGAGCACGCCTCGATCACGTCATACCCAAGGTCGGTGAGCATGTCGGCGGTGCTGAGCCGCACCAGTTCCTCGTCGTCGACCAGCAGCACGCTACCCGCGCCGCGAGCATGCGGCGGGCCATGTACCGGCAGGTTCGGAGCGGCGGCGGGCACGTCGCTGAGCGGCAGCCACAGCGTGACGCGCGTGCCTTGGCCGGCATGGCTGTCGATCGTCAATCCGCCGCCGAGCTGCGCGGCGAGCCCGTGGACCATCGACAGCCCGAGCCCGGTGCCCTTGCCGACCCCCTTGGTCGAAAAGAACGGCTCGATCGCGCGCTGGCGTGTCGCCTCGTCCATGCCGACGCCGGTATCGGCGACCGCCAGCCTGATGTAATGGCCGGGCGCGATCTCCGCCGCGGCCGGGGGCCCGACATCGCATGTGGAGGCGGAGATGGTCAGCGTGCCGCCATCGGGCATCGCGTCGCGTGCGTTGACCGCGAGATTGAGCAACGCCATTTCGAGCTGATTGGCATCGGCCAGCGCGAGCGGCAGATGGCGCTCCACCTCCACCTTCACGGCGATCGTCGAACCCACCGTGGAGCCAATCAGGTCGGCCATGCCCCCGACAAGCTGTTCCAGATCGATCGCGGTTGATTGCAGCGGCTGGCGCCGCGCGAACGCGAGCAGGCGCTGGACGAGCGTCTTTGCCCGTTCCGCCGATTGCAGCGCACCGTCGATCAGGCGCCGTTCGCGTTCGCTGCCCAGCCCCTTGCGCATCAGCATATCGAGCGAGCCGATGATCGGGGTCAGCAGATTGTTGAAATCATGCGCCACCCCGCCGGTGAGGCTGCCCATCGCCTCGACTTTCTGGCTCTGCCGGAGGGCTTCCTGCGCGGCTTCCAGTTCGGCCTGCGCCGCCGCGGTGGCGGATACGTCGTTCGCCTGATGAAAAGCGCCGATCACACGCCCCGCATCGTCGCGCAGCGGCGTATAGGTGATTTCCCAGGCTGGCGTGCCGAATTCGGGGCGGCCGAATGCCGCCGTCGCGGTAAAGCTTTCCCCGGTCAGCGCACGGCTCATCAGCGCCCGCATTGTGGTGCGCTGTTCGGCGATGAACAAATCCGGGAAGACGTCGCCGATCCGCGTCTCGAACCCCTGGACACGCTGGAACTCGCTTTGATGCGCACGATTGAAGGCGATCAGGCGATAGTCGGTATCGAATGCGCAGATCGGCGAGGAAGTCGCCTCCACGATCTCATGATATTGCCGCAGTTCAGCGGTCCGTTCGACCACCTGCTGCTCCAGCGTGGTCCGCAATTCGCGCAGCGCCATTTCAGCGCGGGCGCGCTCGATCGCGACCTTCACGCGCTCCCCGACCTGCTGGATAAGCTCCTGTTCGGCGGGGGTCCATGCCCGCGCGGTGGCATTCTGCACCGCCAGCAGCCCGACCCATTCCTCCTCCTGGAACAGGACGACATCGATGAACGCGCCCACCTGCCGCTCCTGCAGGCCCGTGCGGGCGCCTTCGCTCAATCGCTCGTCGCCGGCGACGTCCTCTACCACCACCGGGGCTCCGTCGCGGTAGGCGGCGAGCAGATCGGGTCCGAAGCTTTCGAGCGAATGGCGCCCCTTGATCGATTTCACCCCGCGCACGTAATCGCGCTCGACGGTCATCCAGCCACGATGCGTGATCTCGGCGTAGAAGACGCGGCTCGCGGCCAGTTTCTGCCCCAGCCGCGTCGCGACCAGTTCGATAATCGCGGTCGGCGTACCCAGCGCGCGCATATCGTCGGCCAGCGTCAACAGAAATGCCGACCGCTGCGCCGCGACGGTTCGCTCGGTCGTCTCCTCGACGACACACAGCACGCCGGCGGGCACGTCGTCCGCATCGACGATCGGCGAGTAATCGAGATCAAAACGCGCCGACGATCCGTCGCCCTGGTCGTCAAGGATCAGCGGATGGTCGCGATAACGCAGCGCCTCGCCGGCCATGCAGGTCGTCAGCACATGATCCGCGAGGGCGCTGGCGGCGCGCCCCGCCATGCGGACCGAGCGGCCCAGCCAGTGCGGATGCCGTGCACCAGCGATCGACGCGAAGGCGTCATTGTACAGCACCACGCCATCGTCGCCCCACAGCATCATCATCGGCCCCGGCGCGCGCAGGATCGTCGCCAGCATCGTTCGCAGCGCGACGGGCCAATCATGCGCGTCGCCCAGCGACGTCGCGGACCAGTCGTAACGGCGGATCAGATCGGCACAGCGCGCGGTCGGCGCGACATCATCGGGAAGGTCATGCCCGAACGGCGCTACTTCGAGGGCATGGGCAGTCGCCATAGTGCCAGCTACGATAAAACCGCCTCGTTCGCGAGCCCTAATCAGATATGACGATCGCGTTTCGGCAATCGTCCCGTCGGCGTTCCACACCCGCCGAAGAAGGAAACGCATATTACCACAAACGAAAAGGGGCCGCGATTGCGGCCCCCTTTGCGGCGTGGATCGTCAGATCAGATCTTGTCGCCGAGCGCGCCCTTGACGCTGCCCTTGACGTCCTGGCCGGTGCCCTTGAGCTGCTGCGCTTCGCCTTCGGCCTGCAACTTCTCGTTATCGGTCGCCTTGCCGATGCCTTCCTTGATCGAGCCCACCGCCTTGTTCGCGACGGCGCCGACCTTGTCGGTGAATTCGCCCATGTCTTCCTCCATCATCGTCGTTCGAATGAACATGCCAATAATCGACGAACGTCACTGCTTGTTCCGG
>NZ_JBELIE010000153.1:7642-8035 GCF_042091075.1 Sphingomonas sp. | reverse complement strand
GGCCCGGTCGCTACGATCACCAGCTACGGATCGTTGGAGGATGGCGTCCGGATCGCCAACGACACCGAATATGGCCTGTCGGCGACGATCTCGGGCGATCCGTCGAAAGCCGCGGAGGTTGCGTCGAAACTGCGCGCCGGACTGGTCACAATCAATAGCTGGTCACCGGATATCGCGGCACCGTTCGGCGGCTATAAGCAGTCCGGCAATGGCCGCGAGAACGGCAAGTTCGGACTGGCGGACTTCATGGAAGTGAAAACCGTGGTCGGCGCGCCGGCCTGACGGGGGCGGGGGGGGGGGGGGGTTTCGCCCCCCCCCCCCCCCCCAACACAAAAACAACCACAACCCAAACAAATATATGTAGCACCACCCCCCCCCCAACCGCGGGCGAGG
>NZ_JBELIE010000153.1:0-7632 GCF_042091075.1 Sphingomonas sp. | reverse complement strand
GTGAAACCGGTGGTCGGCGCGCCGGCCTGACGGGGGCGGCGGCGGGGCGATATCCCGCCCCGCCGCCACACCTTGCCTTACATCGCGCTCAGCGTATCGATATGATGCTGCACTACCGGCGCCACAGTCGTGGCGACGGTTTTCAGCGGCGCGGCGGTGCCGTCGCTGGCATAGCGTTGATGGAGCGCCAGCGCCTGCTGATGCGCGCGCTTTTGCTGCGCCACATATTCGCTGTCGCGCGCGGCGCCCTTTGCGGCGCGCAGCTGCGCGATCATCTGCGCCTGCGGCGGTGTCAGTTTTGCCGGAGCGACGCGCACACCGGCGCGCAGGGCGGCCGCCTTCACCTGCGCGGTGCTCTTCGCATGGTCGCGCAGCATCTCCTGCGCGAACGAACGCAGCTTCGGGTTGCCGGTCGATTGCAGCACGATCTGGCTCGATTCCCGCTCGTAGAGATCGCCGGCGCCCGCCTCGGCGACATATTGCGAGGCGGTCATCGTCTGCGCGAGCGCCGGAGCAATGCCGACCAGCGTGATCGTGGCAAGACCCATCAGGGGAAACAACGTCCGCATCCTCTTTCTCCCATCATCAGGAACTGTCCGATGAACAGAGAGAAACCAGCGTTGTTCCAGATATTTAGCCTGGGTTGATCGAGGTTGGTCAGGTAACCGGCCAGACAAACAGGATCAGCGGCGTTCCCAGCGCCAGGACGATCAGCGACAATGGCGCACCCAGCCGCGCATAATCGCCGAAGCGATAGCCGCCCGGCCCCAGCACCAACGTGTTGCACTGGTGCCCGATCGGCGTGAGGAAATCGCACCCCGCGCCGACCGCGGTGGCCATCAGGAACGCCTCCGGTCGGTAACCAAGATCACCGGCGAACTGCGCCGCGATCGGCGCCATAACCAGCACGGTCGCGGCATTGTTGAGGAACGGCGTCACCGCCATCGCCGCCGCCAGGATCAGCGCCACCGCGCCCCATGGCGGCAGCGTCGCGGCGACCGACGCCAGCCAAGTCGCGATCACATCCGACGCGCCGGTGGTGCGCAACGAATCCGATACCGGGATCAGCGCGCCGAGCATGATCAGGATCGGCCATTCGATGTGATTATACGCCTCGCGGATCGGCAGCGCGCCGAGCGCAATCATCATCCCCGCCGCCGCGAAGAAGGCGACCGCCACCGGCACCAGCCCCAGCGCGGTGGCAAGCATCGCGATGCTGAGGATGGCCACCGGCAACAGGCTGCGGCGGTTCGATCCCAGCCGCAGGTCGCGCTCGGCCAGCGGCAGGCAGCCCAGCACGCGCAGCTTTTCGGGCAGTGTGTCCAGCGCGCCCTGCAGGACGACGACGTCCCCGGCGCGAAGATCGATATTGGCCAACCGGCGCGACAGTCGCTCGCCCCGCCGCGAGATCGCGATCAGGTTGACGCCAAAACGCGCCTGCAAATCGAGCCGCCCGGCGGTTTGCCCCTCCAGATGCGACCCTACGTTGATGACCGCCTCGATCACGCCTACTTCGCGATCCGGGCGATCCTTCTTGTCCTTCTTCTCCTGCGCCTTCTCGCGATGCTCGCCTTCCAGCGTCAGCCGATCGCCGGCGATGACGCGCTCCAAGGCGTCGGGCTCTCCGCCCAGGATCAGCGTATCGCCCTCACGCAGCACGGTCGTTTCGTCAGGTACACTGCGCATGCCGGCGCGGACCATGCGGGTGATCGTCACTTCGTGATCGTGCCGGTCCAGGAAGGCGGTCACCTCCTCGTCGACCGCGGGCGACCCCTCGGGCACGATCACCTCGGTGATATAGCCGGTGATATCCAGCGCTTCCGCCATGGTCGGCGCGGCCCGTCGGTCGCGCGGGATCAGGCGATAGGCGAAGCGAAGGTAAATCAGGCCGATCACCAGCAGCCCCAGCCCCACCGGGGTATAGTCGAACATGCCGAACGGCTCGCCGGTCATCTGCTCGCGCGAACGGCTGACGATAATATTGGGCGATGTGCCGACCAGCGTCATCAATCCGCCAAGCAACGACGCGAACGACATCGGCATCAGGAACACCGACGGGCTGGCGTCATTCTTCTTCGCCATCTGGAAAGCAGCGGGCATCAGCATCGCCAGTGCGCCGATATTCTTGACCAGCGCCGAGGCGACGCCGACCGATCCGGTCAGCACCAGCAGCTGCGATCGTACCGAGGTCACGCGGCGCGACACGCTGCGCAACGCACGCTCGACCACGCCGGAGCGCTGCACCGCCGCCGAGATCACCAGCGCGGACCCGACGATGATGACGATGTCATCGGAAAAGCCCTTGAATGCGGCTTCGGGCGCGACGATGCCAAGCGCCAGACTGGCCAGCAGGGCGATGATCGCGACCAGATCGTAGCGGAAACGACCCCAGATGAAGAGCGCCATCATCCCGATCAGGGTGACGATCGAGAGGATTTGCGGCGTGGTCATCAGCCTGATGTCAACCGCGCGGGCCGGGCGGCGGTTCCGCGCGGATCCCCCGGATTGACGCGGATCATCCGGTTTGATGACGTTCGGTCACGCCTGGGGACCGGGAATGGGGCCCGGCCGCAGGCGTCGGTGCCTATCGCGACAGATCCGTGAACAGCGAGCGGTAATAGGCGATTCCCGGCGCGATATTGTCGATCGGCGTGCGCTCGTTCAGGCCGTGGCTGAATTCGTCCGATTCCTTGATGAACATCGGGCTGGCACCGTAGCTGGGCACGTGGTGATAGCGAAACCACATGCTGTCGCTCGCTCCCGCCGACATGCTGGGAAAGACCGGCACGCCGGGGCGCGTCGCGGCCATCGCCTTGGTGACCGCAGCGACGAAATCCGGCCGCAGCGGCGAGGCGTCATTGGCGACCGACCCCTCGGTCACGTCGCGGATCGTCATACCCGGCTCGGCAGCCACCTGCTGCAGCGTCGCCATCACGTCGGCGGGTTTCACCCCCGGAAAGATGCGGCAGTTGATATTGGCGGTCGCGCGCTGCGGCAGCGCGTTCAGCGCGTGGCCACCCGATACCATCGTCGCGACACAGGTGGTGCCGATCTGCCCCACATAGGCCGGATCAGCCGCCAGCACCGCTATCGCCTTCTCGTCCCGCGGATTGGCGGCGAAGGCACGCATCGCGGCCGCAAGCGCGCCGCTCTTCTGCTTGGCGGCCTCGACGAAGAAGGTTTTCGTCAGGTCGGACAGTTGCGGCGGGAAGCGGTAATTGCCGATCCGCACCAGTGCGGCGGACAATTGGTTGATCGCATTCTGGGGCCGTGGCGCCGAGGAGTGACCGCCCGGGTTGGTGACGGTCAGTTCGAAATCGGCATAGGTCTTCTCCGCCCCGTTCCAGGTGAAGAATTGCGGGCGCCCGTCCTCGCCCAGCCGACCGCCGCCGCCATCGATATTGATGACCATCTCGGCATTCTTCAGCTGGTCGGCGATCATCGCGCTTGTCTTCATGCGCGTTTCCTCGTCGCCGGAAAATGCCAGCACGATGTCACGACGCGGGCGATAGCCGGCGCGCTTCATGTCGATCAACGCCGCCATCGCGATCGCGGCATCGAACTTCATATCGGTCGCGCCACGCCCGTAGAGAAAGCCGTTCTCCACCACCGGCGTGAACGGATCACGTTGCCAATCGGCGGCCTTGGCCTCCACCACGTCGATGTGACCAGACACCACCAGTGGCTTCGCGGTACGATCGCTACCCGGCCAGCGGGCGATCAGATACGCGGTATCGTCGACCGGCGTGATCGTCACTTCGTCCCGCGCGAAACCGCCGGCGACCAGCACCGAGGTGAGATAGGCGGCGAGTTGCGGCGTCTGATTGCCGGGGCCCGCCACGCTGCGAAAGGCGATCGCGCGCTTCGCGACGTCCAGCGCCTGCGCTTCGGCGGCGCCGCTCGCCGGCGCGGCGATCGCCGGCAGCGGCAGAAGCGCCATCAGCGTGCCCGCCGCCATCATTCGCAAGCCCGCCTGTCGCATCGTCCGATCCCCTTCGATAGTCGGAGAGGAGCGTATCGACTGGCCACCACAAGGCAAGCGCGGCGCGCGCCCTGCCCTGTTATTGTCGGTTAGAAATAAGAGGTTGTGGAACCTGGCCGAAAGGGCGACCGTCCGATTAAAACAGAACCACCGCCAGCACGATCGTTGCCGCCCAGGCGAGAATTCCGCCGCCAATCAGGATCGCTACCCGCACCGGCCCCGGAAAACGGGTCACCTCGGGCAGTTCGTCAGCGTACAGATCGTCGCTCGCGATCGGATCATAGGCGATCGGGAATGGAATGAGCGCCTGCCGCCCCGCCAGTGCGAGGCTAAGTTCCTGCGGCGACAGGGGCGAGACGAACTCGCAGCCCAGTTCGCCGCCGTCAGTCACTCGGACGACTCGCGCCGCCCGCGCCCCGACCCCACTGAGCCCCAGTGTGACCTGCGATCCGACCGGCAGCGCCACCGCCGCAGGGATGCGGAAGCCCGATGCCGACAGGTCGGTAACCAGCACGTCGTGCGGAGTCCGCGCGGGACCACGAAGCGTGCCGTCAATCTCGACCGAGCGACGTTCCGCCCCACGGACGTCGTCACTGTAGAGTTGGGCAACCCATGCCATCCGTTGGTCCTTTTCGCGTCGCTTCTCCGACAACGCTTACGCTCCTTAGGGTTGATAGCGGGTAAACACCGTCATCACCCGTTCATCTAGCGCAGAACGCCGCAGTCTTCGAGCGCTTTTGTTTGTTATAATCCACAAGGTGCCGATGGGTCACAGATGGCGTTTGCCCAGCTTCCGCGCGAGCGTCCGGCGATGCATGCCCAACCGGCGCGCCGCTTCGGAGACGTTGAACCCGCAATCCGCCAGCGTTTGATGGATATGTTCCATTTCCAGGGTGCGCAGGGAGGTGGTGGACGAGACCAGCTCGACACTCGCATCCCCCTCGGTGGTGGCCTGGAACGCCGCCTCGATATCGTCGGAATTGGCGGGTTTGCTCAGGTAGTTGGTGGCGCCCAGCTTTACCGCCTCGACCGCGGTGGCGATGCTGGCAAAGCCAGTCAGCACCACGATCCGCATCGCGGGATCGGCCGCGTGCAGCCGCTCGACGCAGGTCAGCCCCGACGCATGCCCCAGCCGCAGGTCGACCACCGCATGATCCGGCCGCAGCGCGGCGATCGTCTCATCCAGCTCGGCGGGCCCGTGGATCGCCGCGACGCGATAGCCGCGCCGTTCGAACGACCGCGCCAGCGTGCGCGCGAACACCGCATCGTCCTCGATGATGATCAACCGCTTCGAATCCATCACAGCTCCTCCGCGATTGACACCGCCTCGAGCGGCAGGACCAGCATCACCTCCCCTCCGCCGGCGGTGCGGTTCCGCGCGGTCAGCGATCCGCCCAGCGTGCGCAGCACATTGGTGGCGAGGAACAGCCCCAGCCCGGCCCCGCGTCGCGACTTGGTGCTGACATAGGGCTTGCCGATCCCATCCAGGATATCGGGCGCGAAGCCGCGACCGTCGTCACGCACGGACAGCACCAGTCGGTCGCCATCCAGCGCGGCGACCAGCGCGATCGACGACGCCCCCGCCTCCGCCGCATTGTCGAACAAATTGGTGATCGTCTGCGCCAGCGCCTTGTCGGCAACGATCCGCGGATCGGTCGGCGGCAGATGATCGTAGCTTGCCTCGATTCCCGATTTCTCCCGCCAGACGTCGACGATCCCGGACAGGAACGTGCGCAGCGACGTCCGCACCGGCGCGTGGCCACGCACCTCGCCGGACGCCAGCAGGATCTGCGACAGGATATCCTTGCAGCGCGCCACCTCGGCCATCATGTCCTCAAGGTCGGCGCGAAGCGCGGGATGTGAGGATATTTCGGCGTCGTGGCGCCAATCGCCCAGCATCACCGCGATCGAGCTGAGCGGCGTGCCCAGCTCATGCGCCGCGCCGCTGGCGAGCAGGCCCATCCGGACGATATGCTCCTCCTCCGCCGCGCGCTGCCGCAGTGCCGCGAGCCGCGCATCATGCTGCGACAGATTGCGCACCATCCGCGTGACGAATAAGACCAGCAGCGACGCCGCCAACGTCAGGTTGAACCAGCTGCCGGCGATATAAGGCGTCGACAGCCGCGACGCCCATTCGATCGGCAGCGCGAACGGCGGCGCCGCCCATGCAAGCCATGCGACCAGCGCGCTGGTGAGCGCCACCAGCGCCCAGCTGGACCAGGCCGGCAGCAACACCGCCGCGACCACCACCTGCAACAGATACAGCGTCACGAATGGATTGCTGACGCCGCCGCTAAGGTACAGCTGGATGGTCAGGCAGGCGACATCGATCAGCAGCATCGCAAACTGATGCACCGCGCCCACGTGCGGCCAGGCGAGCACGATCATGTTCAGTGCTACCAGCGCGGCGAGCGCACCCAGCATCGGCGCCAGCGGCAGATGGATACCGATGACGAAATGCACTGTCAGGATCGTCGCAAGCTGCCCGCCAACCGCCAGCCAGCGGAGCAGCGACAACAATTGCACGTTCCGCCCGGTCGCGTCCTCGGTCTCGGCTAGGTGGAGCGGCGGCCACATGAGGGGTGATGTAGAGCGCGGCGTGGCGAAAGCCCATAAGGCGCGGTGATGCCCGGGGGGAAGATCGCCGACGCGCGCCGCCAAATGGCGCGGTTCAGGCGCCGACGAGCAGTCCTTCCCTGGCGATCTTTTCCTTCCATACCAGCGGCGCGAGCTGGTGGACATTCTGGCCTTCGGAATCGACCGCGACGGTGACGGGAAAATCCTTCACCTCGAATTCGTAGATCGCCTCCATGCCGAGATCCGCGAACCCGACGATCCGGCTGCCGCGGATCGCGCGCGCGACCAGATAGGCCGCGCCCCCGACCGCCATCAGATACGCGCTTTTGTGGTCGCGGATCGCCTCGGTCGCCGCCGGTCCGCGCTCGGCTTTGCCGACCATCGCGAGCAGGCCCTGTTCCAGCATCATGCGCGTGAACTTGTCCATGCGTGTCGCGGTGGTGGGGCCGGCGGGGCCGACCACTTCCTCACCGACCGGATCGACCGGGCCGACATAATAGATCACGCGGCCCCTGAACTCGACCGGCAGTTCCTCGCCCTTGGCCAGCATGTCGGCGATCCGCTTGTGCGCGGCGTCGCGCCCGGTCAGCATCTTGCCGTTGAGCAGCAGCCGGTCGCCCTGTTTCCACGACTGCACCACTTCCGGCGTCAGCGCGTCGAGGTCGACGCGGATCGCCGCCTTGTCAGGCGTCCAGTTGACGTCGGGCCATTCCTCCAGCTTCGGTGCCTCCAGAAACACCGGGCCCGATCCGTCGAGCGTGAAATGGGCGTGGCGGGTGGCGGCGCAATTGGGGATCATCGCCACCGGCTTCGACGCGGCATGCGTCGGCCAGTCCATGATCTTGACGTCGAGGATCGTGGCGAGCCCGCCCAGCCCCTGCGCCCCGATCCCGAGCGCGTTGACCTTGTCGAATATCTCGATCCGCAGCGCCTCCAGATCGTTCTTCGGCCCGCGCGCCTTCAGCTGCGCCATGTCGATCTGGCCCATCAGGCTTTCCTTGGCGAGCAGCACGGCTTTCTCCGCGGTGCCGCCGATGCCGATGCCCAGCATGCCCGGCGGGCACCAGCCCGCG
>NZ_JBELIE010000152.1:0-7967 GCF_042091075.1 Sphingomonas sp. | reverse complement strand
CGTGGCGCGTCCATCGGAAAGGCGGCGGCGAAGGTGGCAACGTTGCGCGAGCGGTCGTATCCGCCCGCGACCGCCGCCTCGGCGGTGCCGGTCTTGCCACCGACACGATAGCCCGGTGCGTCGCCCTTGCGCCCGGTACCGCGCAGCACCACCAGCCGCAGCATCTGCCGCATGCGCAGGCTGGTCGCCTCGCTGATGACGCGGCGGCCCGTCGGGGCGTGGCCCGGCGCGACCTTCAACAGCGTCGCCGGACGCCATGTCCCGCCATTCACCAGCGCGGCATAGGCATTGGCCAGATGCAGCGGCGTCACCGCGATGCCATGGCCGTAGGCGGTCGTCATCGTCGTCGTCCGCGCCCAGAAGGTTGGCCACAGCGGGCGCCCCTTCTCGCGCAGTTCGATATCCGGGCGCGTGTCGAAGCCGAGCTTGCGGAACATCGCCTGCATCCGCTGCGGCCCGACTTCGTCGGCGACGCGCGCGGTGGCGACGTTGGAGGAATAGATCAGCGTTTCCGCCATGTTGAGCCAGCGTTTCGGGTCACCGCGCTCGTCATGGATCGTGAAACGCCCGACCTGCAGCGGATGCGTCGCATCGAAGCGCCGCGCCATCGAGGTGACGACGCCATTGTCGATCGCCGCCGCCATCGTGATCGGCTTGAATGTCGATCCGAGCTCGAACACGCTCTGCGTCGTCACGTTGCGCAATTGCTCGCTGCCGGCCATGCCGACGCGATTGGGGTTGAACGTCGGCAGCGACACCATCGCCATCACCTCGCCGGTGTGGACGTCCAGAACGATACCGCCGCCGCCGCGTGCGGAAAAGGTGGTCATCGCGCGGCCCAGCTCGCTTTCCAGCGCCGCCTGCACGCGCGAATCGATCGACAGCGCGACCGGTTGCCCCGACGCCGACGCGGTGGACAGGCGATCGTCGAGCGCGCGCTCGATCCCGCTCATGCCGCGACCGCCGCTGATGAAGCCCAGCACGTGCGCCGCCATCGTCGATTGCGGATACAGGCGCTGCGTCTCGCGCTCGAACACGATCCCCGGCTCGCCGATCGCATTCACCGCCTCCACCAGCGCGGGGCTGGCACGACGGTTCAGATAGGTGAAGCTGACCGGCTTGGTGATCTGCGCATAGAACCACGCTTGATCGCCCCGGTCAGGCATCAGGTCAGCCAGCTTCTGCGCGATCTCGGTGGGATCCCCGATCAGCTTCCGGGGGTGGACACCGATCGTCCAGGCATCGATCGTGCGCGCCAGCGGTGCGCCGTTACGATCGACGATATCGCCCCGCGCTGCGGTCAGCGTCGTCTGTCCCGCACGCTCGTCCCCCGCCGTAATGCCCAGCTGCGCCAGACGCAGCAGCACGATCAGCACCCCGCCAGCGAACAGCAGCATCAGCACCATCAGGCGCAGATGCTGCGTTGCCAGCGCCTGCTGGCGCTGGTCGCTGGCGCGAGGCGCCCGGATCGGGCGGGCGACGAGCGTCGTCAACGCAGGCCGCCCCGCTCGGCGCGCGCGCCACTCAGCAGGTCACCCAGCGTCGAGTCACTCAACAGCGACTTGTCGAGCATCGCCACCGCCTTCATCGCGCGGGCAGGCGAGGTCCCCGCCGCCGTCGCGACCGCCGGGGTCAGGCGGATCGGCGCACCTGCCGAAGGGGCGCGCGTCGCAGCGGCCTTCACCACGGCAACCGCGCGCGAGGCACTGGCAGTCTGGATCGCGGGCGCGTGGGCGGCGGGCGCGCCGGTCGAAGGCGTGGCGGGGACGATCAGCGCGGCGGTCTGCACCGCCGTACCCGACCCGGGTGGCCCGCCGGGCATCATTTGCTCGCGCGGCGACAGCGACGCCAGCGTCGCCTCGTCGGCGACGAACTGCTGCGTGGTCGGCACGGTCAGCGCCAGTGTGTCGCCGTTCCAGCGCTCCAGCTGCGCGAGGTTCGACCGGACGTCGAACTCGGTTTCCAGGGCGCGGATGTCGCGCTCGGCGGACAAGATCTTGCGATCGATCTGTTCCAGCTTCTTGCGCTCCGCCGCAACCTGCGACGATACGAGATAGAAGCCGATCGCCACTATCGCGCAGCTGGCCAGCCAGCCAAGCCCCTTCAACCGATACATCGCCGCCATCGTTACGCCTCCAAACCCCAGGGTGCCGCCGCCGTCCGCCGCGCGGTTCGCAGTGTCGCGGAACGGGCGCGCGGGTTCGCCGCCAGTTCCGCCTCGCCCGCGCGGATCCCGCGCGAGGTGATCTCGAACGTGGCCGCGCGCGTCGGCGCCGCCACCGGAAGATGCCGGGATCCGGCAGGCTCGCCGCCGGAGCGCGTGCGCAGGAAACGCTTGACCATGCGATCCTCCAGCGAATGGAACGTCACCACCGCCAGCCGCCCGCCCGGCTTCAGCACGCGCTCCGCCGCCTCCAGCCCGCGTTGCAGCTGATCCAGCTCGCCATTCACATGGATACGCACCGCCTGAAACGCGCGCGTCGCCGGATCCTTCTTCTCGTGCGGACGATGGCCGAGCGCCTTGCGCACCACCGCCGCGAACTGGGTCGTCGTCGCCAGCGGTCGCGCAGCGACCACCGCCCGCGCAACGCGGCGGGACTTCGGCTCCTCGCCATATTGATAAAGGACGTCGGCGATCGTTTCCTCATCCGCCTCGTTCAGGAAATCCGCCGCGGACATGCCGTCCCGGCTCATCCGCATGTCGAGCGGCCCGTCGGACTGGAACGAGAAACCCCGCGCCGCCTGATCGAGTTGCATCGACGACACGCCGATATCCAGCGTGACACCGTCGACCGGCGACAGGTCGCGCGCCGCCAGTTCCTCCGCCATCGCCTAAACGGGCGCGGCCACCCGGGCCCGCCCGGGCTCGGCGGCCTCCACGGGGCGGCGGGCGGCTAGCGCGTCGTTAACACGACCTACCGCGAACCCCGCCGCGCCGCACAACAGGATCGCGCTCGTATAGCCGCCGGCACCGAACGTCCCGTCGACGTGGCGCTCGCCGGGGGCGGGGGCGAGCGCGTCGATCACTTCGTGGAGCAGGACGGGGATATGCGGGGCGGTGGCCATGACGTTGCTCATGACAAAGGTATCCCTTTGTCTTCGCAAGTGAATTCCACGTACTCCTTGAGGATGGGATCGATCCCCGGCGTTTCGAGCAGGATCGCGGGCGACCAGATCGTGATCCAGTTGAACGAACCCAGGAACACCGCCGCGCCGCCGATCCGCGCATAGCGACGCTCGAACGTCGGCATGATGAACCGGCCCGAGCCGTCGAACGGCAGCGGCTCGGCACCGCCGGCGCGGTCCAGGATGTTGTAATCGGGGCGCCCGGTCTTCTCGAACTGCGCCGAATCAAGCGCCTCCAGCTTTGCTTTCCAGAACGGCACGAAACCGGGATCATAAGCGATCAGGCAGCGATGCTCGGGATGCGGGGCGATGATGACGGTGCCGCCATCCTTGCCATCGTCGCGCGGCGAATTCTTCGCCAGCATCGAACGCAGGGTGTTGGGAATAGCCACCCGGCCCTTGTCATCGACAAGACCGAGCCCCTTTCCCTGATAGTCCACCCTTTCGCCCACGCCCACCTCGCACGCGGGGGCAAAAGCCCGCTTGCCCGGCGCACGGCCCTCGCCGCGCGCCGGCTGTCGCATGCCGGCCAATGACAATGGTCCTGCCCCCAATGTCGTGAGGCAGGATGTATCAGGGTTGATCGGGGATGAGAAGGGATTTTCGGGGAAATGCGGGGATCAACCGCAGAATCGTGGAATCCCTCTGGATTGTGGGGGCGAACGGCCGGATCGGAGGATGATCAAACGGGTATTCCGTCGCTGCCGACAGCGCTGCGGGGGGCAATTTTCCGGATTTCGCCGGCCTGTCCCCGATCCTCCCGGCACAGCGGGATTCGGCCGCGCCGGCGCGGCCAATGGCGCCGCCGCGCCCGCGATGACGAGCGGGGCGGTCGTCACGCCGGCGACCGCTGGCGAGTAGGGCGGATCGGAGGGATCAGTTCTGCTTAGCCGGAGTCGGGCCCGCGGTCGGCGTACCCGCCGCGGCGGGAGTCACGCCCAATTCGGCAAGCGGCTCGTTGCTCGCGGCGGTCGAGGGCACATTCTCCGGCGCGGTGACGTTGCCAACCGCTTCCGGCTTGCCAGCGCCAGCGATCGGACTTTCGTTGTTGACGGTGGAGAAGATCGCGCTGGCCAGCCCGATCAGCAGGACGACGGCCGCCAGCCCGCTCATCCCGACACGGACGCGCTGTCGTACCTGTTCGGCATGCGTGCGCTCGGCGCCCGCTTTCTGTTGTCGATTAGGCTTCATCTCGTCGCGCAAATGTAACCGATCATCCGCACGCTGTCGATTGCATGATGTGGCGCCGGCCGGGCGAGCGAGCGCTCACCCCTGCGACAATCCCTTCGCCGCGCGCCATTCCGGATCATACAATGTTGAAAGATAACGAAATCCTGTATCGCAGAGGATCGTCGCGATGCGCTTGCCTGGCCCCAGCTCACGCGCCAGCCGCACCGCGCCGGCGACGTTGATGCCCGACGAAAGGCCCAGGCACAGCCCCTCTTCCGCCAACAGCCGCTCGACCCATTCCATCCCCTCGGCATCCGAAACGCGGAATTGCGTATCGATCGGCGCTCCTTCCAGATTGGCGGTGATCCGCCCCTGGCCGATGCCCTCCGCGACCGATGATCCTTCCGATTTCAGCTCGCCATGCGCGTAATAATTGTAGAGCGCCGCCCCGTGCGGATCGGTCAAGGCGATGCGGATCGTCTCGTCATGCGCCTTGAGCCCCAGCCCCACGCCGGCGAGCGTGCCGCCCGTCCCCGCGGCGCAGGTGAAACCGTCGATCCGCCCCTCCATCTGCCGCCAGATCTCTTCCGCGGTGCCGGTGATGTGCGCGCGGCGGTTGGCGATATTGTCGAACTGATTGGCCCAGACGGCATTGGGCGTCTCTTCGGCGATCCGACGCGAGGTATGGACGAAATGGCACGGCGAGGAATAAGGCGCCGCCGGCACCGTCACCAGCTCCGCCCCCAGCGCCCGCAGCGTCTCCATCTTCTCCTTGGACTGGGTATCGGGCATCACGATGATCGTGCGATAGCCCTTGGCATTGGCGACCAGCGCCAGCCCGATCCCGGTGTTGCCCGCGGTCCCCTCGACGATCGTGCCGCCGGGCCGCAACAGCCCCTTTGCTTCGGCGTCCTCGACGATCGAGAGCGCGGCGCGGTCCTTTACGCTGGCTCCGGGGTTGGTGAATTCGCACTTGCCGAAGATATCGCAGCCTGAGGCTTCACTCGGTCCCTTGAGGCGGACGAGCGGCGTGTTGCCGATAAGGCCGAGCGTGTCGGGAATGGTCTGCATGCCACCCTAAATGCTTGCGCACACCCGATCGCGCAAGCGATCGAAAATCTATCGGCGTCGATGGTGCGGCTTGAGGATCGTGCCGCGCCGGACGCGCCGTCCGGCGCACGTGGGGCATAAGTTGGACATGACGGCCTTGACGTCGTTTTCCGCATGAGCGAAGTCGGCGTCCGCTATGAAGACCCTCCCCACCCTCTTCCTCTCCGCCACCTTGTTCGCACTCGCAGCTTGCAATTCGCAGCCGCAAAAAGCCGAGGTGATCGACACCAACCCCGATCCGATGGCTTCGACGCTGGCCAATGCCGCGCCGGTCGAGCTGCCGCCCGCGATCAAGGCCGACAAGACGATGCGCTGCAAGGATCAGAGCCTCGCTTATGTCACCTTCTTCCAGGGCGACAAGCAGGCGGTCGTCCGCACCGAGAAGGGCGGTACGCCGACGTTGCTGAAAGCGCCCGAAGCCGGCGAACCGCTGACCGCCGAGGGTGGCTGGTCGATGACCGGCACCACCACCGAGATCACCCTTACCCGCCCGGGCAAGGGCCCGATCGTCTGCCACACCTGATCGCTTCGCCGGTCTGATCGCCACCCCGGACGCGATCCGGGGTGGCATCGACCAGCGACGCTCGTGGCGGGCTATCCGCCAATCGCATAGCGCTGCTGGAAGGCGCGCGTGACGCCATTGGTCCAGCCAAAGCCATCCTGTGTCGGATATTCGCCGCCCCCACCCGCGCGACTTTCCTCGACGTCATACTTTTCCAGCAATTTGCCCGAGACGCGATATTCACGCTCGACCGTCGCCACGAAGCGGGTCGCGATCTGTCGTGCCAGATCATCATGGCCATACCGCCGCAATCCGTCCGCCGCGATCCATTGCAGCGGCGCCCAGCCGTTCGGCCAGTCCCATTGCTGCCCCGTCGCCACCAGCGTGGTACGCAAGCCGTTCGCCGCGAGCAGATCGCGCGCGATCGTCGCCGCCACGCGCTCGCCATGCGCCGCCGGTGCGACGCCGGTGAACAACGGATAGGTGGTCGCCGCGGTCACGCCGGGACGCAGCGCCCCGGCATCCACGTCGAAATCACCGTAACGGCCCTGCTCCTCGCTCCACAGCCAGCGCTCGACGGCCGCCTGTCGCGCGGTTGCCGCACGATCGAATGCCTCGGCCTGCGCCGTCATTCCCAGCGCACGGCTGCGCGCCGCGATCGCCCGCTCCATGCCGTACAACAGGCTGTTGAGATCAACCGGCACGATCGTGGTGGTATGGATCGTCGACAGCGTGCGGCCATCGCGCAGCCAGCGCGACGAAAAGTCCCACCCGCTCTCGGCGCCCGCACGCAGATCATTATATTGCCGCGCATCGCCGTGCGCCGTTTCGACATCCTCCCGATAGGATTCATCGCGCGGCGTACGCTGCGCATCGCCATAACGTTGCAGCCGCGTGCCGTCGGGCATCGTCACCGATCGTTGCGTTACCCAAAAGCGATGCTCGGCGAGCAGCGCGTCCAGCCACCGGGCCCGCGTTGCGCGATCGGCATCCGGCACCAGCCCCATCATCAGATACAGAAACGGCGGCTGCGATCGGCTGACGTAATAGCTGCGCGTGCCATTCGGGACGTGGCCATATCGCGTCACGAGCGAGACGAAATTCTCGATCATGTCGCGTGTCAGGTCGGCGTGCCCGTCCGCCTGCAACCCCAGCATCGTGAAATAGCTGTCCCAGTAATATAGTTCGCGGAAGCGGCCGCCCGGCACGACATAGCGATACGGCAGCGCGAGGGCCGATGATCCCGCCGGCGGGGAGAGCGGCGGGCGCGTCAGGGTCGGCCACAGGGCGCGGATATGCGCCGCCAGCGGCGGCCGTGCCGCGCTGACGGGCGTGGTCACCGCCTCCGCCGGGACGGTGAAATTCGCGAGCACGAAAGCCTTCAGCCGCGCATCGTCACGATAATCGCCGCGTCGGTAATCCGCGAGGATCGCGCGCGGATCACGCTTCGCCACCGCGTCGGCGAAGGTCTTGCCGTCAGCGAATATCCGCCGCATCTGCACCGCCTCGAACAGCGGCCCGTACAATTGTGCCGGGGTCGCCGGCACGATCGCCGGCGCGACACGCGCGGCGGTATCGCGCGCCGCCGCACCGTTCGCCGCCATCAGCGACACCAGCGCCAACGGCACGATCGCGCGTCGCCGCATCATGCGACTGCCTGCTCGATCACGCCGAAGATCGGATGATGGCGATCATCCTCCGCCCAGATACGGACGACGTCCCCTCGCTTCAGGAACGGCGTCACCGCGGCGCCGCTGCGGATCGTCTCGACCGTGCGTACCTCCGCCAAGCAGCAATAGCCCACGCCGCCCTCGCTGATCGGCCGCCCCGGCCCGCCATCCGCATCGCGATTCGATACCGTCCCCGATCCGACGATCGTCCCCGCCCCCAGGGCGCGCGTCTTCGCGGCGTGTGCGATCAGCGTGCCGAAGTCGAACGTCATGTCCTCGCCGGCTGCGACGCGACCGAATGGCTGACCATTCAGGTCGACCATCAGCGTGCGATGCAGCTTGCCGTCCCGCCACCATTCCCCCAGCGCATCGGGGGTGACGAACACCGG
>NZ_JBELIE010000011.1:31640-38214 GCF_042091075.1 Sphingomonas sp. | reverse complement strand
CGCGCAATGGGTGAAACTGCCGCAGCCGCGCGATACCGGGCGCAGCGGGCCACTGCTGCCCAGGTTCGACATCGCGATCGGGCGGCTGACAATCGAGCGGCTGGTGATCGGCCGCGCAGTGACCGGCGTCGTGCGCGAAGGCCGGGTGCAGGCGGGTGCGGACATTCGCGACGGCCATGCGCTGGTCGCGCTGGCGGCGGCGGTGCGCGGCAGCGATCGACTTGCGCTGCGGCTCGATTCACGCCCCGATGCCGGACGTTTCGACCTGGAGGCGCGCGCGCGCGGCACCGCTGACGGCGTGCTGGCGCGGCTGACCGGCATCCGCCGCACGCTGGCGTTCGACATCGGAGGCGATGGCGGCTGGCGACAATGGCAGGGCCGCGCGGTGGCGCAGGCCGGCCGTGCGACGATCGCCGATCTGGTACTGACGCAGCGCGGCGGCGCCTATACGCTGATCGGTACGGTCGACCCCGCGACAATCACCCGCGGCAAATTGCGCGCGCTTACAGCGCCGGGCGTCACCGTGAACGGCGCGGGCACCTTCGCGCGGCGCCGGCTCGACGGGCAGCTGACGCTGCGATCCGGCGCCCTGGCCGTCCGCGCCGAGGGGATCGTCGACCTCGCCGACAGCGCATTCCGCAACCTGCGCGTGTCAGTGCGCCTGCTGCAACCCGCCGCGCTGTTCCGCAACATGCGCGCCACCGACATGCGGCTGCGCGCGATCCTAGACGGCAATTTCCGTCGTTTCCGTTTCGATTATCGCATCACCGCGCCGCGCTTTTCGTTCGACAACACCGGCTTCGAGCAAGCCCGCGCGGCGGGCAAGGGGCGCTGGTCGAACCGCCCGGTCGCGGTGCCGATCGCCTTTACCGCGCAGCGTGTGACGGGGGTAGGGGAACAGGCCGGCGGGATCCTGCGTAACCTGTCGGTGTCGGGTGTGTTGCGCGTCACGGCGCGCATGGTGACGGGCGACGATCTGCGGTTGCGGTCCGACAAGCTGACCGGGCGGATCGGGCTGCAGCTCGATCTGCGGACGGGGCGCTACGATATCGCCCTGAATGGTGCGCTGGGGCGGTATCTGATTCCCGGCCTGGGGGTGGTGGATGTGCAGTCACGGCTGCGCGTCGTGCCGGGGGCGGACGGACACGGGACGCGCGTCGTCGGACGCGGCGTGGCGCAGATGGTGCGGCTCGACAATGCGTTCTTTCGCAACCTGGCCGGCGGTTTGCCGCACGTCGAGGCCAATCTTGAACGCACCTCCGACGGGGTGTTGCACTTCACCGACCTTCGGCTCACCGCGCCCGATATCCAATTGTCGGGCACGGGCTTCCGGCGCCGCGACGGCACGTTCCGTTTCGAGGGCGGCGGCCAGCAACGCAGCTACGGTCCGGTCCGTTTGACGCTCGATGGCCGGATCGAGCGGCCGGTGATCGACCTGATTTTCCAGCGCCCCAACGAGGCGCTCGGCCTGCGCGACGTGCGGGCGCATCTCGATCCGAACGGTCAGGGATTCGCCTTCACGGCGGCGGGCCAGTCGCGGCTGGGGCCGTTCGAGGCCGGGGGGCAGATCGAACTGCCGCCCGCCGGCGGGCAGGCGCGCGTGGCGATCGGCCGGCTGGATGTCAGCGGGACGCGCGCCAGCGGCACGCTCGATATCGTCCCCGGCGGGTTCCGGGGGCGGCTGACGATCGCGGGCGGCGGCCTGTCGGGCGCGCTAGACCTGACGCCGCAGGGCGCGGTGCAGCGGATCGCCGGCCGCATCGAAGCGCGCAGCGCACGTCTCGGGGCGGACGTCACGGTGCGGCAGGCGAGCGTCGATTTCACCACCGTGCTCGATCCCAGCGGTACGCGGACCGAGGCGACCGTCACCGGCTTCGGATTGCGGCGGGGCAGCCTGTCGCTGGCGCGGTTCGCCGGGCACGTCAGGCTCACTGGCGACGATGGCGAGATACGCGCTTCCGCCGCCGGCTCGCGGGGGGCCGGCTTCCAGTTGCAGACGATCGCGACGCTGGCCGACGGCGTCTATACCGTGCGCGCGCAGGGCAGCGTCGGGCAACGTGCGATCCGGCTCGATACCCCGGCGGTGATACGGCGCGAGGGCGACGGCTGGCTGCTCGCGCCGACCCGACTGACCTTCGCCGGCGGCAAGGCGCAGGTGTCTGGTCGGTTCGGCGAGGGCGGCACCAGCTTCCACGGGCAGTTGAGCGACCTGCCGCTCGCGGTGCTCGATATTGGTTATGCCGGGCTGGGGCTGGGCGGGACGGCATCGGGCAGCGTCGACCTGGAAGCGCGCGCGGGTGCGGCGCCGACCGGCAGGACCAATCTGACGATCCGTGGGCTGACCCGCTCCGGGTTGGTGACGTCGTCAACGCCGATCGACATGGGCGTGGCGGGGGTGCTGACAGCGCAGCAGGCGGGCATTCGCGTGGTGATGGCGTCGGGCGGCCGGATCGTTGGACGCGCGCAGGCGCTGTTGAAACCGCTGGCAACGGCGACCGGCGATCCGCTTCGCCGGCTGACCGATGCGCGGCTCTTCGCGCAGGTGCGCTACAGCGGGCCGGCGGACACGTTGTGGCGGCTAACGCGGGTCGAGCTGTTCGATCTCGCGGGGCCGGTGGCGATCGCGGCGGACGTGTCTGGCTCGCTGACCGCGCCACAGATCCGCGGCGTGGTGCGCGCCACCAATGCGCGCATTCAAAGCGCGACGACCGGCACCTTGCTGACCGGGATACAGGCGGAGGGGCGGTTCGCCGGTTCGCGCCTGCAGATCCAGAGTTTCGCCGGGCAGACCGCACGGGGCGGGCGGGTGAGCGGCACTGGCGCGTTCGATTTCGCCGGTGCCAAGGGCGTCGCGCTGGACTTGCGGCTCAATGCGGAGCGCGCGGTGATGATCGATCGTGACGATATCGGCGCGACCGTTTCTGGCCCGATCGCATTCCGTTCGGACGGTGCGGGCGGCGTGATTTCCGGGGACGTGACGCTCGATGCCAGCCGTTACCGTTTCGGACAGGCGACCGCCACCAGCGCGGTGCCGCGCCTGAATGTCCGCGAGATCAACCTGCCCCCCGGCGCGGGCGCCGACGAGGGGGAAGCGCCCGCGCCGTGGCGGCTGGCGATCCGCGCGCGGGCGCGCAACGGTCTGCTCGTCTCCGGCCTGGGATTGCGCAGCGAATGGAGTGCGGATCTGGCGATTGCGGGGACGCCGACCAACCCGGCGATCACCGGACGCGCGGATCTGGTGCGTGGCGACTATGAGTTCGCCGGGCGCGAATTCCAGCTGTCGCGCGGCGTGATCCGCTTCGCCGGCGAAGTGCCCGCCAACCCCGCGCTGGATATCGAGGCGAGCGCGAACACGACGGGGCTCAACGCCTCGATCCGCGTTACCGGGGTCGCGCTGAAACCGGAGATCACGTTCGCCAGCACCCCCGCGTTGCCGCAGGACGAATTGCTGTCGCGGCTGTTGTTCGGCACCTCGATCATCAACCTGTCCGCTCCCGAGGCGCTGCAACTCGCCAGCGCGGTCGCCGCGCTGCAGGGCGGTGGCGGCGGGCTGAACCCGATCAATGCGGTGCGGCGCGCGGCCGGGCTCGACCGTTTGCGCATCCTGCCCGCCGATCCGCAGACCGGGCAGGGCACCTCGATCGCAGCGGGGAAATATGTGACGCGGCGCGTCTATGCCGAGATCATCACCGATGGCGCGGGCTATTCCGCGACGCGGGTCGAATTCCAGGTGACGCGCTGGCTGTCGCTGCTGTCGTCGATCTCCACGCTGGGGCGGCAGAGCGCCAACGTTCGCGTCTCGCGCGATTATTGACCTCGCAGCGACGTCAGATAGGCGCTGGTGATCGCTCGCGCGTCATCGGCTTCGAACGTGCCGGGTGACAGGCACAGTTCCAGCCACAATCCGTCGACCAGCGCGGTGAGGCCGATCGCGGCGTGGCGCAGGCGCGTTGCCGCCATGCCGCTTTCCGACAGCAGCGATTCCAGCCGCGCGCGATAGCCGGCATAGTGCCGCTCATGCGCGGCGGCGATCGTCGCGTCGCCGCGCGCCAGACCCCAAAAGGCGATCCACGTCGCCAGCAACGAGGGGTCCGCGATCGGTGGCGCGAAGCTCGCCTCGACATAGGCGGACAGTCGCGAATGGGGATCGTCACCCGCCTGCGCCACCGCCGCCTCCAGCGCCGCCGCGACCTGCGCGGCGACGTGATCGTAGGTCGCGTCGACGAGCGCACTGATGCCGCCGAAGTGATGCGTCACCAGGCCGGGCGACACCCCCGCCGCCGCGGCGATCGTCCGCACCGATGCCGCCGCCGCGCCGCCCCCCGCCAGCACGCGCGCGCAGGCGGCGATCAGATCGCGGCGGCGGGCCTCGGGGGTGGCGCGGAGCGGCTTGCTCATCCCGTGAACCTATTATACGATCGTGCAACAAGCAACCGGAGCTGACCGATGGCGCATCGTCCCGCCCCCCTGCCGTATGACGATCCCGACGCGGACTGGAGCCTGCCGGGCTGGCTGTACACCGACCCGGAATGTTTCGAGGTCGAGTGCGCTCGCATTATCCGGCCATCGTGGCAGATCGTCTGCCATGACAGCGACATCGCCGAGCCGGGCGAGTGGCGGACGCTGTCGTATCTTGGCGAGCAGGTGATCGTCGTTCGCGGCGAGGACGGGGCGATCCGGGCCTTCCACAACGTCTGCCGCCACCGTGCGATGCGGCTGGTGGAGGGCCATGCGGGATGCGCGCGGAAGCTGGTGTGCCCGTATCACGCCTGGACCTATGAGCTGGACGGGCGCCTGTCGGGAGTGCCGATGCGCCGCGACTATCCGGCGCTGACGCTGGAGGACAATGGCCTGGTGCCGGTCGAGGTCGATCGCTGGCGCGGCTTCGTCTTCATCCGGCTGGAGGATGACGGCGGCCCGTCGGTGGCGCAGATGATGGCGCCCTATGATGCGGAAGTGGCGCCATACCGCTTTGAGGAGATGCGCCGGATCAGCGACGTCCGGTTGCGCGAACGGAACGTCAACTGGAAGAACGTCGGCGACAATTATTCCGACAATCTGCACATCCCGGTCGCGCATGACGGGCTGACCCGGCTGTTCGGCAAAAGCTATGCGATCGAGGCGGCCGGCTGGGTCGACCGGATGTCAGGGCAATTGGTCGATCGCCCTTCCGACGATCCGTGGGAGCGCTTCTACCAGACGCATCTGCCCCATGTGCCGCATCTGCCGGAAGCGAACCAGCGGCTGTGGCTGTATTACAAGCTGTGGCCCAACATGGCGTTCGACATCTACGCCGATCAGATCGACTTCATGCAATGGCTGCCGCTGTCCCCCACGACCTGCGTGCTGCGTGAGATGGCCTTCGCGCTGCCGGACGCCTTCACGCCCGAAGGCAAACGCCGCGAGATGAAGCTGGTGCGCTACGCCAACTGGCGCATCAACCGCACGGTCAACGCCGAGGATACCTGGCTGATCGAGCGGGTGCAGCAGGGGATGGCATCGTCCAGCTACACCGTCGGACCGATCGGCGCGAGCGAGGTATGCCTGCGCAGCTTCGCCGCCAAGCTGCGCGACCGCATACCCGAGGCGCGGCAGCACCGCCCGCCGCCGCCGGGTTGGTCGCGGCGGATGCGGGGCGTGTGACGACAGGAGAGCAGGGGGCGATATGACCAAGCGATACGACGCGATCATCATCGGGGGCGGGCACAACGGGCTGGTCTGCGCCTTCTATCTGGCGCGCGCGGGGATGAAGGTGCGGGTGCTCGAACGGCGCGACGTGGTGGGCGGCGCGGCGGTGACCGAGGAGTTTCATCCCGGTTTCCGCAATTCCACCGCCAGCTACACCGTCAGCCTGCTGCGCCCCAAGGTGATCGCCGACATGAAGCTGCACGATCGCGGTTTCCGGATCATCGAGCGAACGATCAGCAACTTCTTTCCGTTTGAGGATACCTATCTGACGCTGGGCGGCGGCACCCGGCGCACGCAGGAGCAATTCGCGCGTTTCAACCGCCACGATGCGGAGGCGTATCCCGCCTATGACGCTGCGTTGGAACGGGTCGCGCAGGTGCTGCGCGATCTGGCATTGGAGATTCCGCCGAACGCCGGCGGCGGGTTGCTGGAGCTGGTGGCGGCGGCGCGGCAGGGCTGGCCGCTGGCGAAGCTGGATATCGCGGCGCAGCGCGACCTGCTCGATGTGTTCACCAAATCCGCGCGCGATTTCCTCGACGGCTGGTATGAGGACGATCACGTCAAGACGGCGTTCGCCTTCGACGCGGTGGTGGGCAATTTCGCGGGCGTCTCGACCCCCGGCTCGGCCTATGTGCTGTTGCATCACGTCTTTGGCGAGGTGAACGGTAAGTTCGGCGCATGGGGCCATTCGGTCGGCGGAATGGGGGCGATTACACAGGCGATGGCGGCGGCGTGCGTCGATGCCGGGGTGGAGATATCGCTTGAGACGCCGGTCGCCAGCGTCCTGATCGAGGGCGGCCGTGCCGCCGGGGTACGGCTGGAGAGCGGGGAGGAGATCGCCGCGCCGATCGTCGCCGCGAATGTCGGTCCGGCGATGCTGTATCGC
>NZ_JBELIE010000011.1:28314-31630 GCF_042091075.1 Sphingomonas sp. | reverse complement strand
GACGGGCACGAACTGCCCGCCGACTTCCGCCGCCGGATGGCGGGGTTCAAGACCGGATCAGGCACGTTCCGCATGAATGTGGCGCTCAGCGAACTGCCCGATTTCACGGTCATGCCGGGCAAGGCGGCGGCCGAGCATCATACCGCCGGGATCATCATCGCGCCCGGCATGGATTATATGGACCGCGCTTTCGATGAGGCGAAGGTACATGGCTGGTCGAGCAAGCCGATCGTCGAGATGAAGTTGCCGACGACAGTGGATGACAGCCTTGCCCCGCCGGGGATGCACATCGCCAGCCTGTTCTGCCAGCAATTCGCCCCCGAGCTGCCCGATGGCCGCAGCTGGGACGAGGTGCGCGAGGAGGTGGCCGACCTGATCATCGAAACGGTCAACGATCATGCCCCCAATTTCAAGGCGAGCGTGATCGCACGTCAGATCCATTCACCGCTCGATCTGGAGCGCAAGTTCGGGCTGATCGGCGGGGATATCTTCCACGGGCGGATGAGCCTCGATCAATTGTGGTCGGCGCGGCCGGTGCTGGGGCACGGCGATTATCGCGCGCCGATCGCGGGGCTTTATATGTGCGGGTCGGGCGCGCATCCGGGCGGCGGGGTCACGGGCGCGCCGGGGCACAATGCCGCGCACGCGATCCTGTCCGACCGGTCCTTTATCGGGAAGTGGCGGCGCCGCGCCTGACCGCCCAATAGACGGGCACTCCGGCGGCAAGCAGCACCAGCGCCCACAGGTTCGCCTCGCCGCCGAGACCCCAGGCGAGCCATGTGATGAAGCCGGTGGCGACGATGCCCGCGGTTCGCGCCATCGGATCGTCGCGCAACAGGCGCACCGCCGAGAGCGCGCTGACCGCATAGGCGAGCATGCCCGCCGCCAGCGACATCGCGGCGATGAACGCGAACAGGTCACCCATCCCGCGGGTGTAGTTGGCGAGCGTCACGCCGGTGACGAGCAGCCCCGCGACGACATGCGCGCGCGCCGGGGTGCCGCCGCGCGTCTGCCGCGCGAACCAGCGCGGGAAGACGCCACCGGCCGCCATCGCGCGCGGCATCTCCCCCTGTAGCAGCACGAAGCCGTTGAGGGTGCCCAGCGCGCTGATCGCGGCGAACAGCGCGACGATGCGCGCGATGCCGCCGCCCAGCGCCAGCCCGAGGAAATCGGCGATCGGCGCGGGCGAGGCGGCGACCGCGGCGCGCGGCATCAGCGCGGTGACCGCACCCGATACGGCCAGATAGATCACACCGGTCGCGGCGGTGCCGATCAGGGTCGCGCGCGGCACGGTGCGGCGCGCATCGACCACCTTGTCGGCGGGAACGGTGGCGCTTTCCACCCCCAGGAAGCCCCAGAAGGACAGTGCCGCCGCCGCCGCGATCGCACCGCCCGATACCGGCACCGGGGCGTCGGCCGCGATCGCCCCGGTGCCGCGCGTCAGCAGCGCCCAGGCGGCGAGCAGGATCACGCCGACCAGCGGCACCAGCTTGATCAGCATCGTCGTCATCTGCACGCGCGCGGCGAGGCCCACGCCGGTGATATTGATCGCCACCATCGCCCATACCAGCGCGACCGCCGCGATCGCGGCGTGCGGCGCCAATGCCGGGATGGCGAGGCTCAGCGCGCTGACCACGGCGACCGCCACCGCGCCGTTGCCCGCCCAGATCAGCGTCCAGTAGCTCCATGCCGTCGCGAAGCCGACCGCCGGGCCGAAGGCGGCATCGGCATAGGCATAGGGACCACCCGCGCGGGGCAGCGCGGCGGACAGGCGCGCGAAGACGAACGACAGGCACATCGCACCGGCGATCGTCGCGACCCACCCCCAACTGGCATTGGCGCCATAGGGGGCCAGTGTGGCGGGCAGCAGATAGATGCCCGATCCGATCAGATTGCCCATCACCAGCGCGAGTGCGCTCCAGAAGCCGATCGCGCGCCCGCCGCCCGCAGCGCGCGCGTCGCTTGATCGATCCGGCGCGGCGTGGTTTGCTTTGTCCCGCATGGCTTCACCTTATCCCTCGCGCTATCCACCGATGCTGATCGACGCGGCGCTGGCCCTCCATGACAATCGCCTCGATCGGGCGGAACCCCTTTTGCGTCAGTATCTAAAGCGTGATCCGTTCGATGCCCGCGCGATTCGTATTCTGGCCGAACTGGCGGGGCGGATCGGGCGCAACCGCGATGCGGAGACGCTGCTGCGGCGCGCACTGGAGCTGGCGCCCGCCTTTACCGCCGCCCGCGCCAATCTCGCGCTGGTGCTGTATCGTCAGAACCGCGCGGGCGAAGCGCTCGCGGAGCTCGATGAATTGCAACGGGACGAGCCCGATCATATCGGCCACGCCAACCTGAAGGCGGCGGCGCTGGGCCGGTTGGGCGGGTTCGAGGATGCGATCGCGCTGTATGAGCGCGTGCTCGCGGTTGCCCCGGCGCAGCCCCGCGTGTGGATGAGCCTGGGGCATATGCTGAAGACCGTCGGTCGACAGGCGGATGGCGTCGCCGCCTATCGCCGCGCGATCGCGCTGAAGCCCGATCTGGGTGAGGCGTGGTGGAGCCTCGCCAATTTGAAGACCATTTCCTTTGACGATGGGGATATCGCCGCGATGCAGGCGGCGCGCGCGGCCGATGGCCTGTCGGACGAGGATCGCTTCCACCTCGACTTCGCGCTGGGCAAGGCCTGGGAGGATCGCGGCGCGGCGGATCGCGCCTATGCGCATTATGCGGCGGGCAATGCGCTGCGCCGGACGCAGATCGTCTACGACGCCGAAGAGACGTCGGCGTTCGTCGATCGTTCGATCGCGCTGGCCACTCCGGCGTTCCTGCGCGAGCGGCGGGACTGGGGGGATCATGCGCCAGATCCGATCTTCATTCTCGGCATGCCGCGCGCTGGCTCGACGCTGATCGAACAGATCCTCGCCAGCCACTCGCTGGTGGAGGGGACGACCGAGCTGCCCGATCTGCCGGCGATGGCGCGACGGATTACGGACTATCCCGACGGACTGGCCACGCTGACCGCGGAGCGGGCGCGGTCGCTGGGCGCGGAATATTTGCGCCGTGCGTCGGTGCAGCGCCGCACCGACCGGCCCTTTTTCATCGACAAGTTGCCCAACAACTGGGCGCATGTCGTGCTGATCCGGTTGATCCTGCCCAAGGCGACGATCATCGACGCCCGTCGCGATCCGCGCGCCTGTTGCTTCTCCAATTTCAAACAGCATTTCGCGCGCGGCCAGGCGTTCAGTTACGCGCTCGACGATATGGGCCGCTATTATCGGGACTATGTGCGCTTGATGGCCCATGTCGAAACGGTCGCGAGATCGGA
>NZ_JBELIE010000011.1:0-28304 GCF_042091075.1 Sphingomonas sp. | reverse complement strand
GATGCCGTGATCCGCGTCATCCACGAACAATTGGTCGATGCGCCGGAAGCCGGGATCCGCGCGCTGCTCGATCGCGTCGGCCTGCCGTTCGAGGATGCCTGCCTGTCGTTCCACCGTACCGAGCGGGCGGTGCGCACCGCGAGTTCGGAGCAGGTGCGACAGCCGATCTTTCGCGGCGGCGACCGTGCCTGGCAGCCGTTCGCTGCCTATCTCGCTCCTCTGGAAGAGGCGCTCGGCGATGATCTGCTCGCCGCCTATCCCGAGGTGCCCACTTTCTAAGCGCGCAGGAATGTTGCGCCTGCCAAACAGGCAACCCGCCGTGGCGAAAAGGCAACGCTGAAATGATGTTTCCAGATATGTCGCGGCGGTGGATTGACGCGCCCTGGCACACGCTTCAGCATCCCCGTCATCTTACCGCAACATTGGGGGATGTCCGTGGTGCTAAGCTTCAAACGCCGGTTGCTCGTCTCGTTACTGGCGACGGCGGCGGCCGCGACCCCTGCCGCTGCGCAGGTCGCGACCGGATCGGGGCAAACCACCGGGGCGGAGACGCCGTCGACAACCGGCGGCGACGACATCATCGTCACTGCGCAGAAGCGTGACGAGAATATCCAGAACGTGCCGCTGAGCATTCAGGCGATCGGCACGCGCAAGCTGGATCAGCTCAACATCTCCAACTTCAACCAATATACGCAATTGCTGCCGTCGGTCGCGTTCCAGACCAGTCAGCCGGGCGTCACCACCGTCTATATGCGCGGGGTCGCCTCTGGCGGAGACGGCAACCATTCGGGCTCGCTGCCGTCGGTCGGCGTATATCTCGACGAACAGCCGGTGACCACGATCGGCGGCACGCTGGATGTCCATGTCTATGATATCGCGCGTATCGAGAGCCTCGCCGGGCCGCAAGGCACGCTGTACGGCGCATCGAGCGAGGCGGGCACGATCCGCATCATCACCAACAAGCCCGATCTGTCGGGCTTCTATGGTCGTGTCGATGGGGAGGTGAACACCGTCGCGCACGGCGGCGTCGGCTATGTGACGGAAGGGATGCTCAATATCCCGCTGGCGTCGATGATGGCGCTGCGCGTCGTCGGCTTTTATCAGAAAGACGCCGGCTTCATCGACAACGTGGCCGGCACGCGCTCGTTCATCGGCGGCATCACGGTGAACAACAACGCGTTCGTCAAGAACAATTACAACGACACCGAAACCTATGGCGGCCGCGCCGCGCTGAAGATCGATCTGGACGACAATTGGACCGTGACGCCGACGGTGCTGTATCAGGAACAGCGCAACCACGGCAGTTACGCTTACGATCCGAAGGTCGGCGACCTCAAGGTACAGCGCTTCTTCCCCGAATATCGTCGCGACCGCTTCGTACAGGCGGCGCTGACGATCGAGGGGAAGCTGGGCAATTGGGACGTTACCTATGCCGGCAGCTATCTGGACCGGAAGGCGCTGCAATCGAGCGACTATACCGACTATGCCGAAGCATATGACAGCCTGTATTCGTCGGTCGGCGGACTGGCGGGCTATTTCTATTACCAGGACAATGCCGGCAACACGATCGATCCGCGACAGCGGATCATCGGCACCGACCATTTCAAGAAAACGAGCCAGGAATTGCGCGTCGCCTCTCCGGCGGACGCGCCGTTCCGGTTGGTCGCGGGCGCTTTCTACCAGCGGCAGAGCAACCTGATTTTCCAGGACTATCAGATCGCGAATTTGGGCAGCGCGTTGTCGGTCAACGGCTATCCGGGCACCTTGTGGCTGACGCGACAGCATCGCGTCGACAAGGATTATGCGGTGTTCGGCGAAGCGAGCTACGACCTGACGCCTAAACTGTCGATCACCGCCGGCGCGCGCGGCTATATCTACGACAATTCGCTGGTTGGTTTCTTCGGGTTCGGGCGCAACCCGGGTGTCGATCCGGCGGACGGGCGCGCGTTCAGTGCAACGCCCTTCAATGCCGCAGGCAGCAGTCGCACCGGCGTGGCGGGCTGTTACCTGTCAGGCGGTGGTACGTTGCGCGATCGCTATCTGAGTGGCGGGGCGATCACGCCGTTCCTCAACACGCCTGACGTGGGCGCGATCCCGTGCACCAATCTGGGCGTGCCGGACAATGCGGGCGGGATTTCTCCCAAACAGGCGGACGGGCAGGGCGTCACCTATCGCTTCACCGCGAACTGGAAGCCGGTGCAAGACGTGCTGATCTACGGCACCTGGTCACGCGGGTTCCGGCCGGGCGGGATCAATCGGCGCGGCGACGTCGCGGATTATGCGGCGGATTTCCTGACCAACTACGAGCTTGGCTGGAAGACGACGCTGCTCGGCGGGGCGGTGCGCTTCAACGGCGCGATCTATCAGCAGAATTGGGATGCGTTCCAATTCGCGTTTCTGGGGGCGAATAGCTTTACCGTCATCCAGAACGGTCCAAACGCGCGCATCCGCGGCATCGAGAGTGACATCAACGTCAACACCGGCCCGCTCTCGCTGAGTGTCGCCGGCTCCTATACCGACGCGCAGACGCGGCAGAATTTGTGCCTGGAGGCGCGCGCCAATTTCGTGTGCGATGGCCTGACCGCTGGCGGCCAGCAGAATCTGATCAGCGCGCCGGCGGGAACACGCCTGCCGATCACCCCGCGGTTCAAGATCAGCGGATCGGCGCGCTATACCGTCCCGATCGGTACGGTGAAGGGCTATGTCCAGGCTCTGGTCGCGCATCAAAGCTCGGCCTCGTCGGATATCCGCACCGCGGTGTACGAGACGGGAACCGGCAATGTCGTCAATCCGGCGGCGCTGTTGGGCCGACTGGAGGCCTATACCACGGGCAACCTGGCGGTCGGCGCCGAACTGCAACGCTTCACGCTGGAGGTGTTCGCTCGCAATATCTGGGACGAACGCGGCCAGATCGCGCGCTATCAACAATGCGGATCGTGTTACCAGCGGCCCTATATCGTGCCGGTGACGCCGCGGACGATCGGCGTGCGGCTGGGGGCCAAATTCTGATCACCGGCTACCACCCTGCGTTGCGCGGGGTGGTAGCCGAACGGCTATGCTCGTTCGCCGATGACCAGCACCTCGGTGGCGCGTTTCCGGCGCAGCGCGACGATCAACACCCCGCCGAGCGCCAGCGCCGCGCCCGCGATCATGCGGGCGTCGATGCGGTCGCCGGTCAGCGCAACCCCGAACGCCATCGCCGACAGCGGCGTCATCAACGTCAATGGTGCGATCAGATTGGCCTCGTAACGACCGATCAGGCCATAATAAGCGGTGTGCGCGAACACCGACACGATCAGCGCGGCAAACAGCAATGCAGCGACGAACGGCCAGCCGGCGGCGGCGGCGGTGTGCCACTGCCCGCTTTCCCATAGGGCGGACGCCAGCGAGAGCGGCAGCAGCGAGACGATGCCCACCCACGCCTGGAAACAGAGCGGCGGCACATCCTCCATCTGCTTCATCAGGATTGCGCCCAGTGATCCCGCAAAGGCGCAGGCGACGATATAGAACAGCCCCGCCGACAGCGCGATGCCGCCGGGTCGCCACACCACCAGCACCACTCCCGCCAGCGTCAGCGCGATCCCGGTCAGTCGCCGGGCATGGATCCGCTCACGCAGGATGATGACCGACAGAAGCGTCGTGAACGGCACGCCGATCTGCACCACCACCGCCGCGGCCGAGGGAGAAACCGTCTGCAAGCCCAGGAATAGCAGGGCGAAATTGCCGCCGCCCATCAACAGGCCGATCGCGACGATGCGCCACGCCGGGCGCGGCATCGGCAGCAGCCACGGCATGGTGACCGTCGCGACGATCGCGAACCGCACGGCGGCGAAGAACAGCGGCGGCACCCGCCAGTCGCTGACGACGATCTTGCTGAGAACGTTGCTGAACCCCCACAACAGGCACACCGTTACCAGCAGGAGGAAATCGCGCGGACGCATCCCGGCGGATTGGAGCGCCGGGGGGCGGATGGCAAGGAATTTGGCCGGAGGTGGAGCGGCAGAGGGGGCGGGGCTTCCCCTCATCCGCCCAGAATGCGCCGATACAGCGCGATATAGTCATCCGCCATTCGTTCGACGCTGAAACGCTCGGCCACGGCGCGGCGGCAGGCGGCCCGGTCGATCGTGTCGAGGCGCTCGACCGCATCCACCGCCGCGTCGATCGTGTCGACCAGAAAGCCGGTGACGCCGTGATCGATCAGCTCCGGCATCGAGCCGCGCCGCGTCGCGATCACCGGGGTGCCGCAGGCCATCGCCTCGATCACCGACAGCCCGAACGGCTCGTCGAAGTTGATCAGGTGCAGCAGCGCGCGCGCGCCGCCCAGCGCGCTGATCCGTGCTTCGCCGCCCACCGCGCCGTGATAGCGGATCGTCGTCCCGTCCACGGCGGGGGCGACCGAGCGTTCGTAATATCCCTGATCCTGGATGATGCCGTAGCAATCCATCCCGCGCCCCGATCGCCGTGCCGCCTCGATCGCTTCCGCCGCGCCCTTGTCCGGGTGGAGGCGGCCGAAGAACAGCAGATCGTCACTACCCGCCGGATCGAAGCGGAAGTCGTCGAGCGGGATGCCATGATGGATCGTCGCGGCATAGCGCAGATCCGGGTGGCGGTCGGCGTCGCTGATCGCGACATAATGCACCCGCTCCTCGAACGGCTTGTACATCGGCAGGATGCGATCGGAGGAGAAGCCGTGGATCGTCGTCACCAGCGGCGTATCGATCAGCGGGGCGAAGGCGTGCGCGGGGAAGTCCGCCTGATTGTGGATCAGGTCGAACCGTTCGGCTCGCGCGAACAGGTACGACAGATGACGATATTCCCACACTTTCGCGTCGATCGCCGGATCCTCGGAATAGGGCGCGGGGACGACGCCGTCGAGCGTCGCGGTGGTGACGCTGTCCTGCGTCGCGAACAGCGTGACGTCGACGCCACGCGCCACCAGCGCCTCCGTCAGCAAACTGGTGACGAGTTCCCACGGGCCATAATGGCGCGGGGGGGTGCGCCACGCGATCGGGGCGAGCATCGCGATCTTCATCGGTGGTGGTCCTCTGGCATCGTTGCGCCTATCGCAGGATGATGCCCTCGTTGGCGCGTAGAGTGTCGTGGGGCGCGTCGTCGAGGGGCGACAGCAAGATGTCCCCCTCGAACGGCAGCGGCTTCGCCTCGTCGGTCAGGTTGAGCGCGACGCGCAGCGCCGTGCCGCCGTGCCGCCGTTCATAGGCGAGCACGCCGTCCGCCGCGTCCAGCAGGCGGAAATCCCCCACCGACAGCGCCGGCAAGGCGCGGCGGAGGGACAATAGCCGCCGGTACAGCGCCAGCATCGAGCGCGGGTCCGCCTGCTGCGCCGCGACGTTGCGCGTCGGCCAGTCGGGATTGAGCGGCAACCACGGTTCGACCGTGCTGAACCCCGCAAAGGCGCTGTCGTCCCAGGGCATCGGCGTGCGAGAGCGATCCCGGCCGATACCGATGCCGGGCTGGCGCAAGTCCTGCGGATCCCGGATCCGATCGCCGGGAATGGCCACCTCCCCGATGCCGATCTCGTCGCCCTGGTATAGCGTCGGCGTGCCGCGCAGCGTCAGCAGCAGCATCGCCGCGACGCGCGCCTGTGGCTCGCCCAGTCGCGCGGCGATACGGGGGGCGTCGTGGCTGCCGATCACCCAGTTCGGCCAACCGTGCGCGGGCAGCGACGCCTCATAGTTCGCGATCATCGCGCGCAATGTGGTGGCGTCCCACCGATTCTCGATCAGCTGGAAGTTGAACGGCAAATGCACCTGCGGGCGCTCGGGCGTGCCATACCAGCGGGCATGGCGATCGTTCGGCAGGAAGATCTCCCCGATCAGCACCCGCTCGTGCCCCGGCGCGGTGTAGCTATCGGTCAGGGCGCGCATGTCGGCGGCGATCGCATGCGCCTCGGGCTGGTCCGTGGAATGCCGCTGGATCAGTCGATCGCGCTCGGTGATGCCCGGCCGCCAATATGGATTGGCCGGATTGTCGGGGAAGCCCTCCGCCTTGATGATGTGCCACAGCACGTCGATGCGAAAGCCGTCGACGCCCCGATCAAGCCAGAAGCGCATCGCGTCGAACATCGCGCGCCGCAGGTCCGGATGACGCCAGTTGAGGTCAGGCTGCTGCTTGAGGAAGGCGTGCAGATAATATTGCTCGGTTGCCGGATCCCATTCCCACGCCGATCCGCCGAAATCGCTGATCCAATTGTTCGGCGGGCCGCCATCGGGCGCGGCGTCTCGCCAGATGTACCAGTCGCGTTTCGCGCTGTCCCGGCTGGATCGGCTGTCGATGAACCAGGGGTGCTGATCCGAACTGTGGTTGGGCACGAAATCGAGCAGCAGTTTCAATCCGCGCGCATGGATCGCCGTCAGCAGGCGATCGAACGCGGGGAGATCACCGAAGATCGGCGCGACATCGCAGTAATCGGAAACGTCGTAACCGAAATCGGCCATCGGCGACGGAAAGATCGGGGAGAGCCAGATCGCATCGACGCCCAGCGAAGCGATATGATCGAGGCGCCGTTCGATCCCGGCGAGATCGCCGATACCGTCGCCGTCGCTGTCCTGAAAGGAGCGCGGATAGACCTGATAGACGGTGCCGCGTTGCCACCAGGGCTGATCGGAGGTGTTTTGCATCGCTGACCGTAACGGTGCCGGGGGTGATGCGATCCGCGCGGGTCCGCCGTCGACGGGCGAGGGCGATCGGGTGCGCCGCGCGGCTGGCGCGCGCAGCAACATTTCGTCACCCCTCCACAAGGAACAAAGCGGCCGCGCCTGTCTTCTCTCCTTCATCTGGGGTTCATCTAATTGGGGCGGCGTCGCGGCGTGGCATCGGGGCGGCAATCGGCGTTCAGCACATTCGGTATCGAGGCAGCGACACTTGCCGGGCTGACATGGGTGATGGTCGCCGGGGCGATCGTGATCTTCGTCGGCGTCGCGATCCTGATGACCGTGGCGCTGCGATCACGTGGGGGCACGCTGTCGCACCGTGGTGGCATGCGGCTGATCCTGTGGGTGGGCGGTGTGGTGCCGACGATCGTGCTGTTCGCGCTGCTGGTCGCGACGCTGCCGCAGATGCGCCCGATCCGCACCGCGCCCGCCGACCTGCGTATCGCGGTGCAGGGCGAACAATTCTGGTGGCGGGTCGCCTATCGCCCGCCCGGCCAGCCGGAACTGATCACCGCCAATGAGATACGGGTGCCGGTCGGACGCAATGTCGTATTCGCGTTGCGCGCCGGCGACGTGTTGCACAGCTTCTGGATACCCGGGCTGGCGGGGAAGATGGATATGGTGCCGGGGCGTACCAACACGCTGGTGGTGCATGCCACCCGCGCCGGGCGCTTTCGTGGGCAATGCGCGGAATTTTGTGGCCTGAGCCATGCGCTGATGGCGTTCGACGTCATCGCGATGCCGCCGGGCGACTTCGACGCCTGGCTGGCGAGGCAACGCCGCGCGGCAACGACGACGACAGGGGAGGGGGCGCGCTTGTTCGCGGATTACGGTTGCGGGGGATGCCATCGCATCGCGGGGACGGCGGCGGCAGGGGCGATCGGCCCCGATCTGACCCATATCGGCGCGCGGCCGTCGTTGGGGGCGGGCACCCAGCCGATGACACGTGCCCATCTGGTTCGCTTCATCACGCAGGCGCCGGACGTGAAGCCCGGCGCGCGGATGCCCGCCTATCCGCATATGCCCGCACGTGACGCGACGCGGATCGCCGCCTGGCTGGAGGGCCTGCGATGAGCCTTCACGCGCAGGACGATATCGCGCTGCGCCGCGCGCAGGAGGATCGGTTGCGCGCGGTATGGGCGCCGCCGACCGGCTGGTTCCGCCGCTGGACCGACGTCAACAACAATCGCGTCGGCATCTGGTACACGCTGACGGCGTTCTCCTTCATGCTGTTCGCTGGCGTGCTGGCGTTGATCATGCGCACGCAGCTCGCCGCGCCCGGCAACGACCTCGTCTCCGCATCGACCTTCAACCAGCTGTTCACGCTGCACGGGTCGATGATGATGTTCCTGTTCGCCGTGCCGATGTTCGAGGCGGTGGCGGTGATCCTGCTGCCGCAATTGCTCGGTGCGCGCGACCTGCCGTTCCCGCGTCTGTCCGCCTTCGGCTATTGGAGCTTCCTGATCGGCGGCGTGTTCGTCGCGGGCTCGATCTTCTTCAACGTCGCCCCCGATGGCGGCTGGTTCATGTATCCGCCGCTCACCACGCGGACCGACCTGAGTGGGCTGGGCGCCGACATCTGGATGCTGGGGCTCAGCTTCATCGAGGTTTCGTCGGTGGCGGCGGCGGTCGAACTGATCGTCGGCGTGCTCAAGACGCGCCCGCCGGGCATGCGGCTGAACCTGATGCCGCTTTACGCCTGGTATATCCTGGTCGTGGCGGTGATGATCCTGTTCGCCTTTCCTCCGCTGATCGCGGGCGATCTGCTGTTCGAGATGGAGCGGTTGCTCGGCTGGCCGTTCTTCGACGCGGCGAAGGGCGGCGACGCGATCCTGTGGCAGCACCTGTTCTGGATCTTCGGCCATCCCGAAGTGTACATCGTCTTCCTCCCGTCGATCGCGTTGTTCGCGATGATCGTGCCCACCTTCGCCCGGCGGCATCTGATCGGCTATCCGTGGATCGTGCTGGCAGCGGTGGGCACCGCTTTCCTCAGCTTCGGGCTGTGGGTGCACCATATGTTCACCACCGGGCTGCCGAAGATCAGCCTGGCGTTCTTCTCCGCCGCGTCGGAAGCGGTCGCGATCCCCACCGGTATCCAGATCTTCGCCTTCATCGCGACCCTGTGGGCGGGCCGCGTGGTCTGGTCGACCCCGCTGCTCTACGCGGTCGGGTCGATCGCGATCTTCGTGATCGGCGGGCTGACCGGGGTGATGGTGGCGGTGGCGCCGTTCGACTGGCAGGCGCACGACACCTACTTCATCGTCGCGCACCTGCATTACGTGCTGATCGGCGGCACGCTGATCCCGCTGTTTGGCGGCCTTTATTATTACTGGCCGCTGATCACCGGCAAGAAACTGTCCGACCGTCTCGGCCGCAGCGCGTTCTGGATCCTGTTCGTCGGCGCGAACCTGACATTCTTCCCGATGCATTTCAGCGGATTGATGGGCATGCCGCGGCGCGTGTTCACCTATCCGGCGGAGCTTGGCATCGGCGGGCTGAACCTCGCCTCGACGATCGGCTCCTATGTGTTCGCGATCGGCGTGCTGATCGTGTGCGTCGATCTGGCGCGCAGCCCGTGGCGCGCCAAATCCCCACGCAATCCATGGCGGGCCGGCACGCTGGAATGGCTGGCGCATCCGGACGATGAGGATTGGGGCATCCGTTCGGTTCCGCTCATCACCAGCCGCTATCCGATCTGGGATCAGCCGGGCTTCGTCGAAAAGGTCGACGAGGGGCGCTTCTTCCTGCCCGACGCGGAGGAGGGCCGGCGCGAGACGATCATCACGACGGTGCTGGACGCGCGACCGATCCAGGTAATCCGTCTTGGCACCCCCAGCGCAAAGCCGATGGCCACCGCGGTCGCACTGGGAAGCGTGTTCATCCTGACCACCTATCACCTTTATTGGGCCGCGCTGGCCGGGGCGGTCGCGACGCTGGCGATGGTGCTATGGTGGTTGTGGACCGGCACGGGCGAGATCCCGGAAAAGGAACGCAAGGCGATCGGCCATGGGTTGACGGTGCCGCTCTATTGCTCGGGCGCGTCTTCCAGCGGGTGGTGGGCGATGTTCATCACGATGATGGCCGATGCGACCGCATTCTCCGGTCTGGTCTTCGGTTATTATTTCTTCTGGACGCGGCATACCGACTTCCCCCCCAGCGGCGTGGGGCTCGATGGGCCGGGCGCGTTCTGGCCGATGGTGGCGCTGGCGATCACACTGGCGAGCTGGGCGATGACCGTCGCCGCACGCGAGCTGAACGCGCGCGGCGGGGAACAGGCGGCGCGCGCCTTGCTGGCGGTCGGCGCACTGGCATCGCTGGCAGCGATCGGCGCCGGGCTTGCCGGGCCGATGCTGAGCGGGATGCAGCCGAGCCTGCATGTCTATCCGGCGATCGTCTTCACGCTGGTGGGCTGGACGGTGACGCACAATGCGATCGGCGCGATCATGCAATTGTATACATTGGCCCGCAGCATCGCGGGCAGGATGACCCCGCGTTACGACGCCGACATTCGCAACATCACCGTCTACCACCATTTCATGGCGCTGACCGCGGTGGTTACCTACGCCACGATCGGCCTGTTCCCGGGGGCAGCATGAACGGCGAACGCCTCACGCTGCGGCGGCGGCTGCACCGACGGATCCTCGCGCTGCGGGTCACGCTGTGGACGCTGATCGTGCCGCCGACGGTCTGGGCGGTGCATTTCATCTTCTGCTATCTGTGGGTAGCGGTCAGCTGTGCGCAGCTGGGGGCGTTTCCGCGCTTCACGATCGCCTTCATCGCCGGCACCGGACTGGCGCTGGCGATCATCCTGGCGTCCGGGGTCATCGCCTTCGTCCAGTCGCGCACCCCCGGCGATCCGCCCCCGCATGATGAGGGTACCGACATCGATCGGCTGCGCTTCCTCGCCACCGCGACGCTGTTGCTGGCGGCGTTGAGTTTTATCGCGGTACTGTTCACCGCCGCGCCCGCGCTGATGCTGACGGATTGCCGCTGATGCGCCGGGCGGGCTGGGCACTGGCGATCTTGTCGACGCTGCTGGCGTTCGCCGGGCTTGGCATGACGGGGCATATGGTCGCGCACATGATCGCGGTCGCGGTGGCGGCGCCGCTATTCGCATTCTCCGACGCTGGCCGCGCCCGGGTAGGGGCGGGCGCGCCGCTGGCCTGGGCGATGGCGGAGTTTCTGGTGGTGTGGAGCTGGCACGCGCCCGCATTGCGCGCCATCGCCGATCATTATGCGGTGGTGACGCTGATCGAGCAGGCATCGTTCCTGGCGATCGGCGTCGCATTATGGCGATCGGCGGTGGCGCAGCCTGCCGCCGGCGTGGCCGCGTTGCTGCTGACGTCGATGCACATGACGCTGCTCGGCGCGCTGATCGGACTGGCGGACCGGCCGCTCTTCGCGATGATGGCGATGCACGCCGCGCCCGGCCTCGATGCGCTTGCCGACCAGCAACTGGGCGGCGTGGCGATGCTCGTCATCGGCGGCGCCAGTTATTGCCTGGGTGGCCTGTGGCTGCTCGGTACGATGCTGAAGGAGCGTACACCGGCATGACGATCCGACTTACCTGGCAGCGGATCGTCGCCGGGGCGATCGCCATCGCGGCGGCGGGCATGTTGTTCGCATGGTCGGGGATATTCAACATCGCCGCCTCCTCCGGCCATTGGGCGATCACCAACTGGTTCCTGCACTGGACGATGCAGAATTCGGTCCGCACCCACGCCTTCTTCGATTCGCCGGAGAAGGTGATCGAGCGGGATGGCGCGTTGGTCAGCGCTGCCGGTCATTTCGCCGCCGCTTGCGCCACCTGTCATGGCGCACCCGGCCAGCGTCCGTCGCCGGTGATGCAGAAGGCGACCCCGCATGCCCCGCCGCTCACCGATGCGGCGCTGCGCGACAAATATTCCGATGCGGAATTGTTCTACATCCTTCGCCACGGGGTGAAATTCACGGGCATGCCCGCATGGGGCGCGCCGGGTCGCGATGACGAGATCCGCCGGATGGTCGCGTTCCTGCGGCGTTTGCCCGGCATGACTCCCGCCGAATATCGCGCGCTGAGCGGCACGGCGAAGGGCGCTGGAACGACTGGCACGCGGGCGCTGGGCGGCGACGTGCTCGCCGGTTGCGTCGCCTGCCACGGCGCGGACGGACGCGGGCGGGGACAGCCCGACATACCGATCCTCGGCGGGCAGGACGAACGTTACCTGCAACAGGCGCTGCTGCGCTATGCCAATGGCACGCGTGCCAGCGCGGTGATGGCGAATGCCGCCGCCACGCTGACCGCGGAGGAACGCCGGATGCTGGCGCGGCATTTCGCCGCGATGCCCGGCCTTGGCGATGGACCGCCGGCGGACGGCGACGCGCGAGCGCGCACGATCGTCGAACGCGGCCTGCCCGAGCGGCAATTGCCCGCCTGTGCGAGCTGTCACGCGCCGGGCAAGGCGCAGCCGGTGCTCGCCGGCCAGCGGGCCGGCTATATCGCCGCGCGGCTGCGTCACTGGCGCGGGGAGAAGGGCGAGATCGACGCGCGCCAGCCGCAGGACGCGATGCCCGTGATCGCTCGCCGCATCCCGGAAGACATGATCGAACCGCTCGCGCGCTACCTCGCGGGGGAGCGGCGCTAACGCCGGAGGGATGCACGACGGCCCTGCCTCGGCGGCGGCCGTCCATGCTTGCCCCTTGCGTCGCGATCGCGATCCGGCAAGGGCGGTGGCACGTCTGTTTGGGAGAGCCTGTCGTGCGCCGCACCATCGCCATTGTCGCCCTGTTGACCACCGCCGCCCCCGCGACCGCGCAGGTGCAGCCAACCGCCGCGCCGGTCGACGCGCCGTCGCGGACCTTCACGGGTGCCGACCTGTTCGGCCTGTCGATCGCCGCCGATCCGCAAATCAGCCCCGATGGCCGCCAGATCGTCTACGTGCGGCGCAGCGGCGATATCATGACCGATCGAATCCAGGGTTCGCTGTGGCTGATCGACGTCGCCAGCGGCCGGCAGACGCCGTTCGCGGCTTCGGGGTCCAGCCCGCGCTGGTCGCCCGATGGCACGCGCGTCGCCTATGTCGCGCCGGATGGCGAACGGTCGCAGTTGTTCGTGCGCTGGGTCGCCGGCGGTGAGTCTACGCGGGTAACGGCGCTGCCGGGCGATCCACATGCGCTGGCCTGGTCGCCCGATGGCCGCCGGATCGCCTATGTCGCCAATGTCGCGGGCGAACCGACGACGCTCGGCAAGGCGCCCGCCAAGCCCGCGGGGGCGAAATGGGCCGAGCCGCTGGAGGTGATCGATCGGGTCACCTATCGCAACGACGGCGCCGGCTATCGCAAGCCGGGGTATGATCATCTGTTCGTCGTCACGGCGGACGGCGGCGCGGCGCAGCAGCTGACCTATGGGCGGTTCGATGACGACGGCCCGCTATCATGGAGCGCGGACGGGCGCCGGATCGTCTTCGCCGCGATGCGCGGCAAGGACGCCGAGCGCAATGTGATGAATAGCGACATCTATGCGGTCGACATTGCCAGCGGCGCGCTGACGCAGCTCACCGATCGCGATGGTCCGGATGCGACGCCGCGCTGGTCGCCCGACGGCACGCGGCTGGCGTGGACCGGGTTCGATGACAAGCGTCGCGCCTATGAGAATATGCAGCTGTACGTCGGCGGTCGCGATGGCGAGGCGCCACGCCCGCTGACCGCGGGGCTGGACCGTTCGATCGAGGATGCGCAATGGGCCGGCGACGGGCGCCATCTGATCGTCAGCTACGACGATCATGGTCACCGCACGCTGGCGCGGATCGGGATCGACGGCGCGCGCCAGGTGTTGACCGACGCGGTCGCTGGCGGGGGGCTCGATCGCCCCTATACCGGCGGTGACTTTTCGGTGGCGCGTAATGGCGCGGTGGCGTTCACCGGCGGCGACGGCAGCGTGCCGGCGGACGTGTGGATATGGTCCGACGGCAAGGCGCGGCGGCTGACGCAGCTGAATGCGATACTGGCGTCCTCCAAGGCACTGGCGCCGGTTCGGCAACTGGCGGTGAAGGCGCCCGACGGCCGCGCGATCGATGCGTGGATGGCCGTTCCGCCGGGGGTGCAGCCCGGGCAGCGCGTGCCACTGATCCTCGAGATCCACGGCGGGCCGGCGGCGGCTTATGGCCCGTCGTTCGGCACCGACATGCAGCTTTATGCCGCGGCGGGCTATGCCGTCCTGTGGACCAATCCGCGTGGCTCGACCTCCTATGGCGCGGAATTCGCCAATCTGATCGACAAGACCTATCCGGCGCAGGACTATGACGATCTGATGGCGGCGGTCGATGCGGCGATAGCGGACGGGACCGCCGACCCCGACAATCTGTTCGTCACGGGTGGCTCGGGCGGCGGGCTGCTGACCGCGTGGATCGTCGGGAAGAACAATCGCTTCAAGGCGGCAGCGACGCAGAAGCCGGTGGTCAACTGGATCAGCGAGGCGCTCACGATGGACGGTACAATGTTCACCTCGCAATATTGGTTCGCGTCGAAACCCTGGGAGGATCCGCTCGGCTATTGGAAGCGCTCGCCGCTAAGCCTGGTGGGCAACGTCAAGACGCCGACGATGGTGGTCGTCGGCAGCGAGGATTATCGAACCCCGGTCAGCGAAGCGGAGCAATATTACGCTGCGCTGCAGATTGCGGGCGTCCCGACCGCGCTGGTGAAAGTGCCGGGGGCGAGCCATGGCGGGCTGGCCGCCCGACCGTCGCAATCCGCCGCGCGCGTCGCCGCGATCGTCGCCTGGTTCGATCGCTATCGCCAGCGCCCGAGCACCGGCACCGGTGCGAGCAACTGACCTAAGTTCTTGTCGAGAATGATTTTTTAAGGGATGTACCGGAGGATGCCGCCGAACAGGTGAGACGATGGAACAGCAGAACCTCGCGCTGATGGAGGCGATCGAGCGGAAGAATGCGGTGCTGGAGGGCATCAACCGCATCTTCGCCGAGGCCCTGTCGACGCCCTCGATCGAGGAACTGGGGCAGGTCTGCCTGGCGGTTGCCGAGGACATGACCGGCGCGGCGTTCAGCTTCATGGGGGAGGTCCATCCCCTTTCGGGCCGGCTGGAGGACCTTGCGATCAGCAAGCGCGGCTGGGCGGCGTTCACTGCCGACGATCAGCACTGGCCGGACGGCAAATTGCCGATGGGGCTGCACGTCAACGGCTTGCACGGCCGGGTCATCCTCGACGAATGCAGTCAGATTATCAACGATCCGGATCACCACCCCGATCGTATCGGCACGCCCACCGGCCATCCGCCGCTGCGCAATTTTCTGGGCGTGCCGCTGAAGCAGGACGGCCGCACGGTGGGGCTGGTCGCGCTGGCCAATCGCGGCGGCGGGTTCCGCGACGTCGATCGCGAGGCGGTCGAGGAGCTGGCACCCGCGATCCTGCAGGCGTTGCGCAGCAAGCGGGCCGAAGAGGCGCTGCGCGAGAGCGAGGAGGTGCAGCGACTGAGCATGCAGTTGATGCCCGCGATGCTGTGGCGCGCCTCCCCCGGCGGTATCGACGTCACCGCCAATCGGCGCTGGGCCGAACTGACCGGCCAGACCGACGAGGAAAGCGCGGCTGGCGGGTGGATAACGGCGCTGCATCCCGACGACCAGCAGACGGCGCAGGCGATCTTCGATGATGCTTAAGCCCGCGGCGTGCCGCTGGAGGTGCAACTGCGGGTGCGGCTGACCGACGCCACGTACCGCTGGTATCTGTTGCGGCAGGTGCCGGTGCGCAACGCCGCGGGGCAAATCCGCCACTGGTTCGGTGCCGGAATCGACATCCATGATCTGCAATCGCTGGAGGAACGCCAGCGTGTGCTGGTCGCCGAATTGCAGCACCGCGTCCGCAATATCCTGACCGTCGTCCGTTCGGTCTTCGCCCGGACGGTCGATACCGGCGGCACGCTGGAGGATGTCGCCGACCATTTCCGGGGCCGGCTTGACGCTCTCGCGCGGACGCAGGTGATCGTCACGCAGACCCCGTCCGGGGCGGTCGACCTCGAAAATCTGATCCGCGACGAATTGCTGAGCGTGGGGGCGAGTGACGGCCCGTCGCTGATGCTCAGCGGGCCGGACGTCTCGCTATCGTCCTCCGCCGCCGAATCGATCGGGCTGGCGATGCACGAACTGGCGATCAACGCGGTCAAATATGGCGCGTTGAAATTCCCGAATGCAACGCTCGACATTCGCTGGCAGGTTGATCTGGATTGTAGAGGCGCTCGCCGTTTGACCCTTACATGGACGGAACAGGGTGTGCCCGCAGTGTCAATTTCTCCAACCCGTCAGGGATTTGGCAGTGAGTTGATCGAGGAGGCGTTACCGTATCGGCTAGGGGCCGACACAAGGCTGGAATTCCTGGGCGGCGGTGTGCGCTGCTCGATCAGCCTGCCCTTGTCCGATTGAAGGACGCCGCTTGATCCAGGGACGTGTGACGATGCCTAGCCTAGCCGGGAAAAACATTCTGGTCGTGGAGGACGAATATTTCATCGCCTCCGATCTGAAGCGAGCGATCGGGGCCGCGTCCGCCACGGTGATCGGGCCGGTCAGCACCCTCGACGGGGGCCTGGCGGCGGCGGCGAGCGACGCGATCGACGCGGCGGTACTCGACGTCAATCTCAGCGGGGCGCTATCCTACCCGATTGCCGACCGGCTCACCGAAAGGAACGTGCCCTTCGTGTTCGTGACAGGCTATGACGGCTGGGCCATGCCGGCGACGTATCGCGACGTTCTTCGCCTTGCCAAACCATTTCCGCCCGGGGCGGTGTTGCGTGCGCTGGAGCGGTTGGTCGGCGATGGAGGGAAGGACTGATGCGCGTTGCGATGCATGTGCAGACCGCCGAACCGGCCCTCGTGCGGCTTTCCACGATCGGTGCGCTGGGAGCCGATGCGCTGGCGGCATTGTCCGACGCCATCGCCGATGCGCAGCCGGTGCGGGCGCGCCGTGAATTGATGAGCGAGGGACGCGAGATCGCCGAGCCGCGCCTGCTGGTACGCGGCTGGGCGGTGCGGGTACGGCTGTTGCCGGACGGCCGGCGGCAGTTCCTCAGCTTCATCCTGCCCGGCGATGTGATCGGTCTATGCGGTTTTCCGCAGCCGCTGGCGGTGTCGACGGTCAACGCACTGACGGATGTGACGACTTGCCCTCTGCCGGATCTCGCCGCATTGCCCGATCTCGCGACCGCCTGCCATGTCGGCCGTGCGATGGAGGAAGGCTATCTGCTGGCGCAGATCACCCGCCTGGGCCGCTATAACGCGCAGGAGCGGATCGCCGACCTGATGCTGGAACTGCACGAGCGGCTGACGCTCAACGGGATGACGCGCGATCGCTCTTTCGACCTGCCATTGACGCAGGAAACGCTCGCGGACGCGCTGGGGCTGACCTCGGTTCACGTCAATCGCATGGTGCAACAGGCCCGCCGCGACGGTGACCTGCAATGGAAGGGCGGCCGCGTGACGCTGCTCGATCCGCCCGCGCTGGCGCAGAAGATCGGGCGACTGCCAGTGCGGGTCAGCGCGGCGTTGACCCCGATCGAGCCGCGCCGTTCACCAACGGCGATGTTTTAAGGCCGGATTGCGGCGGCGATACCGCTTCGCCAGCATCGCACCGTCATGACCCGTGCCCGCGCGCGACATAGCGGCGGCGGTCAGCAAAGCGGGTGCGGCCGGAAGGATGTCGGCCGGCCATGGTCTGGTGCGGACGGCGTGACGTCGTCGTAGAGGTGCCCCAGCATCGCGGTCATCGCTTGATAGCCGCGCGCGGTCAGCCGGACGCGAAAGCGCCGGTGATCGTCGCTGTCGATGTGCCGCTCGATCAGCGCGCTCGCCTGAAGCCGATCGAGCCGCCGCAGCGCGCTGGCGTGGCTCTCACCCGACAGCGCGACCAGGTCCTTGACGAACAGGGTCTCGCCGGTTTCGGTCGCGATCAGCAGCTCGATCATCATGTCCCAGGCCGGGTCGATCAGCAGCCCCGGTGGGAGTAGCGGGCTCATTGCCGCACGAAGTTCGCGCGCCTGACGCGCGCGACGCAGGATGCGGTTGCCGGGATGGGTTGCGGTTCCGATCGTTTCCTCCTCAGATTCCGGCCGCGTTATCGTTCGCGTAGCGCTTCCTGCGCACGATTCAGCGGTTTCAGCAGATATTGCAGCACGGTCTTGCTGCCGGTGTGGATGTCGACGGTCGCGACCATGCCTGGTGTGATCGGGAACCGGCGGCCGGCCTTGTTGGTCAGCGCGTCGGCGGTGGTGCGCACGAAGACGCGGTAATAGAGAAGCTCGGGCTTCACCTCGTCGCGGATCGTGTCGGGCGAGATGCTGGTGACTCGCCCGTCGAGCCCGCCGTAGATCGCATAATCATAGGCGCTCACCTTCACCGTGGCGTGCTGGCCGGGGTGGATGAACGCGATATCGCGCGGCGCGATGCGAGCCTCGATCAACAGGCGATCGTCCAGCGGCACGATCTCGATCACCTTGCCGTTGGGGGGCACGACGCCGCCGATCGTCGACACCTCGATATTCTTGACGACGCCGCGCACCGGGGAGCGCAAGGTAAGGCGCTGCAGTGTATCCGAACGGCCACGGATCACCGGCGCCAGTGCCTCGACCTGCTCGTTCGCCTTGGCCAGATCCTGTCGGGCCTCGACCATATATTGCGAGCGCAGATCGGCCTTTTTCAATTCCAGATCGGCGCGCTGCCGCCGCAGGCGCAGCACTTCGACGTTACTGGCGGCGCCGACCGCGATCAGCGATTCGCCGATGCGCAATTCCTTGCCGACCAGATCGAGCGCCTCGTTGGTCAGCCCCAGCGACGCCTGCAGGCTGCGCCGCCGCGTCTCGTACAGCCGCCGCTCGGCGGCGACGAGATCGGGATAGCGGTCAAGCTCGGCGGGGAAGGTCAGCGGCGTGCCATTGGCCTCGGCGCGCAGCCGTGCCTCGCTGGCCAGCGCGGCGCGATATTTGGCGGCACTCTCCTCCACGGTCGAGCCCGCCTGCGTCGGATCGAGCTGCGCCAGTATCTGTCCGGGGCGGACGATATCGTCCTGGCGGACCAGCATCTTCGCGAGGATGCCCCCCTCCAGGGATTGCAGCACCTGCTCTCGACTGGTCGGCACCACGCGCCCGGTGCCGGTCGCCACCTCGTCCAGGCTGGCGAACCACGCCCACGCCAGCGCGATCGCGATCAGGCCGGACAGCAGCCAGATCATTCGCCTGGCGGCCCGTATCGTCCGCGTGCCGCCGTCACCGAACAGATAATCGTCGTCGTCGCGACCGGAACCGAGGGCGATCGCGCTCATGCGGACGCTCCGCCGGCCTGGCGCATCGTGAAGAGCGCGTCCGCCTTGGGTTGATCGAGGACGATCGTGCCGCCATCGACGACGATGATGCGGTCGACCGCCTCCAGCATGCGCGTCCGATGCGTCGCGACGATCAGCGTGCGGCCGCGGCTCCATCCCTCCAGCTGGCTGATGAAATGGCGCTCGGTGGCGTCGTCCATCGCGGCGGTCGGCTCGTCGAGCAGCGCGACCTGTGGCTGGCGCACCAGCAGTCGCGCCAGCAGCAGCGCCTGGACCTGCCCGCCCGACAGGCCGACGCCGCCTTCCTGAACGGGATGGCCAAGGCCGTCGCGCAGGCGGCGGACGAACCCGTCCGCGCCGACCATCGCCAATACCGCCAGGATGTCGCTGTCGGATGCGCCGGCCGCGCCGAGCGTCAGATTCTCGCGTAGCGTCCCGTGGAACAGGCGGCTGTTCTGCGTCAGCAGCCCGACGTCTCGGCGCACGTCCGCTGGGTCGATATGGTCCAGCGCAAGGTCGTCGAGCAGCACTTCGCCCGACAGCGGCTGGAGCAATCCGGACAGTCCCTGCAACAGCGTGGATTTGCCCGCGCCGTTGCGGCCCAGCAGCGCGATGCGCTCACCAGCGGCAATCTCCAGCCGGGGCACGGTCAGCGCCGGCACCGCCTCGACCGTGCCATAGCCGAACGCCGCATGGCGGAGCGAAAAGCGGCCAGCGACCGCGGGCAGCGGAATGCGATGTTCGGCCTCCGGCTGGTCGACCGGCAGCGCCATGATCTGGTTCAGGCTGCCCATCGCGACGCGGGCGTGCTGCCACCGGCTGAGCAATTGCGTGACCTGCGCCATCGGCGCCATCATCCGCGAACCCAGCATCGACGTCGCGACCAGCACGCCGGTGGTGATGTCGCCCGCGATCACCATTGGCGCGCCGACGAAAATGATGGCCGCATAAACGCCGTTCTGTACGTTCTGCGTCCACGTCGTCAGCGTCGCGGTCATCGATCGCAGCCGCAGCTGCGCTTCGCCCGCGACGGCGTTGTAGTGGTTCCATTGATGCTGAAAGCGGTCCTCCGCCTGCAGCGTCTTGATATCCTCCAGCCCCTGTACCGCCTCGACCAGCATCGCGTTGCGCAGCGAGGATTCGCGCATCGATTCGGTGGCCAGCATGCGTAGCCGCCGCTGCGCCAGCAGGCCGGGCAGAATGAGCAGTACCAGCGCCACCATCGGCACCAGCGCGAGCGCTCCGCCGATGTACCACAGCAGCGCCAGGAACAGCAGGAAGAACGGCAGATCGGCGACCGCCGCCACGGTGGTGGAGGTCAGGAGATCGCGTACCTGATCGAGGTCGCGCAGCTGCGCGATGAACGTGCCGGTCGATGGCGGCCTGGCGCGAAGCCGGACGCGCAACGCATGTCCGAAAACGAGATCCGACAGCCGCAGATCGGCGCGCTTGCCAAGCGCATCGACGATATCGGTGCGCAACCGCCGCAGCAGGAAGTCAAAGGCGATCGCGATCATCACGCCGAGGAACAGGATCGTCAGTGTCGGGATCGATTGTGCCGGAACGACGCGGTCGTAGACCTGCATCGAGAACAATACCCCGGCGAGGCCGAGGCAGTTGGTGACCAGCGATGCGATCATCACATGGCCGTAGGTCGGCGCATCACGCAACAGGATCCGCCGCAGCCAGTGATCGCGATAAGGCCGGATATAGGTGTCGACGCGCACGTCCGGGGTGGAGCGCATCGGACGCGGCAGGAGAAGCGCGGTGGCGGCGGCCCGCAGCCCCTCGAGCGGAATATGGCTGCGGGCGCCCTCGTCGCCCGCGAAGGCAAGCGCGGCGCAACCGTTGGCATCGATCGCCTCGATCATCGCGGGGCCATCGCCGTCCAGCACGACGATCGCCGGCAGCCGCCAGCTGGTCAGCCGGGTCGTGTCGAGCGGAACGAAGCGGATGTGCATCCCGCAGGCACGTGCCACGGCACGGATGCGCGCTTCGCGATCACCGCTCCTGTCCCAATTGGCGGCCAGACGCGCCCGCTGCTCGGATACCGGCAGGCGATAATGCCGCGCCACGCGCGCGAAGATGTCGAGCCACGCATCCACGTCATTCGACAGCCGCCGGTCGGGCATGAGCGGCTGGGCGGTCACAGCGTCACCCCGCGCAACGACGTGCCGGACAAGCCCAGGGCAGCGCGCGCGTATCCCGTCAGATACATGCAGTCGAGTTCGAGCCGGCGCAGATCGTGGATCGTGTTGATCGCGTCGAGCCGCACCTGATACAATTCCTGTTCGGCGTTCAGCAGATCGACCAATGTGCGGGTGCCCATCTCCAGATATTGCAGACGATACAGCCGGCTGGTTTCCCGCATGCTGCCCTCGCGCGTGGCCAGGGTGGCGATGATGCTGGTCAGGCTGACGATCTGGCTTTGCGCTTCGGCCAGTTGCTGTGCGCTGTCGTTGCGCGCGCGGAGCGCGGCGGCGCGGGCGGCGGCCAGAGTGTAGTTCGCGCCGCGCACCCGTGCGCGGCTGACATTGCCGCCGAAGACGTTGCCGGTCAGGCGCAGGCCGAGGCTGTAGATGCTGCTGCTGCCGAGCGGCTGCGCGACGTCGGTCGAGGCATCCGCGCCAACCGCGATCGTCGGCAGTCGATCGGCGCGGCGGCCACGCAGATCGGCCTCCGCCTGCTCGACCCGCGCATCGGCCGCCGCGACGGCGGGAACATCGGGCCAGTCGGGCATCGGGCGCGCGCATGCCCGCATCAGCCAGTCGGGCACATCGCTGTCGATCGCGCCCGGCGGCCGGTCCCGCCCGATCAGATAGGCCAGATTGCTCGCCCAGCGCCGCTGCGCGATCTCGGTGCGTTCCAGATAGGCGACCGCCGCATCCACGCGGCCCTGCGCCTGCAAGGCGTCCGATCGCGTCGCGGCGCCCAGCTTCGCGCGCTCGCTGACCAATGTGCCGATCTCCGCCACGCTGTCACGCTGTTCTTCGGCGACGACCTTCAGGGCCGCGGCGCGCTGATTTTCGATCACGGCGGCGCCCGTATCGCGGATCAACTGATCGATGGTTTGCAGCAATTCCTCGCGGCCCACGCGGGTGCCTGCACGCGCCGACGCGACCGCGCTCGATACCTTGCCGAAATCGAACAGCATCTGCGACGCGCCCAGCTCCGGGCGCGGCCGCCAGGTGGTGCTGACCCGGCTGTCGTAACCGCTGCCCAGCCCGGCGGTGATCTGCGGCAAGTAGCCCGCGCGCGCCACGGCAACGTCTTCGCCGCGCGCACCCAGCACGCCGGTCGCTTCCGCGACTGCCGGATGCCAGCGGACCGCCTCCCGGGCGGCCTCCTCAAAGGTTAACCGACCGTCGCCGCTGTTTGCCTCCCCGTTTGCGAAACCGGCCGCCGTGGTGGTAAGCACCACCACGGCGGCGATATGCGCAATAACCCTCGATCGTCTCATGTCACGCCCATCCTCCCTGCAGGCAGTGCTGAGTTGATCGCAGCCTAGATCAATGGCTTATCGAAGCTCAAGTCCATAGAACGTGCATCGTAGTGATCTATGTTACGAGATATAGTCTTTTATCACTGCTGTGGCATTGTTGACAGGCGATGATGCTCATCATTGTCGGAAGTGACCAGATACGAGAGACTGTCGGGACTGGCGGAATTTAGCGGAATCATTTTGGCTGAATCCACTTCCTTCACCATATCGGTGGAAGAACCGCCGTTGTTGTTTCCATTTTGGTCGAGATAATTGCCCAATACCTCTTCGATCGTTCCCTGTCCTTCGAACAAGGTGTAGCCGGCCGGGACGGTATCCTGGGTGTTGAGATGTGGTGCCTGTTCCGGGGCGGCGGCCAGCAACGTCTCCAGAATCGGCACTTCGTCAGACGGGGCGAGGCTCATGGACGTCATCGCAGGGCCCGCCGCCGCCACCGCCACGCCGTCCGCGGGCACGTCGACGATGATGTTCAGCGCCGCCGTCGCGATCGTGCCATTGGGTTGTAGTAGCTGATAGGTGAAGCTGTCGGTCAGGTCGGTCGCCGAATAGGCGAGCGTTGCGCTGGGCTGATAGGTATATTGCCCAAGTTCATCGATCGTCAGCGTGCCGTATCGTCCGGCCAGGGTGACGGGCGTATCGCCGATCTCCGCGAAGCCGGACCCCTGATCCACACGGATTGCCGCGAAGCTGGTATGGGGGTCGTCGTTCGCCAACAGGTCGCCTTGCGCGATCGTCGCACCCGATAGCTGATAGCGATCCAGATAAGTGACCGTTTCGCCCAGCGTCACATTGGTGGTGTAGCCGGTGCCGAGCGAATTGCTGTTCGAAACGGTGTAGGTGTAGGTGCCCGCCGGCAGATCGTCGAGGGTCAGCGACGCGGTCGAACCGAGCAGACCGGACCGGGTTACGTTACTGACGACGTTGCCGCCCGCATCGCGAACGGTGAACGTATAGCTCGTCAGCACGGCGGGTAGCAGGCCGGCGCTGGTGCTGTTCGCGTACAGCGTCACATCGGCGGTGGTGCGTGTCGCGACGGTGAAGCTGTCGCCGCCCGAGCCGGTGCGCGGCGCCAACACCGCGGCCGGCGAGACGAAGCTGAACTCCGCCACCGGCGCGAAGGTCGCGGTGACATTCTGATAGCTGACGCGCGCGATCGCGCTGTCGTCCAGCGCCAGCGGCGCGCCGGTGATCGCGGGGCTGCCGATCGCGATCGACAGGGTGGCGCTTTCCAGTTCACCGTCGCTACGGTCGATCAGCGTGTAGGTGAAGCTGTCGGTCTGTCCGATCGCGCTGGCGGCCGCGGCGGGCGTATAGCTGTAGCTGCCGTCAAGATTGATCACCAGCGTGCCCCAATTTCCCTGCACGCTGGTGCCGTCGGCCACCAATGCGGTGGATACGCCGTTGACGGTGATGCTGCTGACCTGGGTCTGCGGGCTGACGATATCGACCGCCCCGGCGGGGCCGGGATCGGTGATGACGTTGCCGCTCACCGTCTCCGCCTGGACGGACCCGATATCGGTATAGTCGAGGTCAGTGCCGCCGACCGTCAGGCTGCCGAGCACGCCGACGCCGACGCCCTGAAAGGTGACAAAGGCCCGGTACGACCCCGGTGGCAGGGTTTCCTGCGCGACCAGATCGCCGTTGAGCAGCCCGACGTCGAGGATCGACGCCTCCCCGGTGCCCGATACAGCGACCCAGTTCGCACCGTCGAACCGCTGCACCACGACGCTGTAGTTCGATCCCACCCCGATATCGACCGTCGCGCCGTAGGTGAAGCTGGCGTCGAACTGATGCCCCTCGCGCACCGTGAAGGCGACGTTGGGGATCGTCAGCACCTGAGCCTGCAGATCCAGTGCACCGACCGATACGAGCGCCACATAACCAGCACTGCCGGCGTTGACGGTGGTGCCGACCGGCAGCAGCGTGATCGCCGCGCTGTCGTTGTTGTCGAAGGCACTGATATCGAATGGCGCGACGATGGTGCTGCCAGGCGAACGGTTGCCCGCCTGATCGGCCTGCACCACCGAGAGCGTCGCGCCGGTCAATTGCGCCTGGCCGAGCGTGATCGCGAAGCTGCCGTCACCCGCGACGACCCCGCGACCGATCACCGTGCCGCCGGTGTCGCGAACCTCGACATCGGCGTTCGCCTCCCCATTGCCCGTCAGTGTCGCGCCGTTTGCGCTGACGGCGAGATTGGTCGGGGCGGCGGGCGGCGTGATGTCGGGTGCGAGCAACGCCAGCGGCGTGCCGAGGTTGCCCGCCGGGTCGCGCTGCGCGGCCGACAGCGCCTCACCATTCGCCTGCGCGGGGGTGAGCGTGACGACGTAGGACCCATTCGCACCGACCACCGCGCTGCCCAACGCCACGCCGCCCGCGGTGGAGACCGTCACGGTCGCTCCCACCTCGCCGCTGCCGGTGACGATCGTGCCGTCGGGGGCGACGCTGGCGGTCAGCCCGACCGGCGCGGTCAGGTCCGGCGCGACGAGCGGCACCGGCAGCGACAGATTGCCGCTGCCATCCGCCTGCCGCACCTCCAGCAATTCGCCGTCGCGCTGCGGGGTGGTCAGCGTCACCAAGAAGACGCCATTGCCGTCGACCAGCGCGGTGCCGAGCGATGCGCCGGTCGCGTCGCGCACGATGATCGTCGAGCCGGAGACGCCGGTTCCGTCCACCGTCGTGCCATCCGCGCTGATCGAGGCGATCGGCGCGGGCGGGGCGGTGCCGTCGGGGGCGACGACGATGGCGGGCGGCGACGGGTTTTGCGCCGGATCGGTCTGCACGACCTGCAGCGCTTCGCCATTGGTCTGCGGCGTGGTCAGGACGACGCTGTAGCTGCCGTTCGCGGCGACCAGCGCGGAGCCGAGCGCCTGCCCGCCAGCGCCGATCACCGTCACCGTCGCACCGGCTTCCCCGGAACCCGTCACGCGCGTGCCGTCGGCGGCGATGAACGCGATCGGCGCGGCGGGGGCGGTGATATCTGGAGCGGTCAGGTTGGCGGCGGGCGATATATTGCCGGTGCCGTCGACCTGCCGCACCGTCAGCGCCTGGCCGTTCGCCTGCGCGGTGGTGAGCGGCAGGCTGAAGCTGCCGTCACTCGCGACGACGACCGAGCCGAGTGGCTGGCCGCCCGGGCCGGTCACCGACAGTGTCGCGCCGGCTTCGCCCGTGCCGCTGATTGTGGCCCCGTCGCCCGTGATCGACACGACCGGCGCGGTGGGCGGCGTGGTGTCGGGCGCGGTCAGCGGCAGCGCTGGCGAGATGTTGCTGGCCGCGTCGAGCTGTACGACGGTAAGCGCCTCGCCATTGCGCTGCGGCTGGGCGAGATTGATGATGTAGCTGCCGTCCGACGCTACCGTCGCGGTGCCGAGTGCGTTGCCCTGCGCGTCGCGCACTTCGATCCGTGCATTCGGCTCACCGGTGCCGGTTACCGTCACGCCATCGCCCGCGATCGCGCCGGTCGGAAGCGCCGGCGCGGTGATGTCCGGGGCGGCGACGGTGACCGTAGGGGAGGTGTTGCCCGCTGCATCGGATTGCGACAGCGTCAGCGACTGGCCGTTCGCCTGCGCGGGTTGCAGCGGGGCGGTGAAGCTGCCGTCGGCTGCGACGGTGGCGCTGCCGATCGTGGCGCCCTGCGCGTCCCGCACCGTCACCCTGGCCCCCGCCTCGCCCGTCCCCGACAGGCTGGCGCCGTTCGCGGCGACGCTGCCGATCGGGGTGAGCGGCGCGGTGGTATCGGGGGCGACGATCGCGATGGCGGGGGAGGGATTGCCCGCCGCATCCGTCTGTACCGCGGTCAGCGTCTCGCCATTGCGCAGCGGCGGATTCAACGGCGCGGTGAAGCTGCCGTCCGCGGCCACGATCGCGACGGCGGCGGTCATGCCGGCGGCATCGGTGACCACCAGCCGCGCGCCGGGTTCACCCGTACCCGCGATGATCGTGCCATTGGCGGTCACGTTGGCGATCGGGGCTGCGGGAGGCGTGCTGTCGGCGGCGGTGATCGTCACCGGCGCCGATATGTTGCCCGTGGCATCGCGCTGCGTCGCGGACAGAGCCTCACCATTGCGCAGCGGCGTGCCGAGCGTCGCCGTATAGGTGCCGTCGGCGCCGACGTTCGCCGTACCGATCGTCGCGCCATTCGCGCCGGTGATCGTCACGATCGCGCCGGCCTCGCCGCTGCCGCTGACGGTCACGCCGTCCGCCGCCAGCGCCAGCGTGGGGGCGGCCGGGGCGGTGATGTCCGGCGCGGTCAGCGGGACGGCCTGAGAGCTGTTGCCGGCCGGATCGACCTGGACGACCGTCAGCGCCTGACCATTGGCCTGCGCTGGCGCAAGCGGCACGCTGTAGCTGCCGTCGGCACCGACCAGCGCAACGCCCAGCGGGCCGCCATTGGCATCCGAGACGCGCACCGTCGCGCCCGGCTCACCCGAGCCGGTGATGGTCGTGCCGGTGGCATCGACCGTGGCGGTCGGCAACGCGGGCGGTGTGATGTCAGGCGCGGAGAGGCTGATCGTCGGCGAGATCGCGCCGGCACTGGTTGCCTGTTGCGCGGTCAGCGTTTCGCCGTTCGCCTGTGCGGGCGATAGCGCGGCGGTATAGCTGCCGTCCGCGGCGACCAGCGCGCTGCCGAGCGACGCCCCGGCGGCATCGCGGATCGTCACCGTCGCGCCCGCCACGCCGGTGCCGGTGACCGTCCCGCCATCGCCGCTGATCGCCGCGGTCGGCGCGGGCAGCGTCGTCAGGTCGGGCGCGACGACATTGGTGGCGGGGGACAGATTGCCGGCGGCGTCGGCCTGCGTCACCGACAGCGTCTCGCCGTCGATCCGTGCCGGGGTCAGCGTCGCGCTAAAGGTGCCGTTCGCGGCGATCGTGGTAGTGGCGATGGCGGTTCCCTGCGGATCGCGGATGGTGACGATCGCGCCGGCCTCGCCGGTGCCGGTGATCGTCGCACCATCGCCGCTGAGCACTACGACGGGCGCGGCGGGTGGTGTGTTGTCGGGGGTAAGAATCTGTGTCGCGAGCGAGGTGTTGCCCGCGCCGTCGCGCTGGGTCACGGTCAGTGGTGCGCCATCGATCCGCGCGGGCGACAGCGCGACCGCGAAGCTGCCGTCACCCGCGACCAGCGCGGTGCCGAGCACGGCGCCCGCCGTATCGCGCACCGTGACGGTTGCGCCTGCCTCGCCGGTGCCGGCCACCGACAGGCCGTCACCGGCGACGCTGGCGACCGGTGCGGCGGGCGCGGTGATGTCGGGCGCGGTCAGCGGTATCGCGGCGGACGGATTGCCCGCTTGATCGACCTGTACGACGCCGAGCGTCTCGCCGTTCGCCTGTGGCGGGGTCAGCGTCACCGCATAGGCGCCGTTGGCGCCGGCGACCGCCACGCCGAGGACGCCGCCGGCGGCGCCGGTGACCCGCACCGTCGCACCCGCCTCGGCGGTGCCAGTGACGATTGTGCCGGTCCCATCGATCGCGGCGGTGGGGGCGGCGGGGGCGGTCAGATCGGGCGTGAGCGCATCGGTCGGCGGGGATTCGCGGCCGAGCGTATCGCTTTGTGTGACGTGGACGATTGCCCCGTCGATCCGCGGCGGCGTCAGCGCGACGGTGTAACTGCCGTCAGCCGCCGCCGCGCCGGTCGCGATGATCGCTCCGGCGGAATCGCGCACGGTGATCGTGGCGTTGGCGCCGGCGGTGCCGGTCACCGCAGCACCATCGGGCGAGACGCTGGCCACCGGCGCATCGGGATGGTCGCCGACCACCAGATCGGGCGCGATCGCGATCGTCGTGGGCGACAGATTGCCTGCCGCGTCACGCTGCGTCACCGCCAGTCGCTCGCCGTC
>NZ_JBELIE010000151.1:0-8129 GCF_042091075.1 Sphingomonas sp. | reverse complement strand
GAATCCCTTCACCGGGCCAGACCCCAGCACGAACATGATGACCCCTGAGATCGCATGAGTGACGTTCGCCTCGAAGATCGTCCGGCTCGCTTCCTTATAGCCGAGTTCGACCGCCTGGACGACGCCGCGTCCGCGATGCCGCTCCTCACGAATCCGCTCGTTGATCAGCACGTTGGCATCGACCGCGGTGCCGATCGTCAGCACGAAGCCGGCGATGCCTGGCAGCGTCAGCGTGCCGTTGATGAGCGCCAGGACGCCGAGGATGACGAAGACGTTGATGATCACCGCGAGGTTCGCATAGACCCCGAAGCGGCCATAGGTGATCAGCATGAAGGCCACCACCAGCGCCACCGCCACCGCCGAGGCGAGGATGCCGGCGCGGATCGAATCGGCGCCCAGATCAGGGCCGACGGTCGATTCCTCCACCACCTTCAGCGCGATCGGAAGCTTGCCTGAGCGCAAGGCGATGGCGAGGGCGTTGGCGCTTTCGACGGTAAAGCCGCCGTTGATCGCGGCGCGCCCGCCCATGATCGGCTCGTTGATGTTCGGCGCGGAGATGACGCTGTTGTCGAGGATGATCGCGAACGGCCGGTTGACGTTCTCCTGCGTCACTCGCGCGAACCGGCGGCCGCCCTGGCTGTCGAAGGTGATCGATACCTGCGGCGCGTTGGTTTGCGGCTCGAATTCCTGCCGCGCGTCGGACAGCATGTCGCCCGTGATGATCGCGCTGCGCTTCACCGCGATGAACGGGATGCCCGAGGGGTTGTTCGGGTAAGGCAGCACCTGGCTGCCCGCCGGCGCCTGACCCTTGGCGAGCGCCTGCGGATCGGCGGTCGTGTCGACCAGCTTGAATTCCAGCTTCGCGGTCTTGCCCAGCAAATCCTTCAGCGCCTGCGGATCCTGCAATCCCGGCACCTGCACGACGATGCGATTGGTGCCCTGCCGAACGATCGTCGGCTCACGCGTGCCAAGTTCGTCGATGCGGCGGCGGACGACTTCGGTCGCATCCTGCATCGCGGTGTCGACCGCCTGTGCCAGGCCGGCGGCGGTGGGGGTGAGCACGAAGCGGCTCGAGTCGACGACCTGGATGTCCCATTGCCGCTGCCCCGTCATGCCAGCGCCGCTGCCGGTGATCGACAGCAGCCGCTCACGCGCCGCATCCACCTTCGTCGGATCGCGCAACAGGAACGACAGCTGGCCGTTGCGGCTGGAAATCTCGCCGATCTCGATCCGCGGATTCTGGCGCCGCATCTCGGTCTGCACCTGCTCGCGCATCGCCTCGACGCGGGTGGCGGCGACATCGTTCGTGTCGGCCTCGAGCAGCAGATAGCTGCCGCCTGCCAGATCAAGCCCCAGGTTGATCCGCGGCATCGTGACCGGCGAGCCCTTGGTCACCTGTTCCGGCAGGAAGCTGGGGATCGACAGCGATACCAGCGCCGCCAGCACGATCCAGATCAGCGCGACCTTCCAACGGGGAAAATCGAGCATCTCAGTCGTTCGCCGGCTTGCCGCCGAGCGGAGTCACCTCCGCCAGCGTGGCCTTGACGATGCGCACGCGGGTGTTCGGCGCGATTTCGACCTCGACGGTCGTTTCCTCGACCCGAGTGACCTTTCCGATAAGCCCGCCCGCGGTGACCACCGTATCGCCCTTCTTCACGCCGGCAACCGCTTGTTGCAGCGTCTTCATGCGGCGCTGCTGCGGGCGGATCATCAGGAAGTAGAAGACGATGAAGACGAGGAACAGCGGCGCCAGGCTGATGAAGCTGGCGAAACCGCCCGAAGAGGCGGCGCCGTTCGCAGTCTGGGCATAAGCGGGAGAGATCAGCATCGGATTCCGTGCATGGCCGTGGAGCGGCCGGATGACGGCCGCTGGAAGGCGCTGCCGCTATCATCGCGCGCGTCGTTGCGCAACATCGCGCCCCGCGCTCACCGCACCGACACGGCGGATGGTCATTCAATATCTTGCATCCGCGCCGCCGCCCGCGTAGAGGCCGCCCTTCGGTCGGGGCGTAGCGCAGCCTGGTAGCGCATCACACTGGGGGTGTGGGGGTCGCAGGTTCGAATCCTGTCGCCCCGACCAGCATTTCACATCTCATGGCACTGGCGGTGCCGGCTGCAGCGCACGGCCTGTCGTGGAGCGTGGCACGGCAATGCGTCGCGATTGATTTGCGCACCGCCGGGCTCTACCGCATTCATCGCGCGTGCCCCCGTAGCTCAGCAGGATAGAGCGACGGTTTCCTAAACCGCAGGTCGGAGGTTCGAATCCTCTCGGGGGCACCAGTCGCGGGCCATCGGGCGCGCGAGGGCGGGCGCCGTGGCGCGCCGGGCGTGCTGGGCCACTCCGGCGCGCGTAACGGGCCGATCCGGGCGGCGTGGTCTCGCGCCCGGTACGGCCGAAGACCGTCAGGCCTTGACGTGCTGCGAGATGTACTTGTTCATCTCGAACATCGTGACCTTGTCCTTGCCGAACACCTTCTTCAGCTGGTCGTCGGCGAGAATCTCGCGCTTGTTTTCCGGGTTCTGCAGGTTGTTCGACTTGATATAGTCCCACACCTTGCTGATGACCTGGCTGCGCGGCAGCTTCTCGTTGCCGACGATCTCACCCAGCTCAGCCGAGGGCTGAACGGGGGCATGGATGCCGCCGGTCTTGGTCGTGGTAGCCATTACATTCCTTCCTGTTGCGCCGGCCGAAGGGCCGGTCCCTCACGGAATCACGCTTTCTTGAGCGCGGAGGGCTTGTGCGCCGCCTTGCCGCCGTTGTCACTCTTTACGATGAACTGGGGGTCGTCCTTCGACGCCTTCACCTTGTGGCCCTTGATCGCGGTCTCCTTGGTCACCTTCTTCTCGACCGTGCCGTGCACGGTGCCACCGGGTGCCTTCCAGCTGACCTCGTCGCCCTTCTTCAGATCGTCTGCCATGTCACCGCTCCTCTCGAATGATCAGGGAGGATCAATCGGCAGAAGCGGTGATTGGTTGCCGGCCCGTCTGTCGCGAGATCAGAATTTGAAGCCGGCGGCAACGCCGTAGCGCCGGGGCTCGATCGTGAAGATGTTCGTGAACAGACCGGAAGACTGGTCAGTCACGTACATGCCGGTGGTCGAGTCGTTGCCGGTCAGATTCTGGACGAAGCCGCGGATGTAGAAGCGATCGTCGGGCGCGTTGATCTGGAGCTGCGCGTTGACGACTTCATAGCCCGGCATCCGGTCAATCGGATTCCTGTTGAAGATCGTGCCATAGGCATTGCCGGTGTAGTTGATGTCGGCACGTGGCACGACCGTCCACCCGCTGCCGCCCACGTCGACCGTATATTGCGCGCCGACTGACCATTTGTAGGTGGGGGCGTTGGGCAACTGGTTGCCGCGCACGTTCACCTCGACACCGGAGCCGAGCACCTGGATGCCGCCGAACGCCGCGCCGACCGCCGCCGCTTGCGCGGTCAGTGCGGAGCAGATGCTGAACGCGCCGTTCGCGGTCGTACCGGGCACCGCCACCGGCGCGGCCAGCCCGACCGCGCTGTTCACCGCGGTGACGAAGGCGTTGGCGCCGGCGCGATTGCCCGCGGTGGTGGGGACGACCGCGCAGTTGGAGGCGTTGGTCACGTCCTTGATGATCACCGCGTCGGACCGGCCGCCCGACGGATCGCGCGGATTGGCGAGGAAGCGATCTGCCGACACCTTGGTCTTCAGGTAGCTGAAGTTGGCGTTGACGACGAAGCGCGGGATCGGGCTGAGCACCGCTTCGGCCTCGACGCCATAGATGTCGGCATTGATATTGTCGTTTACCGAGGTGCGCGCGACGATCCGCGAAAGCTGCAGATCCTTGTACTTGTAGTAGAAGCCGGTGAGGTTGAGGCGCAGCGCGCCACCGCCGAACGTGTTCTTCGATCCGATTTCGAACGCATCGACGCTCTCCGGCGCGAAGGTGGTCGGCACCGAGAACACCGGTGACAGCGGCGGGTTGATACCGCCCGACTTATACCCGCGCGAATAGGAGGCGTAGAGCAGGTTGTCGTTGGTGATCTTGTAATCGATCACCGCGCGGCCGGTGAGGCGCGAGAATTTCACGTTGCCGACCGCGAACGCCTGGTTGCCCGGCACAGCCGCATCGAAATCCACCGCGCCGCTGTCCAGCTGTGGAAAGGCGGTGGTGGCGCCATAAGGGACGGGAACGTTGGCCAGGGTGGTGCGCGCACGCACGAACTTGTCGTCGTGGTTATAGCGCAGGCCGACCGTCAGTTTCAGCTTGTCGTTCGCCTCGAAATAGGCTTCGCCGAACGCACCCCATGATTTCAGGCGAAATTCGGGAGAGCTGTTGCGGTAGAAGGGCGACGCCAGATAAGCGGTGCCGCCTGACGCCCCCGACCCCAGCAGGCCGGTGGCATAATCCAGCCCGAAGGCGTTCACGTAATAATCGTTTTCCTGCTTGCTGTCGAAATAGATACCGCCCAGCAGGAAGTTGAACGGGCCCTCGAACGAGCTGTCGATATGCGCCTCAGCCGAATATTGGCGCGCGTGATTGTACGAACGATCGAAATCCAGGCTGGTCGGTGCGCAGACCGCGTTGCCGCCATAGACGCCGGTGTTGCTGGTTTCGGGCAGCGACTGGCACAGGGTGCCCGGTCCGTTGGAGATCAGATACTGGCGCACGTTGTTGAGCACCGCGCCCGGCAGCCCCGGACGACCGATCGCGTTGAGAAGGTTGAGGCCGGCATTGCCGGCGTAGGAATTTTCGACCGCCAGATTGTAATCGGATGTCGAGTCGACCGTATTTTCCATATAGCCGCCTGTGATGTTCAGGCTGACCGGGCCGAAGTCATGAAACAGCTTCAGGGTATATTGCTGTTCCTCGGCGAAATAGGTTGGCTCGTAATCGATTCGCACGCGGCGCACGTCGGCCGGGTTGGTCACCCCGGCGAAGCTGTCCTGCGCCTGATAGACGCTGCCCAGCGCGAACGGCGCCAGCGCGCTCGCGCCGGAGATGGTCAGGAATTCGCGGCTGCTCAGGATCGACGCCAGCGTCGAATTGCCGTTGGTGGTGCCAAACCCCGCGCCATCGGGCGAGCAGCCGAGAATGCCCGTCGAATCGCGGTTGCACAGCTGCTTCTGGATGCGGCTGCGGTTGTCCTTCTCCCGGAAGTAATAGCCGATCAGGTCGACGCGCGTATCGGGGCTGGGCTCCCACGACAGGGTGCCGCGGATCGAATACAGGTCGCGCCCGTCGATGCGATTGCCGGTATATTCGTTGAACGTATAGCCGTCGCGGTTCAGGTACGTGCCCGCGACGCGCAGCCCCAGCGTTTCGCCGAGGGGCAGGTTGAACATCGCCTTCACGCGCTTCGAATCGAAATTGCCGTATTCGAACTCGCCCGCGGCGCGGATGCCGGACAGATCGGGCTTGGCGGTAATGAAGTTGACGACGCCCGAAGTGGCGTTGCGTCCGAACAGCGTGCCCTGCGGTCCGCGCAGCACCTCGACCCGCTCCAGATCGAAAAATTCGCTTTCGAACAGTCGCGTCGCCAGCAGCGGCATGTCGTTGACGTGGATCGCGGTCGCCTGATCGCAGGTGACGCCGACGCACAGGTCACCGATGCCGCGGATCGTGAAGCTGGACGAGGTGAAATTGGTCTTGGTGAAGGTGATGTTGGGCAGCGACTGCTGCAACGCCACCGGGTTCACGATCTGTTGTTTCTCGAGGTTGTCGGCGGTGAACGCGGTCACCGCGATCGGCACGTCCTGCAGCCGCTGCGACTGGCGTTGCGCCGTGATCACGATATCGGGGGCATAGCCAGACGAGGCAGAGCTGGATACTTCTTGTCCGGGCCCATTCGTCGGCGTGGCATTTTGCGCGCTGGTGGTGGCGCCGGTTTGTGCGGCAACGGGCGCGGCCGCCAGCAGACTGATCGCGGACGCGCACAGCAGGTCGATCTTCCTCATGAACATCCCCTCCGGATACCGCACCCGATCTGATGTCGGTGTGTCGGTTTTTGATGATGCGGCATGGAAGGTAGCGATCGAAAATTTCGTTCGTCAAACCTTTTCACGCAGCTTTCGTGCGGATTTTGCGGTGCTGCTGTCGACAGTGACACAAATACATCAATCGAAAATCGAAGATCGATCATGCTGCGTTGCAGTAAGGTTGAAAGATGAGGCAGGAATGACGGCATGACGAACAAGAGCGCAACGGTCTCGCCGGGGAATGGCGATCTGGTCGACGGAAGTGGCGGCGATAACAAGCTGCCGGTGCCGGATGACGTCGCGGAGGCGGTCCGCACCTTGATCCGCTGGGCGGGGGATGATCCGACGCGCGAAGGGTTGCTCGACACCCCCAAGCGGGTCGCGCGCGCGTGGAAGGAATATTGCGCCGGCTATTCCGATGATCCCGGCGTGCATCTATCGCGCGTCTTCGAGGAAGTGGGCGGCTATGACGAGATCGTGCTGCTGAAGGACATTCCGTTCCAGTCGCATTGCGAACATCACATGGCGCCGATCATCGGGCGGGCGCATATCGCCTATCTGCCCAAGGATCACGTGGTCGGCATCTCCAAGCTGGCGCGTGTGCTGCACGGCTTCGCCCGGCGTCTGCAGGTGCAGGAGCGGCTGACCGCGGAGGTCGCCGATTGCATCTGGACCGGGCTGCGGCCGTTGGGCGTCGCGGTGGTGATCGAGGCCAGCCACGCCTGTATGACAGCGCGCGGCGTGCGCACGCCCGGCGTCAATATGCGGACCAGCCGGATGATGGGCGTGTTTCGCGACGACGATCGCAGCCGCAAGGAGGTGCTGGCCTTGATGGGGCTGGCATGACTGGCCCGATCCGGACCGGCGCCCCCCCGCGTGCGCGGGTGCTGGTGACGGGCGGGGCGAAGCGACTGGGCGCGGCGATCGTGCGGGCGGTCGCCGTGGCGGGCTATCGGCCGGTCATTCACTGCCTCCGCTCGCGTGACGCCGCCGAGGCACTGGCGCGGGAGGTGGATGGCGAGGTGGTGCAGGGCGATCTGGCCGATCCGTCCGCGATCGCGGCGTTGTTTGCCGCGGCATGCCGCGACGACGCCGGCTTGTTCGCGGTCGTCAACAGCGCTTCGCAATTCGAATTCGATCGTCCGGAAGCTCCCGATCCCGCGCTGGCCGCGCGATTGCATGCGGTCAATGCGATCGCCCCCGCGTTGCTGACCGCCGCGCTGGCCGCGCGGGGCGGGGAGGGCGCGGTGGTGAACCTCCTGGATCAGAAGCTCGCCAACCCCAATCCCGACTTCTTCTCCTACACGCTCAGCAAGGCGGCGCTCGAAAGCGCGACGGTGCTGGCCGCGCAGGCCTTCGCACCGCGGCTGCGCATCAATGCGGTCGCCCCCGGTCTGACGCTGCCGAGCGGGGAGCAGAGCGACGCCGCCTTCGACCGGGTCGCGCGCGCCAATCTGCTCCGGCGGCCGGTCGGTGCGGCGGCGGTGGCGGAGGCGGTGGTCTATCTGCTGGGCGCGCGCAGCGTGACCGGGCAGACGCTGTTCGTCGACGGCGGCCAGCGTTTTCTGAAGCGCGAGGGCGACGTGATGTTTGCGGAGGATCAGCATGGTTAAGGCGGTATTCACCACGATCCTGCGCGATCTGGCGGTGCCGATGCGGCTGGGGATCCATCCGCACGAACAGGCGCCGCAGCGGGTGCTCGTCTCGGTATGGCTGACCGTCGCTTATGCCGCCGCACCCGATGCGGACGCGATCGCGCAAGTGCTCGACTATGACGCGATCCACGACGGTATCCGCGCGCTGGGCGATGGCCCCGGCTTCGCCTTGCAGGAAACGCTGGTCGAGGCGGTCGCCGCCTTGTGCCTCGCCGATCCGCGCGTGCGCCGCGTCCGCGTGCGATCGATGAAGCCCGACGTTTACCCGGACGCTGTGGTCGGGTGCGAAATCGTCCGGGAGCGATCGTAGCGCCGCCACGGGCTGTCCTACACGCTTTCGTTCCTGATATGTTCCGGACCTTAGCTGCAAGAGGGACGGATATGATCGACGAATTGATCGAGGCGGTGATCGATCGCGAGGGGGATTACGCCGATCGGGCGGACGATCGAGGCGGCGCGACGCGGTTCGGCATTACCGAGGCGGTCGCGCGCGCCAACGGCTATGCCGGCGCCATGCGGC
>NZ_JBELIE010000150.1:0-8183 GCF_042091075.1 Sphingomonas sp. | reverse complement strand
CTTCCTTTACCCGTGGCTGCTACGCATCGTCGATCCGCATTCGGCGAAAGCGTCCCAATGAATGATATGAGCGAGCCCAGTTCCTTTTCGATCCCCGCGCCGGCCGCGCCGCATGCGCCGATCGGCTATGTCAGCGAGATCACCGGGGCCCATAGCGAGGTGGTATTCGAGGTGGCGGCGCTGACGTCGCTGGCGCAGGACGAGGATCCGATCGTCGCCGCCGCCGGGCAGGTCGGCGGACAGGTAAAGGTGCGCATCGGCTCATCGTGGCTGATCGCCAGCGTCCGCTCGCTGCGCCTGGCGGGGTCGAGCATCGACCGGATCATCGCCTCGATCGACTTCCTGGGCGAAGGGCTGGAGGAGCGGTTGACGGGCCGGCTGTACAATTTCCGTCGCGGCGTGACGCGCTATCCGATGCCCGGCGACGAGGTTTTCCCCGTCACCGACGAGGATCTGAAGCAGGTGCACGCCGCCACCGATCGCAAGATGATCGAGATCGGCCATGTCCACCCGACCCGCGATGTGCGCGCGGCGCTGCTGGTCGATCCGCTGCTGGGCAAGCATTTCGCGCTGCTGGGTTCCACCGGCACCGGCAAGTCGACCGCCGCCGCGCTGATCCTGCATCGCATCTGTCAGATGGCGCCGCAGGGCCATATCGTGATGATCGATCCGCACGGCGAATATGGCGCCGCCTTCGGCACCACCGGCGCGCTGTTCGACGTATCGAACCTGCAGATGCCGTACTGGCTGATGAATTTCGAGGAGCATTGCGAGGTATTCCTCACCTCGACCGGCGCCGAGCGGCAGGTGGATGCCGACATCCTCGCCAAATGCCTGCTGGCCGCGCGCGCCAAGAACCGCCTGGGGCAGGAGATCCCGAAGCTGACCGTCGACGCGCCGATCCCCTATCTGCTCAGCGACCTGTCGCAGATCCTGCAGCAGGAAATGGGCAAGATGGACCGCGCCGGCGATACCGCGCCCTATCTGCGCCTGAAGAACAAGATCGACGAGGTAAAGGGCGATCCGCGCTTCAGCTTCATGTTCTCGGGCATGCTGGTGGCGGACACGATGCAGTCGTTCATCGCGCGGCTGTTCCGCCTGCCGGGCGACGGACGCCCGATCTCGATCATCGACGTATCGGGCGTGCCGAGCGAGATCACCTCGGTGGTGGTCGCGATGCTCAGCCGGATGGTCTTCGATTTCGCGCTGTGGTCACGCAACGAACCGCAGCATCCCATCCTGCTCGTCTGCGAGGAGGCGCACCGCTACATCCCGTCGGACCGGGAAACGCCAACATCGGTCGCGCGCATCCTCGGCCGGATCGCGAAGGAGGGCCGCAAATACGGCGTTTCGCTGGGGCTGATCACGCAGCGCCCGTCCGATCTGGCGGAGGGCGTGCTGTCGCAATGCGGCACGATCATCGCGATGCGCCTCAACAACGATCGCGACCAGGCGTTCGTCCGCGCCGCCATGCCGGAGGGCGCGCGAGGCTTCCTCGATACGCTGCCCGCGCTGCGTAATCGCGAGTGCATCGTCTGCGGCGAAGGTGTCGCGATCCCGATCCGCGTTTCCTTCGACACGCTGGAGGAGGACAAGCGGCCGGCCTCCGCCGATCCGATGTTTTCGCAATTGTGGCGCGATACCGGCGACGAAGACGGTATCATCGCCCGCACCGTGCAGCGCTGGCGGGCGCAGGGGCGCTAACCCCGCCCCTTTCCCGCTTCGGGCGCGGCGACGCGCACCGGGGCTACCGCGCGGGCGTCGACGTCAGTCGCGCGATCTTCGCGCGCATCGCCCGCAGCGTGTCGCCCGACAGCGTCTGCACACTGCTCATCGCGATCGAGCGCGGGTTGACCGGCCGGCCGTTGCGCCACACCTCCCAATGCAGGTGCGGCCCGGTCGAGATGCCGGTCGACCCGACATAGCCGATCACCTGCCCGCGCCGCACACGCGCGCCGGGGCTGACCGCGATGCGGCTCATATGGCCGTAGCCGGTCGCCAACCCGCCGGCATGCGCCAGCTTGACGAAATTGCCGTAGCCGCCCGAGCGGCCGGCGAACTGCACCACCCCGTCGATCGCGGCATAGATCGGGCTGCCATAAGGCGCACCGATATCCATGCCCTTGTGCATCCGCATGAAGCCCAGCAGCGGATGCATGCGCATGCCGAACGTCGAGGTGACGCGCCCGGCGACGGGCATGCCCATCGCGCCCTGCCGCTCATATTGGCCGTTGGCGTCCCAGAAGGTGCCGCCGCTGCCCTGCTGGTCGCCCCAGCGCACCAGTTGCAGCCGGCGGCCGTCATGTTCCAGCCCGGCATATTGCAGCTGCCCGACTTCGATCTCGCCGGTCGCGGCGCGGGCCTGATCGGCGACGATGTCGAACGTGTCCGCCGCCGTGACGTCGCCGATCGACATGCGCCCGGCGAGCGCCTTGATATAGGCTTCGACCACGCGCGCGGGCACGCCGGCCGCGCGCGCCGAGCGATACAGGCTGGGCCCCACCAGCCCGCGCACGCGCATCGGGGTGCGATCGATCGCGATCGGCTGACGCTGCATCGCCAGCGCACCCGCCGCTTCTCGCGCGATCGTCAGGTTGAGGTCGAATGCCGCGCGGAAGGCGAGCCGTTCGAGCGGGCGTGGCTGGAACCGTGTCGGGCGACGGCCCAGCGTCAGCGACAGGACCGTGCCGGGACGCAGTTCGTCCGCCTTCACCGCCCCGCCGACCATCTCCGCGACCCGCGCCGCCTCGTCGCCGCCCACGCCCGCGCGTTGCAGCGCGTTGCGCAGGTTATCGCCCGCCGCCAGCGCGGCGGTCAGTTCGATCTGCGGGCGTTCGGGGGTTTCGGCAAGCGGACGCACCAGCGCCCCCGCCGCCATCCGGCGTCCCGTGGTGGCGCCCAGTGCCAGCGGCGCGATCGACTGGGTGCGGGTTTCCTCGAAGGCGGCGCCGCTGACCGGCGGCGCGGTATAGCCGAGGATCGGGCGCCAGCCCGGCGACAGCGCCCATGCCCCCCAGCACAGGGCGGTGCAGGTGATGAGCCCGCGCCACCAGTCGCGGGTGCCAATACGCTGACCGAGATCAGGCACCCAATCGGTGTGCGCCGCCGCGACGCGCAGGCGATCGACCAGAGACCGATCGGCCAGAGGCACGAGGTGCCGGCCCAGCGAACGCGATCCCGCGCCGCCCGCCCATTCCAATCCTTGTTGCTCGCGCAGGAACACGCCGGCGTCAGCCCTTTTCCAGCATCGACGCCGAATTACCCCCCGGCGCATCGAGGTGGGCAGCACTGTGGACGCAAGTAACTAAAGTCAAATTAACCGGGCGTCCCCCGAATCCACGGCACGTCAGGGCGGTCGGCTTCTGCGGCGAAACGAACCGGCGATGCGCTCATCGACTGCCCGGCGTTGTATTGTCAGCCGCGCGACCCGATGTATCGTCGCGTCATGATGCGTATCGATCGACCCCGCGTCACCGCGGTACTGGGGCCGACCAACACCGGCAAGACGCACCTCGCGATCGAGCGGATGTGTGCGCATTCCAGCGGCATGATCGGTTTCCCGCTACGGTTGCTGGCGCGCGAGGTGTACGACCGGGTGGTCGCCATCAAGGGCGTCGAGCGCGTCGCGCTGATCACCGGCGAGGAGCGGATCGTGCCGCCCGACGCGCGCTGGTTCCTGTGCACCGCCGAGAGCCTGCCGCTGCAGCGCGACGTCGCGTTCGTCGCGCTGGACGAGGCGCAGCTCGGCGCCGATCGCGAGCGCGGCCATGTGTTCACCGATCGCATCTTGCGCGCGCGGGGACGCGAGGAGACGATGATCCTCGGCGCCGAATCGCTGCGCCCGGTGCTGCGCGCGCTGGTGCCGGATATCGAGATCGTCGAGCGGCCGCGTTTCTCGACGCTCACTTATGCCGGCGCGAAGAAGCTGTCGCGGCTGCCCCGCCGCGCCGCGATCGTCGCCTTCTCCGCCGAGGAAGTCTATGCCACCGCCGAAATGCTGCGCCGGCTGCGCGGCGGCGCGGCGGTGGTGATGGGGGCGCTGTCGCCGCGCACACGCAACGCGCAGGTGGCGATGTTTCAGGCCGGCGAGGTCGACTATCTGGTGGCGACCGACGCGATCGGCATGGGGCTGAACCTCGATGTCGGTCATGTCGCCTTTGCCGGCCTGACGAAATTCGACGGCCAGCAGCGCCGTCGCCTGACGGTGGCGGAGATGGCGCAGATCGCCGGTCGCGCGGGGCGGCACCAGCGCGACGGCACGTTCGGCGGGCTGACGGCGGAGGGCCCCGATGCCTTCGAACCCGAAGAAGTGGCCGCGATCGAGGCGCATCGCTTCCCGCGGCTCGACTGGCTGTACTGGCGCGACGGCGAGCCGGACCTGTCGAGCGTCGAGGCACTGATCGCCAGCCTGACGCGCCGACCGGATCACGAACGCTTGCGCGCCGCGCCCGAAGCGACCGACCTGAAGGTGCTCAAGCGGCTCGCTGAGGAACCCGGCGTGCGCGATCGCGTGCGCGGCGGGCAGGTCGCGCGACTGTGGGCCGCCTGCGGCATCCCGGATTTCGCCAAACTGGGGATCGATCCGCACGCGCGCTTCATCAGCCGGGTGTTCGGTTATCTGTCGCAAGGCTATATTCCGCACCAATGGTTCGCCGATGAGGTGGCGCGGCTCGATCGGATCGAGGGCGATGTCGAAACGATCGCGGGGCGGATCGCCGCGATCCGTAGCTGGGCCTATATAGCGCAGCGGCCGGACTGGCTGCAGGATCCGCCCCATTGGGCAGCACGCACGCTGGAGATCGAGGAGCGGTTATCCGACGCGCTCCACGCCGGGCTGACGCAGCGGTTCGTCGACAAGCGCACCACCGCGCTCGCCAGGAAGATCGGCGGCGGGGTCGGCGCGCTGCCGGTCGAGATCGATGCGCAGGGTGAGGTGACGATCGATACGCATGCGATCGGTCGGCTCGACGGGTTTCGCTTCGTCGTCGCCCCCGACGCGCGCGCGTCGGACAAGCGACTGTTGCTCGCCACTGCCGAAAAGCGGCTGGCGGGCGAGCGCCGCCGCCGGGCGACGGCGCTGGTGGCGCGCGACGATGGCGACTTTGCGCTCGATCACGACGGGCAGGTCAGCGCGGACGGGCTGATCGTGGCGCGACTGGCGCGTGGCCCGTCTCTGGGGCGACCCCATGTCGTGCTGGATCCGGCGCTCGAATGCCTCGATCCTGACATGCGCGACGCGGTCGCGGCGCGGTTGAAGACGTGGCTGCGGGCAGCGATGGCGCGGATGCTGCCGAGTGTCGTCGCGCTGTCGGACGCGGCACGGCACAAGGAGGCCGGTTCCGCGCTGCGCAGCGTCGCGGCGGCGCTGGAGGCGGGGGCGGGCTTTACCGAACGATTGCCGTTGCGCGACGCGCTCGCCGCGCTGACCCCCGAAAACCGGCGCTGGCTGCGGCAGCAGGGGGTGACGATCGGCGCGCTCGACCTGTACGACGCCCGGCTGCTGAAACCCGCCGCGCAGCACTGGCGCCGGGCCCTGCTGATCGCGGCGGAACGGCCCGCGCCTGCCGCGCCGCCGCCCGGGGCGACCACCCTGCCACGCAATGCCCCCGGGGCGGTGCCGGCGATGGGCTTCCGCGCGCTGGGCACCCAGGCGGTGCGGATCGATCTGGTCGAGCGGATCGCGCGCGGCGCGCACGAAGCACGCGACCCGGCGAGCCTGCGCGCAGCCTTCGCGCCCGATCCGGCGCTGGCGGTGTCGATGGGGCTGGAGCCCGGAACGATCGCACGGCTGATGGCGGAACTCGGCTTCCGCCCGGTGGGCGCCGGCGACGGCCCGACGCGCTACGTGTGGCGGGGGCGGCCGCGGGCACGCCGCAGCCCGCCCGCGCCGACCAACGCGTTTGCCGCGCTGGCGGACTGGGGGCGCGGTTGAGCCGCCCCGCACCGGCGCAGGGGCCCGTCGCCGGATCGATGCGGCTCGACATTTTCTTATGGTATGTGCGCCTCGCCAAGTCGCGCAGCGCCGCGCAGTCGATCGCGTGCGACGGACGGCTACGGATCGACGGGCGCCCGATCGACCGTTCGCATGCGCCGGTACGCATCGGCAATATCCTGACCTTCGCGCAGGCCGGGCAGGTGCGCGTGCTGCGTGTCGAGGCGCTGCCGCGCCGTCGCGGGCCCGCCGCGGAGGCGCTGGCCTGCTATCAGGAATTGCTGCCCGGCGATGCTGCAAACGTCTCGCATCAAAACGCGGAACGTTGACGCGGACGCCTGCTGGCGCAAAAGCAGGCCGGAGAACACGAAGGAACCCGTGCCCATGACCTACGTCGTCACCGATGCCTGCATCCGCTGCAAGTACATGGACTGCGTGGAGGTCTGTCCGGTCGATTGCTTCTACGAAGGCGAGACGATGCTGGTCATCAACCCGTCCGAATGCATCGACTGCGGCGTGTGTGAGCCGGAATGCCCGGCCGAGGCGATCCTGCCCGATACCGAGAACGGGCTGGAACAGTGGTTGGAGCTGAACAACACCTTCTCCGCGCAATGGCCCAATGTCACGCGCAAGGCGGATCAGACCCCCGACGACGCCGACGATCACAAGGGCGAGGAAGGCAAGTACGATAAATATTTCACCCCCGAGCCGGGCAAGGGCGACTGATCCGCGATCCTGCCCCCACGGGTGTGGCAGCATGAACTCGATCGACCGCCGCGCCGCACTGGGGATAGCGGCGACGCTCGCGGGCCTTGCCGCGATCCCGGCCTGGGCGCGGACCGCGACCTATCCCGCTCCCACGCGGGAGGCGATGCTGCCCGTGCCGGGGGGACGCGTCTATGCGCGCGTCAACGGCGATTTGGCGGGGCCGCGTGCACCGCTGGTGATCGTGCACGGCGGGCCGGGCGGCACGCACGCCTCCTATCTCGATGCGCTCGCGCTGGCCGACGAACGCGCGGTGATATTGTATGACCAGCTCGACAGTGGCCGGTCAGACTGGCCGGAGAACCCCGCCAATTGGCACGTCGGACGCTTCGTCGAGGAATTGGAGGCGGTTCGCGGCGGGCTGGGGATCGCGCACTGGCATGTGTGCGGGCATAGCTGGGGTGGCACGGTCGCGCTGGAATATGCCGCGCGCCGCCCCGCCGCGCTACGCAGCGTGGTGCTGGCCAGTCCGCTGATTTCGACCCGCAGCTGGATCGCGGACGCGGATGCGCTGCGCCGCAGCCTGCCCGCCGACACGCAACAGATGCTGATCGCGTGCGACGGCCCCGCACCCCCCGCCGCCACAGCCTGCGAGACCGCGACCGGCAGCTATTACGCACGCTTCAACGGGCGCGAGCCGCCACCGGCGGAGATGCGCGGCTATGCGCGGACGAACGGCGGGCGCGGCTTCAACCGCCGGCTGTACGAGGCGATGTGGGGGCGGAGCGAATTCGTCGCGACCGGCACGCTGCGCCATTATGATGGAGAGCCGCTGCTCGCACAGCTCGACGGTCGTCGCACGCTGTTCATGGCCGGCCAATATGACGAAGCAGTGCCGACGACGCTGTCCAGCTTCGCCGCGCGGGTGCCCGGCGGCGCGGAGCTCGCGGTCATTCCGGGGGCGGCGCATGGCACGTTCAACGATCGCCCGGAAGAAACGATTGGCGTATTGCGCGGCTGGATGCACCGCCATGACGGATGAGCGGATATCCGCGCGGCGACGGCGTCACAATGCCGCGATAGCCAACCGGCATACCGGCGATGGTTCCCGCACGACAGCGCTTCTGCCCAATTAGGCTGGAAAATTTATTGCCTTGGTGTTACACAGGTCCGGCACGGGCGCATTATTTCCCGCGCCCGCTGGAGACGTAAAACCTTTCGCCCCGTCCCATCCCTCTTTCGCGATCCGCCGCGGATCGTGCGGGGGGCGGGGCCTCAACATTGGAAAGGCCACCCATGGCTGCCAAGGCTCTGCATTTCGATGTCGGTGATTATGTCGTTTATCCCAAGCATGGCGTGGGCCGTGTGATCGAGCTGCAGAAACAGGAAATCGCCGGCATGCAGCTGGAACTGTACGTGCTGCGATTCGAAAAGGAGCGCATGACGCTGCGCGTTCCGACCAACAAAGCCGAGTCGGTCGGCATGCGCAAACTGTCGTCGGACAAGACGATGCGCGAGGCGATGGAAACGCTGAAGGGCAAGCCCA
>NZ_JBELIE010000149.1:0-8198 GCF_042091075.1 Sphingomonas sp. | reverse complement strand
TCGTCGCCGCCATGCCGAAGCCGAACACCATGCCGAACATCAGGAACATGATGATATTGGCGTTGCTCGTCGCCGCCAGTGCCTCCTCGCCGAGAAAGCGCCCGACCCAGACCGTATTGATCGACCCGTTGAGCGACTGCAGGACATTCGATCCCAGCGTCGGCAGCGCGAACGCCAGCAGCGTCGGCGCGATCGCCCCCGCGGTCAGATCGCGTTGCCCGCGCCCGCCTGACGAAAACGCCGGAGCCGCTTCTTCCGTCGCCATGCGCGCATCATCCTCCCAAGCCCCGCGGCGCCCTCCTTTGCAGAAGATGCGCGTCGGGGACAGAGGATCCTTGCCTGTATCAGGGTTTCGTCGACGTCACCCCAGCCGCGCCAGCGCCGCGGCGAAGCGCTCCGCATCGGCGGCTTTCTCGGCATGATCCGCGCGCGCCTTTTCCACCGCCTCGGGCTTGGCGCGTTCGACGAAGCTCGGATTGTTCAGCCGGCCCGCCAGCGCGTCACGCTCCTTCTCAGCCGCCGCGAGGGACTTCGCCAGCCGCGCGCGCTCCGCATCGAGGTCGATCACCCCTTCCAGTGCGAGTGCGAAAGTCTCACTGCCCCACAGGATCGGCGCGCGGGCGCCCTGCGCCTCGCCGGGGGTCAGCGTGACCCGCGCCAGCCGCTCGACATACGGCGCGATCGCGTCCGCCACCGTGCCATCGCCGGTATGCAGCGCGATCCTGGCGCCCGGCGGCACGTTCAGTTCCGCCCGCGCCGCGCGAACATGCTCGATCAGCTCGATCAGCCGCTCGACCTGTTGCACAGCCTGCGGATCGAGCGCGCGGGCATCGGGCATCGGCCAGCGAGCGACGATCAGTTCGCTCTCTCGCGGTGCCAGCGCATGCCACAGTTCCTCGGTGATGAACGGCATGAACGGGTGCAGCAGGATCAGGATCTGGTCGAGCACCCAGCCCGCCACCGCCTTCGTCTCGGTGTCGATCGCTCCCTTGATCAGCTCCAGATACCAGTCGCAGAAACGGCTCCACACGAACTGGTAGATCGCATTCGCCGCCGCGTCGAAGCGATAGTCGGCCAGCGCCAGATCGACCGCCTGCACCGTAGCGACCGTTTCCGCGACGATCCATTTATTGACCGCCAGTGTCGCGGCGGGCGGCTCGATCGTGTCCGATCCGCCGATCCCGTTGGCCTGCGCGAAACGGCTCGCGTTCCACAGCTTGGTCGCGAAATTGCGATATCCCTCGACCCGCTTCTCATCCATCTTGATGTCGCGGCCCTGGCTTTCCATCGCCGCCATGAAGAAGCGCAGCGCGTCCGCCCCATAGGTGTCGATCAGGCCAAGCGGGTCGACGGTATTGCCCTTCGACTTCGACATCTTGGCGCCATCGGCGGCACGGACGAGGCCGTGCAGATACAGAGTCCGGAACGGCACCTCCTTCATGAAGTGCAGCCCTTGCATCATCATGCGGGCATCCCAGAAGAACAGGATATCGAAACCCGAGATGAGCACGTCATTGGGATAGCGCCCGGCCAGCGTGGCATCGCCGTCCTCCGGCCAGCCCAGCGTCGCGAACGGCCATAGCGCGCTGGAAAACCAGGTATCGAGCACGTCGGGATCCTGCGTCAGGGCGACCCCCTCGCCCGCCTGCGCCTGCGCCTCCTCCGCGCTTTCCGCGACATGGACGCTGCCGTCCTCCGCGAACCATGCCGGGATACGATGCCCCCACCACAATTGCCGGCTGACGCACCACGGCTGGATATTTTCCATCCAGTTGAAGAAGGTCTTTTCCCACGTCTTCGGCACGAGCTGGATCGCGCCGGATCGCACTGCCTCGATCGCCGGCTTTGCCAGCGTCGCGGCGTCGACATACCATTGGTCGGTCAGCCACGGCTCGATCACCACGCCGGAGCGGTCGCCATAGGGAGTCTGGATCGTGCGGTCCTCGACACGGACCAGCGCGCCCTCGGCCTCCAGCCGCTCGACGATCGCCTTGCGCGCGGCGAACCGCTCCAGCCCGATCAGCTCGGCGGGGATCAGGCCGTCAGCGGTCTGGCACACCGCCGCCTTGGCATCGAGCATGTTGAGCATGTCGCGCGCTTCGATCCCGGCGCGACGGCCGACCTCGAAGTCGTTGAAATCATGCCCCGGTGTGATCTTCACCGCGCCCGACCCAAGCGCCGGATCGGCATGTTCGTCGGCAACGATCGGGATCAGTCGCCCGGTGATCGGCAAGCGGATCTGCCGCCCGATCAGCGCGGTATACCGCTCATCCTCCGGGTTCACGGCCACCGCCATATCGGCGAGCATCGTCTCCGGCCGGGTGGTCGCCACCTCGATATCACCGCTGCCGTCCGCCAGCGGATAGCGAAGGTGCCAGAATTTGCCGTGCACCTCGCGCGTTTCCACCTCGAGATCGCTGATCGCGGTGCCAAGCCCGGGATCCCAGTTCACCAGCCGCTTGTCGCGATACAGCAGACCCTCGCGATGCAGCGCGACAAATACTTTCAGCACCGCCTTGCTGAAGCCTTCGTCCATCGTGAAACGTTCGTTGGCCCAGTCCATCGAGCAGCCGAGCCGGCGCAGCTGGCGCGTGATCTGCCCGCCGCTCTCCGCCTTCCACTCCCACACCTTCGCGACGAAATCATCGCGCGAGAAATCGGTGCGCTTCTGCTGCTGCGCCGCCATCTGGCGTTCGACCACCATCTGCGTCGCGATGCCCGCATGGTCGGTGCCGACCACCCACAGCGCATCCTTGCCTTTCAGCCGCGCATGGCGCGTCAGGATATCCTGCAACGTATTGTCGAGTGCATGGCCGATATGCAGGCTGCCGGTGACGTTCGGCGGCGGATTGACGATCGTCCATGGCTCCGCCTGGGGGCGATCGGGGTGGAACAACCCCCTCTCCTCCCAATGCTGATACCAGCGGGTTTCGATGGCGGCGGGGTCGAAGGTCTTCGCGAGTTCGGTCATGATCCGCGCGGGCTATCCCGCGCCGCCGCAAAAGGAAAGGGCGGCGCCGTGCGGCACGCCTAGCGACGCACCGTCACTCGGCCGCCCTTCGCGTCCAGCGGTTCATCCAGCCGAGCACCTCACGATACCATTGCCGCGAATTCTTGGGCTTCAGCACCCAATGATTCTCGTTGGGAAAGACCAGCAGCCGCGACGGAATGTCGCGCCGCTGCAGCGCCGTGAACGCGGCGATCCCCTGCGTATAGGGGATGCGGAAATCCTTTTCGCCGGTAATCACCAGCATCGGGGTCTTCCAGCGATCGACATAGTTGACCGGGTTCCATTTTTCGAACGCGGCGGGATCCTCGTAATAGGCCTTCCCGCCGTGCTCCCACTCGTCGAACCACAGTTCCTCGGTTTCATAGGCCATGGCGCGCGCATCGAACACGCCGTCGTGCTGAACGATGCATTTGAACCGGTCGGGCCAGCGGCCCTCGATCCAGTTCATCATATAGCCGCCATAGCTCGCGCCGAGCGCACAGGCATTGTCGGCGTCGAGCCACTCGTATCGGGAGGTCGCGGCCGCCAGTCCCTTCTGCAGATCCTCCAGCGGCCAGCCGCCCCAATTGTTGCGGATCGCGTCGGTGAACGCCTGGCCGTAGCCGGTCGAACCATGGAAATCGATCGCCACCAGCGCATAGCCCGCGCCAGCGAACACCGCCGGATTCCAGCGGTATGACCAGCTGTCGTTGCTAGATCCCTGCGGGCCGCCGTGGACCATGAACGCGATCGGCAGCTTGCCCGTCACGCCAGCGGGCCGCACCGCATAGCCCCACACCGTGTCGCCGTTCGCGCCCTTGAAATTGAACCGCTCGACCGTCGGCAGATCGATCCCCGCCAGCCGCGTCCGGTTGACATCGGTCAGCCGGATCGGTGCGGCGCCGGGAACGACGCGGTAGAAGTCGGCCGGTGCGGTCAGGCTGTCCAGCGCGATCACCGGCCCACGCGCGGTCAGCGCCAGCGCGGCGACATGACCAGCGCCGGTCAATCGCGTGGTCGCGCCGGTGGCCGCATCGACGCGGAACAGCGGTACGTCCTGCGTATCCTCGGCGGTGACATACAGCGAGCGCGAATCGGGCGCCCATTGCACCGATCCCACCGAGCGATCCCACCGCTCGGTCAGGGACGTCAGCTTGCCCGTCGCCAGATCGCGGATCGTCAGGACATACCGATCCGCCTCATAGCCGGGCCGCCGCATCGCCAGATAGGCGAGCTTGCGTCCATCCGGCGAGACGCTGGGTTGCGTATCGGTGGCCTGGTTCGTCGCGGTCAGGTTCACTGGCGCGCCGCTGCCGTCGGCGGCGGTCGACCAGATGTCGAGATTGGTCGACAGCGGCTCGATCCGTCCCGCCTCGCGCAGCGCGAAATAGAGCGTCCTGCCATCCGGGCTCCACGCGATTTCCTCCGCGCCACCGAACGGCTTCGACGGTGTGTCGCCGACCAGCGGACGCGATACCGCGGCGCCGTTGCCCTTCGCGCCAGCCGCGGTCAGCGGCAGCGTGAACAATTGCGAGCGCGTTCCGTCGGCCCAGCTATCCCAATGCCGCACGAACAATCGATCGTAGCTGCGCCCCGCCCCGGCATCGGCGTCCTTCTTTGCCACCGCCGGCTCCAGGGTGGCCGCTCCCGGACGGCGGTCCGCCCAGATCGCGATCCGATCGCCGCGCGGCGACACCTTGAACCCGTTGAACCCGCCCTTGAAGTCGGTCAGCCGCCGGGGCGTTCCCCCAGCCACCGGGATCGACCAGATCGCATCGTCGGCGGTGAAATACACCGTCGTGCCGACGATCTGCGGATCATTCTCATCCAGCGCCGGGTCTGCGGCGAGTCGGGTCGGCACGGCGCCGGGGCGCGTCAGATCGAGCTTCCAGAGATCGTAGCGGCCACGATCGGCGTCGAGGTCCGTCTCGCGCTGCGCCCATACCAGCCAGTGGCCGTCGGCAGAGGCGGACGGCGTACCGACCCGACTGAGCATCGTCACGTCATCGATCGTCAATTGCCGGGCGCTGGCAGGCATGGCGACGATGGCGGCCAGGGCGGCGGCGGGTGCGATCAGACTCGCGACGAACTTGCTCTTCATGCCCCGAGGATAAAGCAGATCGTCGCGAATGAAACAATCGCCGCAACGAGTTTGGCGACCGCGGCCGGGCAATCCCGTCGCCGCGTCGCCGCCGTCACCCCTGGCGGGTGATCTTGGCGATCTCGCGCGCGACCATCTGTTCCACCAGCGACGGCAGATTGCGGTCGAGCCATTCGCTCAACATCGGGCGCAACATCTCGCGCACCAGCCCCTCCAGCGTGCCGTCGCTCTCCGGCTCGGGCTTCACCATCAGCCGGTTGAGCGCGTTAAGCGCGTCGCGCGTCGCCTCGACGGTGCGCGACGATACCACCGGAGCGGCGGGCGATGCCGCCGCGGGGGACGGCGCCGCCACCGGGTCTGCGACGAAGCCCGCATCCTCTTCGCTGGCCTGCGCGATCGGTGCCGCCACCGGCGCTTCGGGCGTGAGCGCCGGCGCGCGCAGCGGCTCGCGCAATTCCAGCACCTGCTCACCGGGTTCGTCGGTCGTCAGCCCGCGCTCCTGCGGTGCGAGCGGGCGTTCCTGCGCGGGCAGCGGGCGCGGTGCGGCGCGACGCGGCGGCGTCTGCGATTCGCCTTCCTTGATGACCCGTTTGATGGAAGCGAGAATATCTTCCATCGACGGTTCGGCGCTTAAATCCCCCATCGCGCAGTCCCTTGCAACGTCTCCGCCCATTACGGGCGCGGTCGATCAACACCTGTCGTTAATGCGGGTGTCCTGTCAACATCGCTTTCGAGCATCGGTTCCAGCGGGCGGGTGACCGAGGCATCCTGGGCGGGGATTTGCGTGGTGCCGGGTGCGACCGGATCGGCGCGGCGACCCGAGTTGAAGTCCGAGATACTGTTGCGGACCGCGCGGTAATGCGTCGTCGGATCGTACAGCGGCCCGCCGTCGAGGCCCAGATCGTCCGCCTCGGCATGCCCCATCGCCGCCAGCAGCGCGAAGCCGGCGACATAGGCGTCGCGTCGCGCCGTCACCAGCGTCACCTGGCTGTTGAGCAATTCCTGCTCGGCATTGAGGATGTCGAGGATCGTGCGCGTGCCGACGCTGTTTTCGGCGCGAACGCCCTCAAGGCTCAGCTTGTTCGCGCTGACCGCGGCCTCGGCGCTTTTGATCACTTCCTGGGACGAGCGCCAGATCGCAAAGGCGGAGCGGGTCGTCGCGACCACCTGGCGTTCGGCGGCGGTTGCCTGTTCGATCGCCTGCCCGCGCAACTCCTGCGCCTGTCGGATCCGCGCCGCCGGAAGGCCGCCCTGAAAGATCGGCAGGCTCAGCGACAGACCGATCGCGGTGGAAGTGCCGGTCTGCCCGACGCCCAGGCCGGTCCCGGCGCCGAGACTGCCCAGATAGTTGAGGTAATTCTGCCCCGCGGTGACGCCGACCTGCGGCAGGCGCCCCGCCCGCGCGACACGCACATCATAATCGGTCGCCTCGCGCACCCGACGCGCGGCATAGAGCGTGGGATTGTCACGCAGCGCGACCTCCACCGCGGTATCGGGCGCGGTGGGTAGCGCCGGCAGCGGCGGCGGCGCTTCGAGCGCATCGGGCGCGGTCCCCACCAGACGAACGTAATTTTCGCGGCTGGCGATCAGATTGGCCTGCACCGTCTGCAACTGCGCGCGCGCGAGGCTCAGGCGCGCCTCGGACTGCGCGACGTCGGTGCGCGTCAGGTCACCGACCTCAAACCGGTCGCGGCTGGCGCGCAGGTTGGTTTCCAGCACGCGCACATTCTGCCGGTTCAGGCTGACGATCGCCTCGTCGCGGAGCACATTGTTATACGCGCTGACGACGTCGGTGAAGGTCGACGCCTCCACCCCGCGCAAATTCGCCGCGCCGGCGTCTACCCGGATTTCCGCCGCGCGGACGCCGTTGCGAACACGCCCGCCCTGATAGAGCGGCAGCGTCACGCTGGCATTGCCCTGCGCCAGCCGTTCAGGCGTGGTAAAATTGTTGCCGCTACGGATCAGATTCTCGTTCACGCCGCCGCTGACCGACACCGTCGGCCGTCCGCCGGCACGCGCGATCGGTACGTTCTCGTCATTGGCACGCTGCGCCGCGCGCTGCGCGGTCAGCGTCGGATTGTTCTGGTACGCCTTGGCCAGTGCGTCGCGCAATGTTTCGGCCGATGCCGGTCCTCCCACCAGTGCGGCGACCGACAGGAACAGCGAAAGACGCACACGCACGATAGCTTGATCCCTCAGAAGGTGAAACGATGCGGCCGCGCGAAGCCGGGCAACGGCACCGAGTCGATATCCGCGAACGGCAGCAGCGAGTGCGCCGCGCCACGCCGCGCCCCCGCCGCGAGGCGATAGACGCCCTTGTCGACCAGGCCGGTGACGATCCGGCCGCCATCGACCAGCTGGGTCACCAGCGTCTCGGGCAGTTCCTCCACCGCACCGTCGACGACCAGCACGTCATACGGCGCGGCCTGGTGATGCCCCTTCTCCAATGCCCCCTCTACCAAGGTGACGTTGGCGACCGGCGCCAGCGCATCGGTGGCATGGCGGACGAGATCCGGCAGCGATTCGACCGCGACCGTTTCGCGCACCAGCCGCGCCAGCACGGCGGCGGTGTAGCCAGTGGCGGTACCGATCAGCAGCACGCGATCGCCAGCCCCCAGACGCGCCTGATTGAGCAGCCGCGCGGTCGCCAGCGGCGTGTTGAGGCGGCGTCCCTGCCCCAGATCGATCGCCGTGTCGCGATACGCCAGCGCCGCGGAGGCAGCGGGAACGAACCGCTCGCGCGGCACCTCCGCCATCGCGGCGATCACGCGTGGATCGGCGACCGCTGCGGTACGCAGCTGGCTCGCCACCATCGCCTGGCGCATGGCGGCGAAATCGTCGTGGCGATCGGCGGAGGCGGCGGCAGTGGAGATCATCGGCCTTCCTGTGGCATGGCTGTTATAGGGATGCAACACACGTTGTGTGCGGCGCGCTTGTATCGCGTGGCGGCGCGCACGCCAACCTTCATGGTGCGTCGACGGGCGATGCCTGCTCCGGGTGGGCGATTGGGCGCTTGACACGCGGCGCGCACGCCCGCATCTGCGCCGGCTCTCACCGCATCGAGGCGCGATGGCGGAGTGGTGACGCAGAGGACTGCAAATCCTTGCA
>NZ_JBELIE010000148.1:0-8220 GCF_042091075.1 Sphingomonas sp. | reverse complement strand
CAAGCGCGCGGAAAGGAACTACGGAAGCGCCGCCCGGGGCCCGGCGGCGCGCGGCAATGGCTATTCGCGCCGGCGCGAAGCGAAGAGCGGCGCGATCGGCGCCACGGTCAGGGCATTCCACAATCCCCGGGCCGCGCTGGTGACCAGCGCGGCGAGCGGCTGCACCGGCCGGGCGGCGATTCTCCGCGCGGTCACCTCGGAGGCGACCTGCGCCTGCTGCGCGACCGCGTGCGCGACCTGCGGCTGCCGCGCGCTCGCCCCCATGCCGGACAGGGCCGACAGCAGCGCCGAAAGAAGCAACAGCAGGTTCATCGCGTGGAGACATAGGATGCCCTCGCGCCCACGTCCACCGCCGGATGCGCGACCGGCCGGTGCTCGCCGGCGCGATACGGCCAGGATCCGTGCGGTCACGCGCCCTGCCCCCTTTGCCTGCCGTGCCATGGCGGCTATGCGGCGCGCATGTCGACGCCCAGCCACGCGGTATCGCCGCTCGCCATTCCTTTCCCCGTCATGCCCGCGATCGCAGGCGTCACCGTGCGGGTAGCGCGCGCGCGTTACAAGGAGTGGGACCGCTGCGACCTGACCTTCGCCGAATTCACCCCTGGCACCACGGTCGCGGGCGTGACGACGCAATCGAAATGCCCTTCGCCGGAGGTGGAATGGTGTCGCGACGCGCTGGTGCTGGGGCAGGCGCGAGCGCTGATCGTCAACGCGGGTAATTCGAACGCCTTCACCGGCCATCGCGGTCGTGCGGCGGTGGAAGCGCTGGCGGCGCGCGCTGCCATGCGTCTTGGCTGCCAGCCGTCAGACGTGTTCGTCGCCTCCACCGGGGTGATCGGCGTCCCGCTTCCGGTCGACAAGGCCGAGGCCGGGCTCGACGCCGCCTTTGTCGCGCCAGTCGCCGACTGGCGTGATGCCGCCGCGACGATCGGCACCACCGATACCTTCGAGAAAGGCGCGACCGCGACCGCGATAGTGGATGGCCGCACGATCACGATCGCCGCGATCATCAAGGGAAGCGGCATGATCGCGCCGGATATGGCGACGATGCTGGGCTTCATTTTCACCGACGCGGCGGTTTCCGCCCCGTTCCTGCAATCGGCGCTGTCGGCGGCGAACAGGCGCACCTTCTCCTGCATCACGGTGGATAGCGACACCTCGACCAGCGATACGGTGCTGGCCTTCGCCACCGGAGCGGCAGGCAATATGGCGCTGGTCGACGACGATAGCGCTGGCGCCGACGCCTTCCGCGCGGCGCTCGACGATGTCTGCCGCCAGCTCGCGCTGCTCGTCGTGCGTGACGGCGAAGGCGCGTCGAAACAGATCGCGATCACGGTCGAGGGTGCGGAAAGTGACGCTTCCGCGCATCGCATCGCCCTGTCGATCGCCAATTCACCGCTGGTGAAGACGGCGATCGCGGGGGAAGACGCCAATTGGGGTCGCGTGGTGATGGCGGTCGGCAAGGCCGGGGAGCCTGCCGATCGCGACCGCCTGTCGATCCGCTTCGGCGCCACCCAGGTGGCAGAGCGCGGACTGGCCGTGGAGGGCTATGACGAGGCGCCGGTGGCCGAGCATCTGAAAGGCCAGGAGGTGGACATCGGGGTCGATCTCGGGATCGGCGAAGGCCGGGCAACGGTGTGGACGTGCGACCTGACGCACGGCTATATTTCCATCAACGCCGACTACCGTAGTTGATGCCATGACGCGGCATCCGCTCCACGGCCCGGTCGATGCGCTGATCCGCCGCGTCGCGCGCGACGTGGTGATGGCGCATTTCCGCAATCTGTCGGCCGAGGATGTGGTCGAGAAGGAAGCCGACGATCTCGTCACCGTGGCCGACCGTGAGGCGGAGCGGCGGTTGACCGCCGGGCTGGCCGCGCTCGATCCCGACGCGCGAATCGTCGGCGAAGAAGCGACCGCGAGCGACGCATCCCTGCTCGACGGGCTCGATAAAGGGCGTATCTGGCTGATCGATCCGATCGACGGCACGAACAATTACGCGCATGGCCGCTCGCCGTTCGCGATCATGCTGGCGCTGTTGGAGGACGGTGACACCGTTGCCGCATGGATCTACGACCCCGTGCTCGATCGCCTGTGTAGCGCGGTGCGCGGGGGCGGCGCCTGGATCGACGGACGCCGCATGACCGTGGCAGCGCGCGATCCCTTGGCATCGCTACGCGCGGCGATCAGCCTGCACTTCATGGACGATGCCGCACGCGAGGAAACCGCCAGGCGAACCCGTGACCGGATGGAAATCGTCGCGACGCCCCGCTGCGCGGGCGAGCAATATCCGCAACTGGTGCTGGGGCAGGCCGATGTCGCGCTGTTCCAGCGCGTGCTGCCCTGGGATCATGCCGCCGGCGCGCTGTTCCTGGCGGAGGCGGGCGGCGTTTGCCGACGTGCCGACGGATCCTGCTACCGCGTGGCAGACCACCGCCCGATCATGCTCGCCGCCACCACCGATGCGATCTGGCGGCAGGCGGCGGCGATCCTGTTCGACTGACCAGCGAAAAAGGGGGGCCGCGCGTCCGGCGGCCCCGCTATGGTTAGTCCAGCTCGGCTTCGAGCCAGGCCTTGATCTCGCCCTTCGGCCCGGCGCCGATCTTGGTGGCGGCAGGTGCGCCGCCCTTGAACAGGATCATCGTCGGGATACCGCGCACGCCATATTGACCCGGAGCATCGGGATTCTCGTCGATGTTCAGCTTCGCGATCGTCACCTGGTCGCCATATTCGTCGGACAGTTCCTCAAGGCTGGGCCCGATCATCTTGCATGGCCCGCACCATTCCGCCCAGAAATCCACCAGCACCGGCTTTTCGGCATCGAGTACGTCGCTCTGGAAGCTGTCGTCGGTGATCTTCATCGTGGCCATGGTTTACTCCTTCGACTGTGTAGCTAGGGCGCCGGCGCTGCGTGCTCAACCGTCGACCGACAAGCTTTGCTCCGCCGCCGCGAAGCGCACCTTGGCCGCCGCGATCTGCCCCTCGGTCAGGACGATCAACGTCGGGCCGGCGGTGTAGAGCAACGCCGCTTCGACCCGCGCGCCCGGCACGATGGCCTCCAGCGCGCCGTGATAGGCCGCCATCTGTGCGAGGTGATAGGCGGGCACCTCCGTGGCATCGCGCGGCACCTGACGCCCGGTCTTATAGTCGATCACGCGGATCACGCCGTCCGCGATCAGCACGCGATCGATCGTCCCGGCGACGACCCGGCCGTTGGGCAAGGTCGCACTGACCGGCACCTCCGCCAGCGCCTGCGGCCCGAACAGATCGGCGAAGCGCGCATCCTCCAGCACGGCGAGGACCGGATCGATCACTGCCGCCACGTCGGCGACGCCGCGCGCGCGCAACCACAGGTCCGCCGCGGCGCGGCGCTGATCGGACGCCAAGGGCGGCAGCCGTTCGAACAGGGCGTGCATCAACTTTCCGCGCTCGGCGGCGAGCTGCATCGCCGGGCCGGGCGGCGGCGGATCGGCCACTTCATCCGCCCCGATCGCCGACGGCGCCAACGGGCGCGGCGGATAGACCGGGCGCGGTGCAGCCTGGCGCGCCCAATCGGGCAAGTCGGGATGCGCCGGCTGCCCTTCCCCCGCCCGCGGGCGCGCCGTCACCGCGCCGGCGGGGCGATGGCCGACAAAGAGCCGCTCGCCATCGTCGCCGGCGGGTGGAACGCCCAGCGCATCGAAGGTACGGCACGCGGCGGCATACCAGCTCGCCTCGGGCGGAATACCGTTCCATTTCGCGCTCAGCGACCCGGCGATCACCAGCCGTTCCTCGGCGCGCGTCGCTGCGACATAGAACAATCGCCAATGCTCCTCCCGCTCCCGCCGCTCGACCTCGGTCAGCGCTTCGTCGATCGCGCCCGCGCGCTCCTCCTTGCGGGGCCGGAACACCGGGATCGGCCGCTCCAGTCCATCGGGAGTCCACATCAGCGTGGAGCGCGGGCTGGCGTCGGGATCGGAGGTGGCATCCGCCAGGATCACCAATGGTGCCTGCAGCCCCTTCGACCCGTGCGCGGTCATCACGCGGACGGCATCAAGCGGCGCGGCGGCATCGCGGACGATCTCCACCTCGTCGCGTTCGAACCAATCGAGGAAGCGTTGCAGCGAGAGCGTCGTGTTGGTTTCGAACTCCAGCGCCGCGTTGAGCAATTCCTCGATCGGATCGCGCGCCTCCTCGCCGAGCCGCGCCAGCAACCTGCGCCGCCCGTCGAGCGGGCCAGAAAGGATCATTTCCAGGAAACGATAGGGCGTGTCGAAATCGGCGCCGGCGAGCAACGCCTCCAAGGGCGCGACCTCGTCGGCGTGATGCCGCGTCAGATGGCGCCACAGCGGGCCGTGCCGCGTGCCGCTGTCGCGCTCCACCGCGCGCATCATCAATTCGTCCTGGCTCCAACCGATCAGCGGCGAGACGAGCAGACTGGCCAGCGACAGATCATCCTCCGGCTGAAGCACGAAGCGGATCACCGCAAGCAGGTCCTGCACCGCCAAAGGTGCCGATAGCCTCAGCCGATCCACCCCGGCGACGGGGACACCTTCGGCGTACAGGCGCGCGACCAGCAGTTGCGCCAGCTCACCACGTCGCTTGACGAGGATCATCACGTCTTCGGGGCGGAGTGCGCGGCCCTTGCTCTCCAGCATCAGCCCCCCCTGCTCCGCCGGACGAAGCCATTGCCGTACCGCGCGCGCGATGCGTGTCGCATTGGCACGCACGGCATCGTCCACCCAGCCCTCCTCGCCTCCGTCCTCCGCCTCGGTCGCGCCGGTGGCGATCGGCGGCCACAGCGCCACCGCACCCGGCCCCGCCACCTGGCTGGCGTGCAGCGGGATATCGTCGGCGGCGCCCAGCCCCGACGCGCCGACCGTCGTGATCGCGGCGTCGACGAATTCCAGCACCGGCGCGGTCGAGCGAAAGGAATCGGTCAGCGACAGGCGCTCGAAGGGCAGTCCGCGCTCATCATCCGGCATCGCATCATCGCCGACCACCTCCGCCGCCTTGCGACGGAAATGTTCCTCCGCCGCCAGAAAAGTCAGCGGATTGGTTCCCTGGAAGCCGAAGATCGCCTGCTTGAAATCCCCGACCGTGAACAACGTCCGCACCGAGGGCGCATAGACCCCGCGACCGACGAAATATTCGTCCACCAGCGCGCGGATGATCGTCCATTGCGCGATATTGGTGTCCTGCGCCTCATCGACCAGCACATGTTCGGTGATCTGGTCCAGCTTGTAGCGGATCCAGTCGCCGATCCCTTCCTGCTGCAACAGCTTGACCGCCGCGCCGATCAGATCATCGAAATCGACCGCCCCGCTGCGCCGCTTCGCGGCGACATAGCCGCGCGCATAGTCGCGCCCCACCTCCAGCGCGGCACCCAGCCGATCGGCGTAGGCGGCGCGGATACGGAGCGACAGCAGATCGGCGCACGCCCCCCCCAATTCCGCCGCCAGGTCCTCGAAATTGGGCTCGATCGCAATCAGTTTCGCCGACGCCTTGCGAGGCTCCCCCTTGGCGGTGCGGACGACGCCGATCAGATCGGGCAGCATCGCCACGCGGGCGGCGTGATCCGCTGCCAGCCAACGGGCGATCGTCTCGGCGAAACCTGTTCCCGTCGACGTACCCCAGCCACGATGCGCCGCACCGATCCGCGCAACCATCACCTCGTCGATCGCCGCGCAACCCGCCGCGATCACCTCATCCACGTCGCCCAGCGGCACGCCCAGCTGCGCGCGGATGAACGGCGCGATCCCCGCCGGCAGCGCGTCGAGCGCCTCGCCCGCGCGGGCGCAGTCGGCCAGATATTGTTCCGCGCCCTGCTCGCCGAGCCGAACGCTGAGCTGGCCGATCGCGTCGACCGGCGTGACGCGCCCTTCGCGCTCGGCATCGACCAGCAGATCCGACAGGGCCTGCCGTCGCAACAGCGCCTCCTCGCGCGGCTCGATCGGGCGAAAGCCGGGCACCAGCCCCGCCTCCATCGGGAAAGCGGCCAGCAGGCTTTGGCAGAAACCATGGATCGTCTGGATGCGCAGCCCGCCGCCCGGCGCATCCAGCACACGCGCAAACAAGGTGCGCGCGCGCGCGATCAACGCCGCGGTCGGACGCTCGCCGAGCGAAACCAGATCGCGCGCCAATTCCGTATCCGGCATGCGCACCCAGGCCGCGAGCTGGCGATTGACCCGCGCCGCCATCTCCGCCGCGCCCGCCTTGGTGAACGTCAGGCACAGGATCGCGCCGGGCGCGACATCGCGCAGCAACAGCCGGAACACCCGCGCTGCGAGCACCTGCGTCTTGCCCGTACCCGCCGAGGCGGACAGCCAGACATGCGCTTCCGGGCGGCTGGCACGCAGCTGCTCGCCCTTCAGCGCGGGTAGAGGGGTGACGGGTCGCTGGCTCATACCCGACGACCTGACACGATCCGCCGGGTCAGACCAGCCGGCTCTGCTTCACCGCGGCCGCGATGAAGCTCGCGAACAAGGGATGCGGATCAAACGGCTTGCTCTTCAGCTCGGGATGGAATTGCACCCCCACGAACCACGGATGATCGGGCCGCTCGACGATTTCCGGCAGCATGCCGTCGGGGGACAGACCGGAGAACACCAGGCCCCCGGCTTCCAGCCGCTCGCGATAGGCGGTGTTGACTTCGTAACGGTGCCGGTGACGCTCGGAAATCTCGGTATTGCCATAGATCGACGCGACGACGCTGTTGCCGCTGAGCTGCGCGGGATAGGCGCCCAGCCGCATCGTGCCACCCAGATCGCCATCGGCGGCGCGCGTTTCCAGGCCGCTCTCCGTCATCCATTCCGTGATCAGCCCGACGACGGGTTCCTCGGTCGGGCCGAATTCGGTGGACGAGGCCTGGGTGATCCCGGCGAGATCGCGCGCGCCCTCGATGCACGCCATCTGCATCCCGAAACAGATGCCGAAATAGGGCACTCGCCGCTGCCGGGCGAAACGGACGCTCGCGATCTTCCCCTCCGCGCCACGCGAACCGAACGCGCCGGGGACGAGGATCGCGTGGAGCGGCTCCAGATGCGCGGCGATTTCCGCGTCGTCGCCTTCGAACAGTTCCGCGTCGATCCAGCGGATGTTCACCTTGACGCGATTGGCGATGCCGCCGTGGACGAGCGCCTCGTTGAGCGACTTATACGCATCCTGCAGGCCGACATATTTGCCGACCACGCCGATCGTCACCTCCCCTTCGGGGTGCATGAGGCGATCGACGATTTCTTCCCAGCGCGACAGGTCGGGCGGCGACGACGGCGTTATGCCGAATGCGCGCAGCACTTCCGAATCAAGGCCTTCGCCGTGATATTGCAGCGGGACCGCATAGATGCTCTTCGCGTCCAGCGCCGGGATCACCGCGCTTTCGGGCACGTTGCAGAACAGCGCGATCTTCGCGCGCTCGGTTTCCGGCAGCGGCTTTTCGCAGCGGCACACCAGAATGTCCGGCTGCACCCCCAGCGCGGCCAGCTCACGAACGGAATGCTGCGTCGGCTTGGTCTTCAGCTCGCCCGCCGCCGCGATATACGGCACCAGCGTGACGTGGATGCTGATCGCATTGCCCCGGCCGACTTCGTTCTTCAGCTGGCGGATCGACTCGATGAACGGAAGCGACTCGATATCGCCGACGGTGCCGCCGATCTCGCACAGCACGAAGTCCAGATCGTCCGTCTCGGCGCGCGCGAACGCCTTGATCGCATCGGTGACGTGCGGGATCACCTGCACCGTCGCGCCCAGATAATCGCCGCGCCGCTCACGCTCGATGATCGTCTTGTAGATGCGGCCGGACGTCACATTGTCCGACTGCCGACTGGCGACCCCGGTAAAGCGCTCATAATGGCCGAGGTCCAGGTCGGTCTCGGCCCCGTCATCGGTGACATAGACTTCGCCATGCTGATACGGACTCATCGTGCCGGGATCGACATTCAGATACGGATCGAACTTGCGGATGCGTACACGATAACCGCGCGTCTGCAGGAGCGCGGCGAGGCTCGCCGCCATAAGACCCTTGCCAAGCGAGGAAACCACGCCGCCGGTGATGAAGATATACCGCGCCATGGGAGAAGACGCCTAACCTTTAGATACGAGCGAAGGCAAGCGCGCAGGCACGCTGCGCGCGACGAAACGACGATGTGGGAACGATCAACCCGCGAGCGGGACGCCGTTGTCCGCCGGGGCGGTGGCCGGCGCGGCGGCGTTGCCGCCCTGTCCGGGCAATACCGGCGCGTC
>NZ_JBELIE010000147.1:0-8289 GCF_042091075.1 Sphingomonas sp. | reverse complement strand
CTTCCGATCACCACTAGCTTCTCACCTAACCGGCCCATAGGACGCGGTCACCCCCGCGTCGTCGAAATATCCACGCGACCGCTTATGGGCGTGAGCGGAATGGCAGCTTTCGGGCGAGGTGCGGCATAAGCGGACTGTCCGCTTATGAGCGATAGGCGATGGCGAGTCGGTGCCCGATTGTGGTGGGAAGCGGACAGCAACTCATGACTCCTGCTAAGTGGGATGCGCTTCGACTTCCTATCGTATTTTGACGACCGGAAGCTTGCCAAAAGTCGCCTCAACGACGCGTCCGTTGTCGACCCGGAAAGACGCGAAACGTTCCTCCCAAGTCGGTCGCCCGTCTTTCACAACGAACCGGCCGCAATCCCATTCAACGGAAATTGGAAGACGCTGCGTGGCGCCCGGGATCGCGTATATTTGCTTGATGCTGCACTCGTTTGCATAGCGCGAGAACGCTTCGAATGTCGGTGCTTTCGGGTCTTCGCGGTTCTCGAATGTGACTGTTGTCCGGCTTGCATTTCCCTGACGGACGTCGGCCAGAAATCTAGCGGCGATCGCGATGTCGTTGGTGTGATCAAATCGTGGTCGACCAACAACTTCCTGAGACACCGACAAGGCCAACAGGAATATCATCATCCGACCTATCCCAACCCGCGAGTGGTCATTGTACCTAGCCGAGGGGGTGTCTGCAAACTGGGCGATACCGGTCGGCCGGCCGCTCCGGCTCTACGCAAGGCTGGACCTGAACTTCGCGCTTGCAGCAAAATGCGATCCGCGCGATGATATTCGAGTCGCGCAAGGAAGCGCGCCCATCGGGAGGGCACCCCAAAGCCGGGGCCATCCTCCCCCTCTGAACGCAGCAAAGCCGCTGACCGGATTTCGCGAGCCCGCGAACGTCCGGCGAGCGGCTTTTTTCTTGTTCTTTTCAGATCGGCATTGGGGACGTCATCATGGCAACGGCATTTCTGGATCAAGGCGTGGATACACGGCCGACCAACGCGAACGGCGGCGGCTTCTGGCAAAGCGGGCACTGGCCGACGCTGGTCGCCGCGTTCCTCTATTTCGACCTGGCCTTCATGGTATGGGTCCTGCTCGGGCCGCTGGCGCCGGACATCGCCCGGACGCTGCATCTCACCGCCGCGCAAAAGGGCCTGATGGTAGCGACGCCGACGCTCGCAGGCGCGGTTTTGCGGGTCGTCAACGGGCTGTTGGTCGATCGCATCGGGCCCAAGCGTTCGGGGGCGATCAGCCAGATCATCGTGATCGCGGGCCTGCTTTCGGCCTATCTGCTGGGCGTAAACAGCTTCGGCGGCACGCTGGCGCTGGGCGTGATCCTGGGCTTTGCCGGCGCCAGCTTCGCGATCGCGTTGCCGCTTGCCAGCCGCTGGTATCCCCCCGAGCATCAGGGCAAGGCGATGGGGCTGGCCGGCATGGGCAATTCGGGCACCGTGCTGGCGGCGCTGTTCGCGCCCGCGCTCGCCAAGCTGTTCGGTTGGAACACGGTGCTCGGTCTTGCGTGCATTCCGCTCGGCATCGTTTTCCTGGTCTATCTCGCCATGGCCAAGGATGCGCCGAACGCGCCCGCGCCCAAGACGCTGATCGAATATCTCCACCCGCTGGCATCGGCGGATGCCTGGTGGCTGATGGGCTTCTATGCCGTCACCTTTGGCGGGTTCGTCGGGCTGGCGGCCTCGCTGCCGATCTACTTCACCGATCAGTTCAAGCTGACCACAATTGTCGCGGGCTATTGCACGGCGGCCTGTGTGTTTGCCGGGTCGCTGGTGCGCCCGCTCGGCGGCGCGCTGGCCGACAAGATCGGCGGCGTGAAGACGCTGTCGGTCGTCTTCCTGCTCGCCGCCGCCGCGCTGACGGGTGTCAGCATCGCGCCGACGCTGCCGGTGGCGCTGGGCTGTTTCGTCGTCGCGATGCTCGCGCTGGGCACGGGCAACGGATCGGTGTTCCAACTGGTGCCGCAGCGCTTCCAGGCGGAGATCGGCGTAATGACCGGGCTGGTGGGCATGGCCGGCGGCATCGGGGGTTTCTATCTCGCCTCATCGCTGGGGCTCGCCAAGCAACTGGCGGGCAGCTTCGCGCCGGGCTTTCTGATCTTCGCCGGGCTGGCGCTGGCGGCGTTGCTGGGGCTCACGCTGGTCAAGGCGTCATGGCGCGCTCGCTGGACCAGCGGCGCGCAGATATAATCCGCACTCGCGGCGGCGGCACGGCCGCGGCTGGCGCCGCCGCGTTGCGATCGACAGGGGGGATTGCATGCGTTTCTGGATCAGCACGGCGGCGACGCTGGTCGCCGCGGCGCCGGCCTGCGCCCAGGAGGTGGCGATCAAGCCGCTGTTCGACGCGCGGACGCGATACGAGCATGTCGATCAGGCCGGCATTGCCGACACCGCCGACGCGGTGACGATCCGCGCCCGTGCCGGCGCCGAGTTCAGCCGTGGCCCGTGGGTGGCGCTGGGCGAGGCGCAGGGCAATCTGGCGGTGGTGGGCGATTATGATGACGGGCTGCACGGGGTGGCGTCGCGGCCGATGATCGCCGACCCGGAGAATGTCGCCATCTACCGCGCGCAGCTGCAATATCGCACCAAACCGCTCACCGTGACGGCCGGCCGCCAGCGCATCGCGCTCGACGACGAGCGGTTCGTCGGCAACGCAGCCTTCCGTAACAACGCGCAGACCTTGGACGCGGTGCGCGGCGAGATCGTGCCGCTGAAGGGCGTAAAGCTCGACCTCACTTATGCCTGGGACGTGCGCACGATCTGGGGCACGGAGGGACGGGGCGCGCGGCAGCGGGGCGTGGGCGGCAACAATGTCTTCGCCAATCTGGGCGTGGCGACACCGCTGGGTACACTGACCGGCTTCGCCTATCTCATCGATCAGGATGAGGCAGCGGTGCAGGGCTATCGCCTCTCCAGCCAGAGCTATGGCGCCCGCCTCACCGGCGGCCGGGCGATCGCGCCGCGCGTGACGCTGGCCTATCAGCTCAGCTGGGCACGCCAATCCGACTATCACCACAATCCCGCACGTTATGAGGCCGATTATTGGCTGGCCGATGCGACGTTCGACATTCGCAGCTGGAAGCTCAACGCCGGCTATGAAGTGCTGGGTGCCGATAGTGGCGCGGCGCTGACCAGCTTCCAGACGCCGCTCGGCAGCGTCTTCAAATTTCAGGGCTGGGCCGACAAGCTGACCGTCACCCCGCCCGATGGTGTACGCGATTTCCACGCGGGCGCCGGCTATGGCTGGAAGAAGCTGCGCGGGATCGATGCACTGGGGTTGCAGGCGGTATGGCACCGCTACCGCAGCGATCGGCTGGACCGGCATTATGGCGACGAATGGAATGTGCTGCTCACCGCGCAGGTGAAGAAGACGCAGATTTCAGCGCGCTACGCTCGTTATCAGGCGGACCGCTTCGCCACTGATACCAGCAAGTTCTGGCTGCAAGCGGACTGGAAATATTGAGATTGGGGATCGGCTGAGGCCGGCCGCCTTATGCTGGGGGGGGGGGCGGGTATGAATTCGAAAGGCCCCGGAATCGCTTGAGCCGCCCCCCGAATCGGTTTATGCTGCATTGCGAAGGACAAGGCTGTCCTTCCCCACATCGCCACGCCAGCCCGCCGCCGGGCAAACGTGGTTCTGTTGATGGCAAAGCCGCCATCCAGCGCTCGGTTCTCAAGACCGGGCGCCGGATGGCGGCTTTTTTCGTTTTGGAGCGAAGCGGATGGAGTTTCTGGAAGCCAGGGCGATCCTCACCGACGATAGCGCCGCCGAGACGGCCCCGGCGGTCGGGACGCGGCAGCATCTGGTGGTGATCGGAAACGGCATGGCCGGGTGCCGCGCGGTGGAGGAACTGCTGGCACGCGACGGCGCACGGTTCCGCGTTACCATCTTCGGCGCCGAGCCGCATGTGAACTATAACCGGATCATGCTGTCGCCCGTGCTGGCCGGCGAAAAGACCTTTCAGGAGATCGTGATCAACGATTCCGGCTGGTATGCGCAGCATGGTATCGAACTGGTCGCTGGCGATCCGGTGTTGGCGATCGATCGTGCGGCGCGCACGGTCACCGCGCGATCGGGCCGCGTCACCCGCTATGACAAGCTGCTGATCGCTACCGGCTCGGATCCCTTCATCATCCCTGTGCCGGGGCATGACCTGCCCGGGGTGATCAGTTTCCGCGACATGGCCGACGTCGATGCGATGCTGGCGGCAGCGTGCGACGGCGGGGACGCGGTGGTGATCGGCGGCGGGCTGCTCGGGCTGGAGGCGGCGCACGGTCTCACCCTGCGCGGCATGAAGGTCACCGTGCTGCATCTGATGCCGACGCTGATGGAGCGCCAGCTAGACGAGGCGGCGGGCTGGCTGCTCAAATCGGCGCTGGAGGCGCGCGGGCAGACCATCCTCACCGGCGCCGATACCGCCGCTATCCTGGGCGATGGCAAGGTCGAGGGCGTGCAGCTCAAGGACGGCCGCGTCATCCCCGCGAAGCTGGTGGTGATGGCGGTCGGCATCCGGCCCTCGGTGAAGCTGGCGCGCGAGGCGGGACTGGCGGTGGGGCGCGGCATCCAGGTCGACGACCATATGGTGACCAGCGACGCGAACGTGCTCGCGGTCGGCGAATGCGTCGAGCACGATGGGCAATGCTACGGCCTGGTCGCGCCCTTGTGGGACATGTGCCGCAGCCTCGCCGACGGGCTGGTGGCGCGTACCAATCCCTACCGCGGCTCGGTCACCTCGACCAAGCTCAAGGTCGCCGGGCTCGACGTGTTCTCGGCCGGCGACTTCTCCGGTGGTGAAGGATGCGAGGACATCGTGCTGCGCGATGCCGCGCGCGGTATCTACAAACGGGTGGTGCTGAAGGACGATCGCGTGATCGGCACGGTGCTGTTCGGTGATACCAGCGACGGCGGCTGGCATTTCGACCTGATAAAGAAGGGCGAGGACGTCGCCCCCATCCGCGACGTGCTGATCTACGGCCAGGCCTTCGCCTCGGGAGGGGGGCTGGCGGACCCTAAGGCGGCCGTTGCGGCGCTCTCGGACGATGCCGAGATCTGCGGCTGCAACGGCGTTTCCAAGGGGCAGGTGGTCGCGACGATCCAAGGCGGCGCGTGCAGCCTCGATGCGGTGCGGGCGGGGTGCAAGGCCTCGGCCAGCTGCGGGTCGTGTACCGGCATCGTCGAGAGCCTGCTGGCGCTGACGCTGGGCGAGGACGGCGTGCAGGCCGGGCCCAGGACGATGTGCAAATGCACGACCTATGGCCATGACAAGGTCCGCCGCGCAATCGTCGAGCGGGGGATGAAGGCGATCCCGGAAGTGATGCAGACGCTCCACTGGTCGACGCCCGACGGCTGTTCCTCGTGCCGGCCGGCGCTCAATTATTACCTGCTTTGCGCACTGCCGGGCGAATATGTGGACGACCAGCAGAGCCGGTTCGTCAACGAGCGCTTGCACGCCAACATCCAGAAGGACGGCACCTATTCGGTGGTGCCGCGCATGTGGGGCGGGGTGACCACGCCCACCGAACTGCGCGCGATCGCTGATGTGGTGGAAAAGTACAACGCGCCGATGGTGAAGGTCACCGGCGGGCAGCGACTGGATATTTTCGGCATTCACAAGGAGGATCTGCCCGCTGTCTGGGCCGATCTCAACGCGGCGGGGATGGTTTCCGGCCATGCCTATGCCAAGGCGCTGCGGACGGTGAAGACCTGTGTGGGTTCCGAATGGTGCCGCTTCGGCACGCAGGATTCGACCGGGCTCGGCATCCGGCTGGAGCGCGGTTTCTGGGGCAGCTGGATGCCGCACAAGTTCAAGATGGCGGTCTCCGGCTGCCCGCGAAACTGCGCCGAGGCGACGATCAAGGATTTCGGCGTGATCTGCGTGGATTCCGGATATGAACTGCATGTCGGCGGCAATGGCGGCATCCATGTTCGCGCCACCGACCTGCTGACGAAGGTGGCGACCGAAGAGGAGGCGATGCACATCGCCGCCGCGTTCGTGCAGCTCTATCGCGAGGAGGCGCGCTATCTGGAGCGCACCGCCCCATGGATCGAGCGCGTCGGCCTCGCTTATGTCACGGCACGGGTTGTGGAGGACGAAGCAGGACGCGACGCACTCGCCGCGCGCTTCTGGCATTCCCAGTCCTTCAGCCAGGATGACCCCTGGGCCGATCGCGTCGCCGGCGCCGATGCCGGCCTCCACCAGCCCCTGCTCGTCGCCGCGGAGTGATGCCCATGACCGACTGGATCGATATCGGCACCCTTGCGGGCCTGCCGCTGCGGGGCAGCCGCACGCTGACGCTTGGCGGGCAGCCCGTCGCGGTGTTCCGCACGCATGACGACCAGGTCTTCGCCCTGATCGACCGCTGTCCGCACAAGGGCGGGCCGCTGAGCGCGGGGATCGTGCACGGCCATGCGGTGGCGTGCCCGCTGCACAATCTGCGCATTTCGCTCGCGACCGGGGCCGCCCTGGGGGAGGAGGCGGGTTGCACGCCGGTGGTGCCGGTACGGGTGGAAGGCGAGCGGATCCTGCTGGCCAGCCCGGTGCGGGCGGCGGCGTGATGGGGAGGGCTTCAGATCCTCCCGGTGCCGTGGGGGGATCTATGACGGTCCAAACCACCTGCGCCTATTGCGGCGTCGGCTGCGGGATCCGCGCGACCGTTACCGGCGAGCGTGCCGTCCGCATCGAGGGCGATCCGGAGCATCCCGCCAACCAGGGCCGGCTCTGCTCGAAGGGCACCCATCTCGGTGAAACCGTGGGGCTCGAAGGCCGGCTGCTCCAGCCGATGATCGGCGAACGCCGCGCGAGCTGGGACAAGGCACTCGACCTCGTTGCCCGGCGCTTTCGTCAGGCGATCGCCGAACATGGGCCGGATAGTGTCGCCTTCTACGTCTCGGGCCAATTGCTGACCGAGGATTACTACGTCGCCAACAAGCTGATGAAGGGCTTCATCGGCTCGGCGAACATCGACACCAATTCGCGGCTGTGCATGTCGAGCGCGGTTGCCGGTCACATGCGCGCCTTCGGCGAGGATGTGGTGTCGGGCAGCTATGCGGATCTCGATTCGGCCGATCTGATCGTGCTGGTGGGATCGAACACCGCCTGGTGCCACCCGGTGGTCTATCAGCGGATCATGGCGGCGCGCGCGGCGCGCGGCGCGAAGCTGGTGGTGATCGATCCCCGCCGCACCGAAACGGCGGAGGAGGCGGACCTGCACCTGCCACTACGCCCCGGCAGCGACGTTGCGCTGTTCAATGGCCTGCTCGCGCATTGCCGCGCCGAGGGACTGGCCGACGCGACGGGCCTGGACGTGCCCGACGGCTTCTGGGATTCGCTGCGGCACGGGCATGATCTCTGGTCCGTCGCTCAGACGTGCGATCTGGCGCCGGCCGATCTACAGCGCTTCTATCAGTTGTTCGTTGCCCGTCCGCGCACCGTCACGCTGTTCAGCCAGGGCATCAATCAGTCGATTCGCGGCACCGATCAAGTGAACGCGATCATCAACCTGCACCTCGCCACCGGCCGGATCGGCACGCCGGGCGCCGCGCCCTTTTCGATCACGGGGCAGCCCAACGCGATGGGCGGCCGCGAAGTCGGCGGGCTTGCCTCCACGCTGGCGGCGCATCGCGGCTTTGCGGCGGAGGATATTGAGGATGTCGGCCGCTTCTGGGCCGCCGAGCGCATGGCGACCAGGCCGGGCCTCAAGGCGGTCGACCTGTTCCGCGCCGTGGGTGAGGGCCGGATCAAGGCGCTGTGGATCATGGCGACCAATCCTGCCGTTTCGATGCCAGATGCCGGGCGGGTCCGCGAAGCGCTGGCCGGGTGTCCGTTCGTGGTCGCCTCCGATGTGGTCGCCAAGACCGATACCAGTGTGCACGCTCATGTGCGCCTGCCCGCCGCCGCCTGGGGGGAGAAGGATGGGACCGTCACCAATTCCGAGCGCACGATCAGCCGGCAGCGCGCCTTCCTGCCGCTGCCCGGCGAGGCAAAACCGGATTGGTGGATCATCAGCGAGGTGGCCCGGCGCATGGGGTTCCGCACCGCCTTCGCCTATGATCGCCCCGCCGACATCTGGCGCGAACATGCCCGGCTGACCGCCTATCGCAATCAGGGCGCACGCATGCTTGATCTCAAGGCCAGGGCGGCGATCGGCAATGAAGCCTATGACGCGATGGCGCCATTTTCCTGGCTTTCGCAGCCCTTCGCCGATGGCCGTTACCCGACCGGCAGCGGCCGTGCCCGGCTGGTTCCGGTCGCGCAGCGTCCGCTGAATGCTCCGCTGCGTG
>NZ_JBELIE010000010.1:29761-39550 GCF_042091075.1 Sphingomonas sp. | reverse complement strand
GGTGCGCCTGCCCGACAGCGATTCCGCGCTGTTGCCGCCGCGCGAGGCGGACGACATCTCGCACAAGCGGACGGGCACCTGGAAGACCTGTCTCGACACCGGGACGATCCGCGCCTGTTCGATCATCAACCTGGAATTCCTCGGTCAGACCCGGCCGCCGCCCTATGTCTACGCGGAGATCGTCCTCGACGGCGCGTCGACGAAGATGATTCACATGATCGATATCGATGACATTGAGTCCGCCAAGCAGCGGATCAAGCCGGGCACGCGCGTTCGTGCTGTCTGGCGTGAGGGCGAGCGTGTTGGCTCGTTGCGCGACATCGAGCGGTTCGAGGTCATCGACGAGTGACCACCTACACGATCACGACGCTGCGCATCGGCGAGCTGATGGTGCCGCAGGGCGGCACCATCGTCCGCGATCCGATCCATTGCTGGCTGGTCCGCGGCGGTGGCGCCACCATTCTCGTCGATTCCGGGATGGTCGATGCCGAGACATTGCGACATCGCTTGAAAGTGGAGGGGATCGGCGGAGGTCATGCCCCCCTGATCGAGGGGCTGGCGCGCGAGGGGCTGGAACCGGCCGACGTCGACTATGTCGTCCTGTCGCACCTTCACTTCGATCACGCACAGAATCTCGACCTGTTTCCTGATGCTTGCGTGGTCGTGCAGCGGGATGAGCTCTTCCATGCGATCGAGCCCACCCCGACCCAGCGCATCTACTACTTCCGCGAGACGATTACCGAGCTTCTCGGTCGCAAGCGGCCGGCCAAGCTTCGTCTCGTCGATGGCGATGTCGACTTTCTCGACGGTATCACCCTGCTCAAGACGCCGGGTCATACGCCCGCCATGCAAGTGCCGATCATCACGACGGCCAAAGGCAAGGTCGCGCTCGTGACCGATCTGGGGGATCATTATCGCTACTGGTTCCCGGACGATCCCCGCGCCAGCGACAAGCCCATGCGCTTCATGGCGGGGGCCCTGCTGCCGAGCAGCATTCGCAGCGAGAGCGAGCGTGATTTCACAGCGTCGATGAGACGGGTTCTCTCTCATGCCGATATCGTCGTTCCGGCGCATGATTTCCGTATACCCCGGCAGATGCCGGACGAGTGGTTCGCCTGTCCAGAGTCGACCAGCGGCGACCTGGCGCACGCGCCGATGGAGGCATCCCGATGAGCTACCAGACTATTCTATACGAGGTCAGCGATCGTATCGCGACGCTCACTCTCAACCGCCCGGACGCCATGAACGCGACGACGGACGAGATGTATCAGGAGCTGCAGGATCTCATCCCTCGTATCGCCGCAGATCGCGACGTCGCCTGCGTCATCCTCACTGGAGCCGGTCGAGGCTTCTGTGCAGGAGCTGATCTCAAGGCGAGAAAGGATGACGCCACGCCGCTGGAACGTCGCGCCCGACATCGCTGGATCCTGAAGGACATCCTTGAGCCGCTGTATAGGCTCGAAAAGCCGGTGATCGCCGCGGTCAACGGCGCTGCGGCGGGCGCCGGGTTCAACATTGCGCTAGCGTGCGATTTCATCATCGCGAGCGAGCAGGCCAGCTTCATTCAGGCGTTCGCCCGCGTGGGGCTCGTGCCCGATCTGGGCGGGCTGTATCTCCTCGGTCGCGTCATCGGGATCAACAAGGCGAAGGAGCTTTGCTTCACCGCCCGCAAGGTGTCGGCTGAGGAGGCGAAGGCGCTCGGGATCGTCAATCATGTCGTGCCGCACGATCGCCTGCTGGACGAAGCGCGGGCGATCGCGAGCAAGATCACGGCGGCCTCGCCGACCGCGATCGCGATGACCAAGACGCTGCTCGACAAATCGACCAACGCCACGATCGACCAGATGCTCGAGTATGAATCCTACGCGCAGACGATCGCGTATCTGACGCCCGAGTACGAGGAGGGCGTGCTCGCGTTCCGCGAGAAGCGCGCACCCGACTTTGCCGCCGCCGCGCGCCGCTGAGGAAGCCTGCCATGGACTTCGCCTACACGCCCGCCGAAACCGAATTCCGCATGACGTTGCGGCACTGGCTCGCCGACGCGCTGCCGAAAGGCTGGGGCGAGACGGTCTTCGAGCCGGAGGACGAGGATGAACGGGCCATGTTCCGCTTGCAGTGGGAGCGGAAGCTGCACTCGGGAGGCTGGTCCGGGATCAACTGGCCCAAGGAATATGGCGGGCGTGGCGCGACGCTGATCGAACGAGCGATCTTCGCGGAGGAGATGGCCCGAGCCCAGGCCCCGGAGGGACTGAACATCATCGGCCACAATCTCGCTGGTACGACGATCCTGCGTCACGGCACGGAGGCGCAGAAGAAGCGCTTTCTGCCCAAGATCATCTCTTCCGACGAGGTATGGTGCCAGGGCTTTTCCGAACCGAACGCCGGATCCGACCTTGCCTCCGTGCGGACCCGTGCCGAGCGGCGCGGCGATCATTTCATCGTCAACGGCCAGAAGATCTGGACGAGCTTCGCGCAGTATTCGCAATGGTGCTTCGCCTTGGTGCGGACCGACCCGGATGCCCCCAAGCACAGGGGGTTGAGCTTTCTGCTGATCGACATGTCGTCCCCCGGTATCTCCATCCGGCCGTTGCGTCAGATTTCGGGTGAGAGCGAGTTCAACGAAACTTTCTTTGACGACGTCATCGTGCCCGCCGAGAATATCGTGGGCGAAGTGAACGATGGCTGGCGGATCGCGATGACGACACTCGCCTACGAGCGTGGTCCCGAGGATGCCCTGGGGCGGCAGATCCGCTTCAAGCAGGAACTCGACAAGCTGCTGGACACGCTTTCAACGCAGCGTCGTGGCAATGGCCGGGCCATCGACGAACCATCGACGCGCCAGGCGCTCGCCAAGTCGATCATCGAGGTCGAGGTGATGCGGCTCAACTCGCTTCGGACCTTCAGCAAGTATCTGAACGGTGAGGAGCGTGGGCCCGATGCGTCGCTGATCAAACTGTACTGGAGCCATGCTGCGCAGCGGATGTACGAAACCGCGCTCGACGCACTCGGGCCCACGGCGCCGTTGGCCGGTAATGACCGGGATTCGGCTCGTGCCGGGCTGTTCCAGCTTAGCTGGCTGCAGTCCAAGGCATTCACGATCTATTCGGGGTCGTCTGAAATCCAGCGAAACATCATCGGCGAGCGTATGCTTGGCCTGCCGCGATAGGGGGCAATCATGAATTTCGGCTTCGATGAGGACCAGAAGAGTCTGGGAGATACGGTCGCCAAGCTCCTCGTCGACTATCCTGCGCTGACCGCACCAGATCTGGTCCGCCCACATTCGGACGAAGTCTGGCGCGGCCTCGCTGAACTGGGGCTCTTCGCCTTGATGGTACCGGAACGCTTCGATGGCGTTGGCCTCAACGCAGTGGACGTGGCGCTCGCCGTCGAGGCGCTGGGAGCCGGACTGGCACCGCCGTCCATCCTTTCCACGCTGGCCGTCACCGATCTTCTCGTCCGGCACGGTAGCGAGGAGCAGCAACGTCGCCATCTGCCTGGCATCGCAGCCGGAACATGCAAGTTCGCGATCGCGACACTGGAAGCCGATCAGGGCTACGATCCTGCGAGCGTCTCGACGACGATCGGCGAAGACGGGCTCAGCGGCGAGAAGATTCTGGTGGCGGACGCCGCCGATGCTCAGTTCTTTCTTGTGTCGGCGCGGCAGGGTGGTGCGACCGTGCTCGCCCTCGTCGACCGGACGGCTGCCGGCGTGGCCGTGCGCCCGCATGACGACATCGATCCGTCCGCCGGATCCTGCGCGATCAGGTTCGAGCGGGTCGATGTCGGTAGCGATGCCATCATCGGAGCGACTGCGCCGGAGCGCGCCATCGCCCGGCTGCTCGATACCTGCGCGACGTTCGCTGCCGGCGCCTTGATCGGCCTGTCCCACCGCATGCTGGATACGGCGGTCGAATATGCACGAACCCGCGTGCAATTCGGTCAGCCGATCGGCGCGTTCCAGGCCATCAAGCATCGCTGCGCGGATATGGCGGTGGCGGTGGAAGCGGGACGATCGGCAGCCTATTACGCATTCTGGGCGGTGGCGGAGGATGCACCCGACCGGGCACGCGCCGCGTCGATGGCCAAGGCCTATTGTGGCGAGATTTCGCGGCAAGTGTGCAGTGAGGCCATACAGGTCCATGGCGGAATGGGCTTCACCTGGGAGCTTGGGCTGCACCGCTTCCTGCGTCGAGCCAAGCTGCTGGAGCATAGTTTCGGCGACGCCGCGTTCCATAACGAGCGCGTTCTGGTCGAGACGCTGGCCGCTACCGGTGATGCGGCCGACCATCAGCTCGATGCCGCCTGAGGCAGGGGAAGGGCGGTGAGCGATCCTCTTGCACGCGACATTGCTCAGTTGGTGGAGGTGTTCAAGGCGCACGGCTGGCGCGAATTGAGGATCGAGACGGCCGCGGTATCGCTGTTGCTGTCGGACGATCCGACGGCTCGCCCGGAAGCCGCAACCGCGCCGGAGCGAGCCTCGTCCGTCCCCGCGGAAAGCCCGACGATGCCGCCGGTCGCAGCGCCGGCATCGATCGCGTCCCGTGACCCGATATGGGTTCCGATCGTCGCACCCAACCTCGGCACTTTCTATCGCTCGCCCAAGCCCGGATCGGCGCCGTTCGTCGAGGTCGGCGACCCCGTCTTGCCCGGCACCGAAATCTGTCTGCTGGAGGTCATGAAGCTGTTCACCTCCGTCACCGCCGGCGTGTCTGGCGTCGTGCGGGAGATCGTCGCGCAGGACGCCGAACTGGTCGAGGGCGGACAGCCGCTCTTCTACATCGAACCGCAAGGGAACTAACGCGCATGGCGCACATCGAATTTCTCGACGAGACTATGCGTGACGGCCAGCAGAGTCTGTGGGGCCTGCGGATGCGCGCTGGCATGGCACTGCCGGTTTCGCCGCTGCTCGACCGGACCGGGTTCAAGACGATTGATCTCACCGGCGGCGGTATGCTCGACGTCCTGACCCGTTACTGTCAGGAAAACTATTGGGAGGGGCTCGATCTCCTGGTAGCCTCTATGCCACGGACGCCGGTACGCGCGGGTCTTCGCGCCAATGCCAACGTCACCTTCTCGGTTTCGCCGCGCGCGTTGATGGATCTGTGGGTGCGCCGGCTGTGCGCGCACGGTGTGCGCTCGTTCTGGATCTATGACGTGCTGTTCGGCATGGATAACATGCTTCGCCTCGCCAGGGTGGCCAAGGAGGCTGACGCGCAGGTCGCCGCCGCCATCATGTTCGCGCTCTCGCCGGTACACACGGACAGCTACTACGCCGACAAGGTTCGGCAACTCGCAGCAAGCCCTGACGTCGACTCGATCCTTCTCTACGATACCGCGGGGGTGTTGGAGAAAGAGCGGCTATCGACGCTTCTGCCCGGCATCGTCGCGGCGGCGAACGGCAAACCGATCGAATTCCATGCTAACAATTTGCTGGGTCAAACCGCGAAGGCCTATCTCGATGCGGTCGATCTGGGCGTGTCCGTGCTCCACACCGCGAGCATGCCGATGGCGAACGGGCCTTCGGTTCCCGCAACGGAGACGATGGCCCGCAACATCGAGCTGAAGGGGCATAGTCATTCGCTCGATACCAGTCTGTTCCAGCCCGTTGCGGATCACTTTCGCGCGGTGGGCAAGGCGGCGGGATTCCTCGTCGATCAGCATGCCGAATACGACATCTTCTCGATCGAGCATCAGATCCCGGGCGGCATGATGGGCACGTTCAAGGCGCAACTCGCCCAGCACAACATGATGGATCGCTTGGGTGACGTCCTCGCCGAGGTCGCCGAGGTCCGTCGGGAGCTGGGCTATCCCGGCATGGCGACACCGTTCAGCCAGCTTGTTGGCATCCAGGCGGTGCTGAACATCGTGACGGGCAAGCGCTATGGCACTGTTCCCGACGAGGTGGTGCAATATGCCGCCGGTTTTTATGGCGAGACGGTGGCGCCCGTCGATCCGGACGTCATGGATCGGATCATGAGTTCGCCCCGCGCGAAGGAGGTCCTCGACAATCCGCCCCCCGATCCCAGCCTGGAAGACCTCAAGAAGCAATATGCCACGGATGACGAGGACGAACTCATCATGCGTGCGACCGTCCCACAGGCTGACATTGACAAGATGCGCGCTGCCGGGCCGGTCCGCCGCGACTATCCGCTGCTCTCCAGCCCGGAGCTCGAACAGGTCCGCAAGTTGATGCAGGTCGCCACCATGCCGGTGGTCGAGATCAAATCGGCCGGGCTGAACATCAGCCTGCGGCGGGAGCGATGATGTCAGGCGCCGATCTCGCCTTCCTGCGGGCATGAGTGCCGACGCAGCGCCCCGTCTCGCTGCGCGTCAGGAATGGCGGCGGAGTGGCCACCTCGTCGCGTTGACAGCCATCGGGCTTACATGCGCGCCGACGACACTGCCGCCCTATACGATCGGCCTGTTCGTCGCGCCGCTGCGGGCCGAGTTCGGATGGAGCCGGGGCGCGATCCAGGCGGCGATCCTGTTCAGCACCGGCCTTGGCGTCTTGGGTGCGCCCATGGCCGGCGCTATGGTGCGCCGGTTCGGCATACGCCGGACGCTGTTGCCTGGATTGGCGGGGCTGGCCCTTGCCGTTTTGGGAGCGGCGATGATCGGCGACGCGCTCTGGCAGTTCTATCTCGCATATGCCGCCATGTCGCTGCTCGGGGCAGGGGCGGGGGGTGTCGCCTGGAATACGCTGATCTCCGGGCGGTTCGAGACGTCGCGTGGTCTGGCGTTGGGACTGGGGCTCTCGGGAACGGGAATATGCTCCATCGTCATGCCGCAGATCGCTTCCTGGGCGATCGCCCTCTGGGGGTGGCGCGGCGGCTATGTCGCGCTGGCCGCCGTAACGGCGCTTATCGTGCTTCCTCTGTGCGCCGCCTTTTTGCCGCGGGACGGGCGCAGCGACGACGTCCACCCGGCGACCTCCCTGGCCGGCATGTCGGCGAGCGCGGCGGTGCGGACGCGGCGGTTCTGGATATTGGGGTGCTCCACCGCAGCAATCTATCTTGCCATCGGTGGCTCGATCCCGAGCCTGGTACCGCTCCTGGTCGATGGAGGACTTACGCCGCGGAGCGCGGCTACCGTCATGGGCATGTTCGGCGTCGCGGTGATCGCCGGCCGGATCGGCGTTGGCGCGCTGGTTGACCGTTTCTGGGCGCCGGCGGTGGCGCTGGGGGTGCTGACCTCCGCAGCGCTCGGCAGTCTGATCCTGGCGCATTCCCCCGGCGTGGTCACGGCATCGCTGGCCGCAGCGTTGATCGGCGTGGCGGCGGGGACTGAGCTTGACCTGCTGGGCTTCCTTGTCGCCCGCTACTTCGGCCTATTCGACTTCCCGCGCATTTACGGACGGTTGTTCGTGTTCGTGGCCATCGCGGCTGGTTGTGCGCCCCTGCTCTTTGGACTGATTAGGGACAGCGCGGGCAGCTATCGATACGCCTTCCTGGCGGCTGCTCTGTTCCTGATGAGCGGGGCAGCGGGGCTGCTGCGTCTGGGCCCGTATCCGAAGCCCCTCGATACGGACGGGTAGCGGAAGGGCGCAGGGGCTTGCCCGCGCCCTCCGTCGATCAAAGTGCTGTCAGGCCGCCATCAATGATGTGTTCGGTTCCAGTGACGAAACCGGATTCGTCGGACGCGAGGAATACCACGAGATTCGACACGTCCTCGACCTCGCCGACGCGACCGATCGGAACGGAGCCGCTGGCGATCTTGATCTGCTCGTCGTCGAGCGCCGCCGTCATCATGGGCGTGCGGATGTATCCGGGGTGGACCGAATTGGCCCTGATCCCCTGTTTGCCGTATTCGATCGCGATCTGCTTGGTGATGCCGCGGACGGCGAATTTGCTTGCGGCATAGGCCACGTTGGGTGTGCCGTAGATCGCCACGATGCCGGAGATGGAGGAGATGTTGACGATCGAGCCGCCGCCGGCCTCGATCATCGATGGGATGACATGCTTCGCCCCGAGGAAGACCGACGTCTGATTGATCGCGCAGACCTTCAGGAAATCCGCTTCGTCCAGCTCGGCGCAGGGCTTGCCCGGGCCGAGGATGCCGGCGTTATTGACGAGCGCCGTGACCGGACCGAATCGCTCCCTGGCGGCAGAGACGACGGCGGCCCAGCCGGCGTCGTTCGCGACGTCGAGCGTGTGGAACATCGCCGCGCTTCCAAGCTCGGCCGCCAGCCCCTCGCCCGCTTCGCGATTGATGTCGGTGATCACGACCTTGGCGCCTTCCGCGACAAAGCGACGCGCGTGCGCGGCCCCCATTCCCTGGGCAGCGCCCGTTATGATTGCCACCTTGCCCCCCAACCGAGCCATCACCCTCTCCTGATCTGGGAAATTGTTCGGGTATCCTGCCGTGCCCTGCGCTCGAAAGGAAGGGGGTGTGCATTCCTCGGCAAAAAAAACCGACGATTTTTCTTTTTTCTTTCCTTGGCGGGGAGGACAAGGTAGTTTTGCACTCGGAGTGAAGAAGCGGCGCGTGGACGCCCATCGGAGAGGCATTGCATCATGGAAGTTGGAGCGATCGATCCCGTCGACCAGCAGGTGGCCCGACCGGCCAACGTGCCTGCGGACCGTGTGATGGATTTCGACATCTACGGTGACCTGCCGGCGGGCGTTGATTTCCATGAATATTGGCGCGGGCTGATGAGCAAGGTTCCGCATCCGCTGATGTGGACACCGCACAATGGCGGTCACTGGATCGCCTTCAATGCCGAGCTCTCCGACACCGTCATGTCCGATTACGAGCGGTTTTCGAACTGGACCGTACTCGTGCCCAAGGAAACCGCGGGAGAGGCCTATCGGCTTATTCCGCTGTCGCTGGATCCGCCGGAGCATCGACCGTTTCGCAATCTGCTCAACGACAATCTCTCGCCAAAAGCGCTGAAGGGCGTGGATCAGGTTATCACCGATCTTACGGTCGAGCTGATCGAGGGATTTCGTTCCAAGGGGCGCTGCAACTTCGTCCATGACTTCGCGGAACAATTGCCGGTCCGCATCTTCATGCAGATCGTCGATCTGCCGATCGCGGATCTTCCCAAGCTCAAGCATCTTGCCGACCAGTTTACCCGTCCTGATGGATCACTGACCTATCCGGAGGTCTCGGCACTCTTCCGCGAATATATCAATCCGGTGATCTCGGCCCGCCGCGGCAAGGGCGGCGAAGACATGATCAGCCGAATGGTGAGCGGACAGGTAAACGGCCGGGATCTCACCGACGTCGAGGCTGAGAATATCTGCATTCAAGTGCTGGTCGGCGGCCTGGACACGGTGGTCAATTTGCTTGGGTTCACCATGCAGTTCCTGGCACGTCACGAGGACCTGCGTCGCCGCATCGCGGCGGATCCCTCCCTTATCGACGATGCGCTGCTCGAATTCCTCCGTCGTTTTCCGGTCGTCTCGTCCGCGCGCGAGGTACGCGACCCGGTGGAGTTCGATGGCGTACAGCTTGCGGCCGGCGACATGGTGATGGCGCCCACGATCGTCGTCGCGCTTGATGAAGCGATGAACAGGGACCCGCTGGCGTTCGAGCTGAAGCGCGCCGGTCGTCGACATTCGACCTTTGGAAAAGGGTCGCACACGTGCCCCGGCGCGCATCTCGCGCGCACGGAGATGAAAATCGTCCTCAAGGAGTGGTTCGCTCGCATTCCCGAGTTCCGTCTCGCCGATCCGGATGCGGTCGGTTACGCGAGCGGTATCGTCGGAACGGTCAAGCCGTTCGACCTAGTGTGGGACGCCGCCGCGACACGCTGACGTGCCGCCGGGCGGTGGCGATCGGCGTCGA
>NZ_JBELIE010000010.1:0-29751 GCF_042091075.1 Sphingomonas sp. | reverse complement strand
ATGGAGCCGGGGGCGTGGATGGCGTATGAGTGCGCACCGCCCCCGTCCGTTTCCGCATGGAGGGCGTTATCGGCTGCCATGCCATGTCATCCGGCGCCCGTGCGTGGGCAGATCTTTCGGGCCAGAATATTATGCGGAACGGGCCTGACTAGCGGCGCTTGGTGCGCGGCCGCGGGACTCTGGCCGCCTTCTCGTTGGCCAGCATCGTCAGGATCCGGTCCGCGATCTCGACGCCCGCCTTGGTCAGGTTCTTCGGCCGGCGATAGAGCAGCCACGTTATGATCACCTGGTTGACCCCTCCCAGCAGCAACGCCGCGGTTTCGTGGACGTCACGATCGCCGGCCCATTCCCCTTCGTCGATTCCCTGACGAATAAGGAAAATCACCACCCTGGCGAAATCGTCGACGCTGTGTCGTAGTTCGGTGTCACTGACGAATACGCTCGGCCAGATCTCCAGATAGAAGAGTCGAGCCCATTCGGCATGCTCTCTGGCGAAATCGGCCGACATGGAGAGGTAGGAAAGCAGTCGTTCGCGCGCTGACGTCTTGTCCGCGACGGAATCGCGATAGCTGTCGAAGAATGCAGCAAGGTGAAGGCTCGGGACGTCGTAGGCCAGATCCTCCTTGCTTTTGTAATATTCGTACAATGTCGACGTCGATATCCCCGCCTCGGCGGCAATGTCGGCGATTCGGGAGCGTGAGATGCCGTCGCGCGCAAACACGCGCAATGCCGCATTGAGAATCTGCTGCTCGGTTCTCTTGCTTCGATCTTGTTTGCGCTCCGTCACCCGGCGAGGCCGATGGGCGATCATCTCGAGCAGTGCGTTCCAGGGATCCTGTGGCGCATCACGGGCAACCGAAGTGTCGTCGAACGTCTCGTCATGTGCAGTTGTGGCGGTCTCGGTCAGCGCCATCATCGTCGTCTCCATTCCAGAAGCTTTTGTTAGGCGATTTTTCCATCAGTTGTCGACCGAGTTTCGCAATCGCGCGGAGGCGGGGCGGATCTCCACGCTACCAGGCAGGGACGATCGCCGGCATTATTCCGACGAAACGTCGAAAAAAGATTTGACGGTCTCTGTCGGGGGTCGTACCTCTTGGGCACCGGTGTCGGTCCCAGGGTCGGTCCCAGGGTCGACCCCCGGGTCGGTCGACCAGCCGGGACCCGCCCGCCCGGGCGATCTGTATCGCGCGCTGGCGGTGACGCTGTCGCTGACGGGGCAGCAGCCGGTGAACGAGCCCTTGTTGCGGGCGCATTTCGCGCGCTGCGAAGCAACGCCCGAAATGCTCGACAACGTGTTGCATCAACTGGCGCGGCAGCAGGGTGGCGAGCCCGTTCCCGTCCCGGCCCCGGCGCGGCGGGATATCGCAGCGTGGCGTGCCGCTTTGGCGGGCGAGGCGCGCTACACGCTCGACGACCGATTGTGGGATGGCATGCGCGACGAGCTTCGCCCGGCCACGGCGCAGGATCTCGATCTGGTCGATGCGCTTGGCGCGGGTGCATTCTGGTTCGAATCGGATCGTACCATTCCGTGGCTGTTCACCTCATCGGGCTTGCAGGTCGGCTTTCGCGACGGCCATGCACGCTTCGCCGACTGGATCGCGGAGTATCGCGGGGTGGTGCGTGGCGAGTTCGCCCCGGCGCGCCCGAGCGATGCGGAACTGGCGTCGCTCGATGGCGTGCTGCGCGCCCGCTACGCCCAGGAAGCGTCGGCGGCGTGGGAAGCATTGTTCGATACCTTGCGACTGGCGCCCGCGCGCAGCATCGGCGACGCGGTCGATCGGGCGCAGGCCTTCGGCAGCGATGCGTCGCCGTTCATCCAGTTGCTCGACACGCTGGAGCAGACGATGCCGCTGCCGCCGCGCAAGACCGTCACCTTATGGTCGCGCGTCACGACGCGCATCGCGACGGATTGGGCGCGGCTGCAATATGAACTGGGCTGGCGCAATTCGCCGCGCCCCGCGCCGCAGACGAACGATCCCTCTTATGTGATCGCGCAGCATTTCGGCCTGTTGCGGACCTATTTCCCGGATGCGCGCGGCAAGGCCGCCGCGCGTGACCGTCTGTTGCAGACGATCACGCCGATCGGCCGCTATCTGACTCGACAGCAGGCGGCGGTGGAATTTGGTGGGCGTCCGCCCAGCCCGACGAGCATGAAGATGCTGAAGGTGCAGGCCGGGCGCCTGCCCCCGCCCCTTCGCCGCCTGATGCAGGATCTCGCGAACGACAGCGGGCGGCAATTGGGGCATGAGCAGCAGGAGGTGCTGTCGCTCGATCTGGACAATGTGCCGTCGTATCTCGCCTGCCGGCTCGACGCGCCGTTCCCGCTCAGCCCCTATGGTGATGGTGCCCTCGACTGGGGCACGTTCGTCAAGGATTTCGCCCCCGACGGGCGGATCGCGCAACTGGTCGCGGCGCATGGCGACGTGATCGATGCGACGCGCGCGCCGTGGCGATTGCGGTTGCCGCCGGGCGCGGCGGCGCGGCCCGATCTGGTACGCGGCATCGCGTGGTTGCAGCGCGCCACGCGGGTGGGGCAGGCGTGGTTCCCGCCGGGCGGCGGGGGCCTTACCTTCACCTTCCGCCCGGTGCTGTTGAGCGACGACGCATTGCAGGCGCGGTTGGATGTCGATGGACAGGGATGGACCTATGCGCATGGCCCGACACGCTCGACGACGATCCGCTGGCCGGGGCCGGCCGCCGCGGAAACGGTCGACCTGACGCTCCAGCGCATCGACGGCAGCGTGTTCCGCCGCCATTACGAAGGGCCCTGGGCGTTGTTGACGATGGCGCGCGAGGCACGGCGCAGCGCGATGCGCTCCGCCAGCAGCCTGTACCTCGAATTCGGGGATGCGCGGTCGCGATTCGGCGTGGTGGTGAATGCGGCGACCGCGCCGCATCCGCTCAACCTGTCGCTCTATCGACCGCTCTGTGGGGGGCGTGGCCGGCGCAGCAGCGGGATCGACCTGTTCGATCCTGTCGCGCCCCCCGCGCCGGCTCCGTCCGGCGGCGCGACGGATATGGGGGATGCTGACGCGGCACCAATTGGCGGGGGCTGACATTGTCGCGCCGGCCATGGCGTCCTAGCTACAGGCCATGTCGAACCTGCCCCCGTCCGCCGCGCGCCCCAACCTCGCTTATCACCTGACGGAGGGCAGCGGGCCGGCGATCGTCTTCCTGCCCGGATATGCTTCCGACATGACAGGAACGAAGGCGCTGGCGCTCGAACGATGGGCGCGGGCGCAGGGGCGCACCTTCCTGCGCTTCGATTATGGCGGGTGCGGCGCAAGCGACGGCGCGTTCGAGGATCAGTCGCTCGCCGACTGGCGCGACGATACGCTGGCGATGATCGATCACGCGGTCGGCGGCCCGGTGGTGCTGGTGGGATCATCGATGGGCGGCTGGCTGATGCTGCTCGCGGCGCTGGCGCGCCCCGATCGGGTGGCGGCGCTGGTCGGCATCGCCCCCGCACCCGATTTTACCGACTGGGGCTTTTCGCAGGACGAAAAGATGTACCTGCTGCAACACGGGCGGCTGGAACGGCCGAACCCTTATGGCCCGCGCCCGACCGTCTATACCCGGCGCTTCTGGCAGTCCGGCGAGGCGAGCCGACTGATGCACGCGCCGATCACGTTCGATGGCCCGGTGCGCTTCCTGCAAGGGCAGAACGATCCGGACGTGCCGTGGCACCGCACGGTCGCGCTGGCGGGGTTGATCCGTTCACCGCACGTGCAGACCTGGCTGGTCAAGGACGGCGACCACCGCCTGTCGCGCGAGGATGACATCGCGCTGCTGATCCGTGCGGTGGAGGATGTCGTGCCATGATGCTGATCCTGTTCGCCGCGCTACAGGCGACCGCGCCGCTGTCGGCCGCACCCCCGCCGGCCCCCCGGCCCGCCGATGCTGCCGCACCGACCCCGGCCGAGCGCGATTGCCTGGCGCAGGCGCGTACCGATCCGGTTGCGGCGGAACGCCTGGTGCAGCGCGTCGCCGGCGTGACGCCCCGGCTGCGCCAGTGCCTCGGCCTCGCGCTGGTCGGGCAGCAGCGCTTTGCGGAGGGGGCCGCCACCTTTGCGGCGGCGGCGCAAGCGGCCGAGCTGGCGCATGACGCCGCCGCCGCGAATTACTGGGCGCAGTCGGGCAATGCCTGGCTGGCGGGCGGCGAGGCGATGAAGGCACGCGGCGCGCTGGACGCCGCGCTGGCGGCGGGCACCCTGACCGGGCTGCAACGTGGCGAGGCGCATCTCGATCGCGCGCGTGCCTTGGTCGCCCTGGGCGATGCCAAGGCGGCGCGCACCGATCTCGATCAGGCGCTGGTGAGCGCGGACGATGATCCGCTGGCATGGCTGCTATCCGCGACGCTGGCGCGGCGCAGCGGCGACCTCGACCGAGCCCGTGCGGATATCGCCCAGGCCTTGCGCCGCTCCCCCGACGATGCCTCGGTACAGCTGGAGGCGGGCAATATCGCCGCACGATCGGGCGATGCGGAGGCGGCACGCACCGCCTGGCAGGCGGCGGTGCGATTGGCACCCGATGCGCCCGCCGGGCGTTCTGCCGCCAACGCGCTACGACAATTCGACACGCCGGAGGCCGCCAAGTGAAATATCTGCATACGATGATCCGCGTCACCGATCCCGACGCGACGATCGCCTTTTTCGAGCTGCTGGGGCTGAAGGAGGTGCGCCGGATGGAAAATGAGAAAGGTCGCTTCACGCTGATCTTCCTCGCCACGCCCGAGGACATGAACGCCCCCGGAGAGCGCGCCAATGCGGAGGTCGAACTGACCTATAATTGGGACCCGGAGGAATATGCCGGCGGGCGCAATTTCGGTCATCTCGCCTATCGCGTCGAGAACATCTACGAAACCTGCCAGCGCGTGCTGGACGCCGGGCATATCGTCCACCGTCCTCCCCGCGATGGCCATATGGCGTTCGTCAAGACGCCCGACGGCATCTCGATCGAACTGTTGCAGGATGGCGTGCTCGAACCGGCCGAGCCGTGGCTGTCGATGCCCAATACGGGAAGCTGGTGATGGCCGGGCCCGCGGACGCGGCCGATACGCTGCTGGAGATCGTCCGCGTACCGGTGCTGTCGGACAATTACAGCTGGCTGGTGCGTGATACCGGATCGGGCGCGACGATGGTGATCGATCCGGGGGAAGCGGGGCCGGTGCTCGACGCCGCCGCAGCGCGCGGCTGGCGTATCGAGGCGGTATGGCTGACGCACTGGCACCCCGATCACGTGGGAGGCGCGGCGGCGATCAGGGACGCCACCGGCGCGGCGATCCTCGGCCCGGAGGCGGAGCGCGTGAAGATCGATGTGCTGGAGCAAGGCGTCGGCGAGGGCGATCGCGTGATGCTGGGTGATCAGCAGGCGGCGGTCCTGTCGGTGCCGGGGCATACCGCCGGGCATATCGCGTTTCATTTCGAAGAGGCGGCGGCGATCTTCACCGGCGATACGTTGTTCGCGATGGGCTGCGGGCGGCTGTTCGAGGGCGATGCGGCGCAGATGTTCGGCAATATGCAGCGTTACGCCGCGCTGCCCGATGGGACGAAGGTGTACTGCGGGCACGAATATACCCAGTCGAACGGGCGGTTCGCCGTCTCGGTCGATCCCGGCAACGACGCGCTGGTCGCCCGGATGGCGCAGGTGGACCGGCTGCGTGCCGCTGGCGAAGCGACCGTGCCGACGACGATCGGCGACGAACGCGCGACCAATCCGTTCCTGCGCGCTGGCACCGTCGAGGAGTTTTCTCGGCTGCGCGCCGGGAAGGATGCGTTCAAGGGGTAAGGCGGCGGTCGCCATCCCGGTCGACACCGGGGGTTGTGATAAGGATCGTTTGGCAACGCTCGTCATTTTCTCCTGAGGAGGTGGACATGCGGACTCGAATCCATTTCGCGGCGTTGGCGGCCCTCGGCGTGGTGGCGCTGACCGGCGCGCAGGCCGGGCGGGACAGTTCGCCGGCGGCGGCATATCAGCGGCTGATCGACGGCAAGACGGCGGAAAAGCCGGTCGATTGCATCGATACACGGTTCAACCGGGCGTCATTGTCGGCGTATCGCGACAAGCTGATCTATCGGGTCAGCAACAAGCTGGTCTATGTCAATCAGACAACCGGCGGCTGCCAGGGAGTTGCGCGTGGCGATGCGCTCGTCACGCGGCAGTTCCAGACCAGGCTGTGCCGGGGCGACATCGCGCAGACCGTGTCACTGCCGCCCGGCATACCGACCGGCAGCTGCGCGCTGGGCGATTTCACCCCTTATCGAGCGAGATGATATGACCGAACCCACCGAAGACGCCCTCACCGGGGTGGAAGTCGCGCGCCGATCGCCAAAGCCGGAGGTCGATGCGATCGGTGGCCGCAAGTTGAAGCCGGCGACGCTGATGATGGGGCACGGCTATGATCCGGCCCTGTCCGAAGGCGCGCTGAAGCCGCCGGTTTTTCTCACCTCGACATTCGTGTTTCCCAATGCCGCGGCGGGCAAGCGCCATTTCGAGGGCGTCACGGGCAAGCGCCCGGGCGGTGCGGAGGGACTGGTCTATTCGCGCTTCAACGGCCCCAATCAGGAAATCCTCGAGGATCGCCTCGGCATCTGGGAGGGCGCGGAGGATGCGCTGATCTTTTCCAGCGGGATGGCGGCGATCGCGACGCTCTTCCTGTCGCTGGTGCGGCCGGGCGACACGATCGTTCATTCGGGGCCGCTCTATGCCGCGACCGAGACGCTGATCGCGCGGGTGCTGGGCCAGTTCGGCGTCAAGTGGCTCGACTTTCCGGCGGGCGCGACGCGTGAGCAGATCGACGCCGTGCTGACCGAGGCGGCGAGCGGCCGGGTCGCGCTGATCTATCTCGAAAGCCCCGCCAATCCGACCAATGCGCTGGTCGATGTCGAGGCGGTTCGGGCGAGCCGCGACGCGATCTTCGCGGATGCCGGGGCGCTGCCGCCCATCGCGATCGACAACACCTTCCTCGGCCCGTTATGGTCACAGCCGCTGCAGCACGGGGCCGATCTGGTCGTCTACAGTCTCACCAAATATGCCGGCGGCCACTCCGATCTGGTCGCGGGCGGGGTTTTGGGGTCTAAGGCGGCGATCGACACGATCCGTGCGATGCGCAACACGATCGGCACGATCTGCGATCCCAATACCGCGTGGATGCTGCTGCGCAGCCTGGAAACGCTGGAGCTGCGCATGAGCCGGGCGGGCGAGAATGCGGCAAAGGTCTGCGCATTCCTGCGCGATCATCCGAAGGTGGAGCGGGTCGGCTATCTCGGCTTCCTCGCCGATGCCGAGGGACGGCAGGCCGATATCTATCGCCGGCATTGCACCGGCGGCGGATCGACCTTCTCGCTGTACCTGAAGGGCGGCGAGGCGGAGGCTTTCCGCTTCCTCGACGCGCTGACGATCGCCAAGCTGGCGGTCAGCCTCGGCGGCACCGAGACGCTGGCGAGCCACCCCGCGGCGATGACGCATCTCTCGGTCGCGGATGCGCGCAAGCAGGCGCTGGGCATCACCGACAATCTGGTGCGGATCTCGATCGGGGTCGAGGATGCCGACGATCTGATCGCCGATATGGAGCAGGCGCTGGCGGCGATCTGAAGGGGGGCGGTTCCGTCCCCCGGCGGCGCGCGGCGCGGAAGGTTCGTCCCCAGGTTCATCCTCCCCCGCGAGGGGGGAGGGCCGCCCGCGCTGCGTGCTCCTCAGATCTAAAACGATCGACTTTCGCGCTTTCCTTCCGCCATGGTTCGCGCCATCCTGTCAGGGAGCGGCGACAGACCGCGCATGGAGAGCGAGATGGCGAAGCGGATCGCGGTGGTCGGTGCCGGAATGGGCGGTCTATGTGCCGCGATCAAGGCGCGCGAGGCGGGGCACGAGATCGCTTTATACGAACATGCTGATTCGGTTGGCGGGACGTGGCGTGCCAATCGCTATCCGGGGGTGGCGTGCGACGTGCCCGCGATCCTCTACCAGTTCAGTTTTGCGCCCTATCCGGACTGGAGCCACCATTATGCGCGCGGCGCGGAGATTCACGATTACACCCGGTCGCTGGTCGATCGCTTCGGGCTCGGGGAGGTGCTGCACCTCGGCGAAGGCGTGACGCGCGCGACCTGGGACGATGACGCCGGCCAGTGGACGGTGGAAACCGAGCGCGGCGAGACCGGGCGTTTTGACGCGATCGTGCCGGCGCTAGGCCAATTGTCGCGTCCGCAACTGCCCATGATCGAGGGGCGCGACACGTTCGCGGGCACGATGTTCCACGCCGCCGAATGGCCCGAGGGGCTGGATCTGACCGGCAAGCGCGTCGGTGTCGTCGGCTCGGCGGCCAGCGCGGTACAGCTCATTCCCGAGGTCGCGCGGCGGGCGGCGCGGCTGGTGGTGTTCCAGCGCACCCCTAATTGGGTGGTGCCGCGCAACGATGTCGCGATCACGCCGGAGGCCAAGGCGTTGATGGCGACGGATATCGCGATGGCGATGAAGCTGGGCGCAGCCCAGCGTGCGATGATCTTCGACCAGGCCGATACCTTTTTTTGGCAGACGTTTCAGTGGACGCCGGAGGGGCGCGCCGCCTTTACGCGCACCGCGCTCGATCATCTTGCGGCGCAGGTCGCCGATCCCGAACTGCGTGCCCGGCTGACGCCGGATTATCCGATCGGATGCAAGCGCGTGCTGATCTGCGACGATTTCTATCCTGCCCTGTGTCAGCCGCACGTCACGCTCGACACCGCCGGAATTGTGGTGATCGAGCCCGACGGGGTACGGACCGGCGCCGGCTTCCACGATCTCGACGTGCTGATCTTCGCGACCGGGTTTGAAACGACCGAGTGGAACTGGTCGATGGAGGTCGTCGGCCGGGGCGGCGTGTCATTGAAGGAGGCGTGGCGCGATGGCCCGGAGGCCTATCTCGGCATCATGGTACACAATTTCCCGAATCTCTTCATGCTGTACGGGCCGAACACCAACCTGGGGCACAATTCGATCAGCTTTATGATCGAGCGGCAGGTGGATTTCATGCTGGCCACGCTGGCGGCGCTGGAAAGGGAGCAGGCGCGCTCGGCGGATGTTACCGCCGACGGGCAACGACGATTTCGGGAACGGATCGAACAGAAACTGGCGGGCACCGTCTGGGCGGATCCGCATTGCCGCAGCTGGTACAAGGCGGCGAATGGCCGCATCTATCAGAACTGGGCAGGCAATTGCGCCGACTATGCCGCGGAGACGGGCGTGCTGGACCGCGACGCGGTGATGCTGGCCTGACGTGCGGCAAGCGCCTACAGGAGCGCGATGCGACATGGTCCGCTCAAGCTGAAGGCGCAATTGCTGTGTGGCGACGCGATCGCGATCGGCCCCGGCAAGGCCGATCTGCTGGAAGCGATCGATCGCGAGGGCTCGATTTCCGCTGCGGCGCGCGTTTTGGGGATCAGCTATCGTCGCACATGGCTGCTCGTCGATGAGATGAACCGCTGCTGGAACGAGCGGCTGGTCGCGACCGGGCGCGGCGGTGGCGGTGGCGCGGCGGTGACCCCGGTGGGGCGCGAGGTGCTGGCCGCCTATCGCGCACTCGAGCGCGCGGTGGATGGCGCGATCGCCGGGACCGAGGCGTTCGCCTTTCTCGATCGGGCGCTGCGCGACGAGCCCTTGCCCCGGGCGGCGGGATAAACGCGATGGACTATGATGCGATCGTGCTCGGCGCGGGGGGCGCCGGGATGATGTGCGCTGCCGTTGCCGGGCAGCGCGGCGCGCGGGTTGTGCTGATCGACCATAATGACGAGCCGGGGCGCAAGATCCTGATTTCGGGCGGCGGCCGCTGCAACTTCACCAACATCGCCGCGACGGCGGACCGTTACCTGTCCGCCAATCCGCATTTCGCGAAATCCGCGCTGGGCCGCTACACATCGCAGGATTTTCTCGCGCTGGTCGAACGGCATGGCATCGCGTGGCACGAGAAGACGCTGGGCCAGTTGTTCTGCGACGGATCGGCGCGACAGATCGTCGCGATGCTGCACGACGAATGCGCGGCGGGGCAGGTGGCATGGCGGCTGGGCGCGCCGATCGGCGCGATCGATCATGCCGATTCGCGCTTCCGCGTGCGCGTCGGTGACGGCTGGGTCAGCGCGCCCGCGCTGGTGATCGCGACCGGCGGCCCGTCGATCCCGAAACTGGGGGCGACCGGCCTGGCCTATGATCTGGCGCGGCAGTTCGGGTTGAAGGTGGTCGAGCCGCGCCCGGCGCTGGTGCCGCTGACGCTGCCGGGGGAGGAGGCGCTGTTCCGTGCCCTGGCGGGCGTGGCGATCCCGGTGGTCGCACGGGCGGGCAAGGCGCGTTTCGCGGAAGCGGCATTGTTCACGCATCGTGGCCTGTCCGGCCCCGCGATTCTGCAGGTGTCGAGTTACTGGCGGCACGGTGAGGCGGTGGCGATCGATTTCCGGCCCGATGCGGGGGCCGGCTGGTTGCTCGCCGCCAAACGCGCCCGCCCGCGCGCGACGCTGGCGGCGGTGCTCGACCTTCCGGGGCGCCTCGCCGAAGCACTGGCGGCGCGGATCGGGATCGGCGAACTTGGCGCGGCGACCGATCGCGCGCTGGCCGAGGCGGAACGGCAATTGGCCGACTGGCCGTTTCGTCCGAATGGCACCGAGGGCTATGCCAAGGCGGAAGTGACCGTTGGCGGTATCGCCACCGCCGGTCTGTCATCACGGACAATGGGCGCGCGGAGCGTGCCGGGCCTGTATGCGATCGGCGAGGCGGTGGATGTCACTGGCTGGCTGGGCGGGTATAATTTTCAATGGGCGTGGGCGAGCGGCTGGGCCGCCGGTCAGGCGATTGCCGAGGCGAGAAGCTAGGGGGCCGTATTCCCCCTCATCCAGCCGCAGCGATGACGGGGCCGGGCGCCGGTGCCGCCTCAGAACCAGCGCATCACCGTGCTCGGCAGTGGCGTCCAGGCGCCGACGCGGACCCCCGCCGCCGCCAGCGTGTCGCCGGTCCAGCTGTTGCACGTATGTAGCGCATCGTATCGCCCGTGCGCCGGGTAGAAGGCGTCATATGCGTCATAACCGGGCAGCGCGGCCCCCGAGCCCCGGAAAGCGCGGATCCGGGCGGCCAGACGGCGGTATTGTGCCACCGACAGCGTGACGGCGCGCACCTGGGACCCGGTCAGCGGGCGCGGGATATGCTCGACGTGCAGCAAGGTATCGTCGCTGCCGATCGCGGCATGCAGCAGCGTCATCGCGCGCAGATCGCCCCAGGTCGGCGTGCCGAGGTAGAAGCCACGTTCACCCCAGCCGATCGCGACATAGGCGTGCGTGGCAAAGCGCGCGTCGCGCAGGTCGCTGCCGGGAAAGTCGCCGCGCCAGTCGATCCCGGCGGCCTGTTGCGGCACGACGATGCCGGTATGGATGCCATTGTCCTCGATCCAGATCGTCACGCCCTGCGGCGGGGGGCGCCACGCGGCGTTGCGCGGGATCACCCCGCCGATCGCGGCGGCGATGACATAGGCCAGCGAAATCGCCGCGATGCCGATCGCCAGCCACGCGGCGATCCGCGCCAGCCGGCCCACCGCGTCAGAGATCGAGCGCCCAGCCATCGCGTCCGCGTGGATCGATCGGTCGTGTCGGCACGTAGCGCTGCGCACCCGCCGTCAGACGCAGGATCGTCCAGTCGCCGCGCCGGTCGATCGCCTCGGTCGTGCAGCCGCAGCCGGCGAACGCCGCGATCACCTCGGCCCGCTGCGTGTCGAGCAGCCCGGCAAGGATGATCGCCGCCCCCGGCGCCGCGATCGCCGCCACCTCCGGTGCCATCGAGATCAGCGGCCCGGCAAGGATGTTGGCGATCAGCAGGTCATAGGGCGCCCCGGCGGTGATATCGTCCGACAGCGCGCCATCGGCGACGATCAGCGCGATATCGTCGACCCGATTGGCCGCGGCATTTTCGCGCGTGACGAGGATCGCGGCGGGATCGATATCGGTCGCGGTCACGCGCGCCTGTGGCCAGAGGTGCTTCGCCGCGAAGGCCAGCAGCCCGGTGCCGGTGCCAAGATCGATGATATTGGTGAACGCATCGCCCGCGAGCCCGTCGAGCATCGCCAGACAGCCCGAGGTGGTGGCGTGATGCCCCGTGCCGAACGCCTGGCCCGCGTCGATCAGGAAGGCGCGGCCACCAGGCGGGGGCGGGGTGGGATGCGCGCTGGTGTGGACGACGAACCGCCCCTCGCGGATCGGCTCCAGCCCCTGCTGGCTCATCGCGACCCAATCCTCCGCGCCGAGCGGCGTCACGATCGGCGCGACCCCCGCCGCACTCGGCACCAGCGCCGCCAGCGCGGCGAGCAGCGCGTCATCGGGTTGCTGCTCGACATAGGCGTCGAGCCGCCAGTGTTCGCGATCGTCCTCCACCTCTTCGGTGGTCATCAGTACCGCATCGATCGCCCAATCGTCGGCGGCGTCGATCGCTTCCGCCTCGGCGCGGGTGCACGGCAGCGTGACGCGCCAGCTGTCGACCTCAGCGGACATAGCTGGCGCCGTTGATGTCGAGCACCGCCCCGGTCATCGAAGCGGGCGCTTCCAGCGCGAGGAAGCGCGCGGCGGCGGCGACCTCTTCGGGTTGCGCGACACGACCCAGCGGAATGTCCGCCAACAGCCGGTCGCCGCCACGGCTGGCGAGATAGTCCTCCGCCATCCCGGTCATCGTGAAGCCGGGGCAGATCGCGAAAGCGAGGATCCCCTCCCGCGCATAGCCGCGCGCGATGGTCTTGGTCATCGCGACCATTCCCGCCTTCGCGGCGGCATAATGCCAGTGCGCCGGGCTGTCGCCGCGATAGGCCGCGCGGCTGGCGATGTTGACCAGCCGGCCACCGCCGGCGCCCCCCTGCCAGTGCCGCACCGCATGTCGCGACAGCGTCGCGGCGGCGGTCAGATTGACCCGCAGGGTACGCTCCCACGCTGCCAGCCAGGCGTCGTCGGCGGCGTCGAGGGGGTTCGCCTCGAAGATGCCGGCGTTGTTGATCAGCACGTCGATCCGGCCGCCGCATTGTTCGAGCGCGCTGGTCCATAACGTATCGACCGCGACCTGATCGGTGAAGTCGGCGGCGATGCCGGTAGCCGTGCCATGGCCGACGACGGTGACGTCGGGCGCCTGTGCCAGCGCCGCCGCGATCGCCGCGCCGATCCCGCGGCTCGACCCGGTGATGAGAATATTGGTCATGGGGCGGCTGTGTAGGCGGTGCGGGGTGATGCTGCCTACCCCCATCGTCGCCCGGCGCGCTGCCCGTCCGCGCGGCGCCATCGCCGCCCGCGGCTTATTTCACGCTGGTCGCGAAATCCTCCGCCGCACCCTGCAGACTTTCGAATTGGGCGGCGATATGCCCCAGGGCAGAGCCAAGCGACACCATGTCATCCGCGACGAGATGCATGTCGCGACGGATCACGGCGATCGTATGCGACATCGAATCCGCCGCCAAAGCGGTTTCGTCGACGGCGGCGGTGATCGCGGTGACCGTCATCGCCTGATCCTGCATCGCCCCCGTCACCGCCTTCGCCGAGTTGCGGACCTGCGTGATGGTGGCGCGGATCGACTGGTTGCTGTCGACCGTCTGGCGCGTCGCGGCCTGGATCGCGGCGATCTTGGCGGCGATATCGTCGGTGGCGCGGGCGGTCTGGCTGGCGAGGCTCTTCACTTCCTGCGCCACCACCGCGAAGCCGCGCCCGGCGTCGCCCGCGCGGGCCGCCTCGATCGTGGCGTTCAGCGCCAGCAGATTGGTCTGCCCGGCAATGTCGCGGATCAGGCCGAGGATCGATTCGATCGACTTGGCGTGGTCGCTCAGCGCCGCGCTGGCGACAACCGCACCCTCCGCCTCGCTGGTCGCCGCGTCGAGGGTCTGATGCCCCAGCGCCATCTGTTGCTGGATGTGGTCGATCGCGCGGATCAGGCCGGCGGCGGTGGAGGCGGCATCGCGCATCGCCATCGCCGACTGTTCCGCGGCGGTGGCGACGTCGCTGGTCTTGTCCAGCATGCCACGGGTCGCCTCGACCGTCGTGAGCGCCTGTTGGCGAACCGTGCCGCCATGTTCCGCGATCGCGCCGATGCCATCGAAGATGCTGCTGCGGAATGCCGCGCCCCGCGCGGCACGGTCCTGCCGCGCCTTATCTTCCAGCAGCGTCGCGAGATGGGCCGCCATCGCGTCCGCCTCGGCCAGCGCGAGCCGCTGTACGACATCGGCGAGCTGCAGCAGATCGTCGTCTGACGGGGTGGCGGAGCGGATCAGCGTTAGCACCTGCGCATGGCTGCGCGCCATGCCGGCGAGCAGCAACGACAGGGGCCATCCCACGGTTTGGCTCAGCTCGACATAGCGTACCAGCATCGCACGCCACCGCGCGCCGAGCGGATCGCCATAGCGCATGCGGACATAGGAGATGCTCTTGTCGATCTCGTGATCGAGCCGTTCCGGCGTCGATAGTTCCGGCATCGACAGCCGGATCGTGGCGGCCAGTTGGGGTGTCGACAGGAAGTGATCCCAGAACGCACGCGCGATCGAGCGCCAGCCATCGCCGGCGTCGATGATCGCGACGATGCGCGCGCAGGCGGGGGCGACAGCGCCGTCCCAATCGAAGGCGGTGGCGACGGTTTCGGCCGGCTCTGCGCCGGTGGGCTGCCATTGCATCATCATCGTCCATCCCCGGGTGTCGGTTGTCGGGGCCTCACCGGGGCGCCGTCATGCCGCGACCTTGCTGGCGAACTCCGCCGCACGCTGATCCAGCGTGCCGAGGCGGCCGGCGAGCGATTCGAAGCCGGTGCCGAGCCGGTCGACCTCGGACGCGACGGCCTCGGTATCCTGCCGGATCGCCGCGATCGTGTGCGACATCGAGTCCGCCGCCAGCGCGGTTTCGTCGACCGCGGCGGTGATCGCGGTGACGGTCTGCGCCTGCGCTTCCATCGCGCCGCGAATGCGGGTCGCGGAATCCTGAACCTCCGCCACGGTCGCGCGGATCGAGGCGCTGGTGTCGACGGTCACCTGCGTCGCGGCCTGGATCGCGGCGATCTTGGCGGCGATATCGTCGGTGGCGCGGGCGGTCTGGCTGGCGAGGCTCTTCACTTCCTGCGCCACCACCGCGAAGCCGCGCCCGGCGTCGCCCGCGCGGGCCGCCTCGATCGTGGCGTTCAGCGCCAGCAGATTGGTCTGCCCGGCAATGTCGCGGATCAGGCCGAGGATCGATTCGATCGACTTGGCGTGGTCGCTCAGCGCGCCCGACACGGTCACGGCGTCACCCGCCTGGGCGGCGGCGCGGGTGGCGATATCCGCGGCGACCTCCACTTCGGCGCGCGCGTCCTCGATCGCGCGGATCAGGCCAGCGGCGGTGGCGGCGGCGTCGCGCATCGCTACCGCCGACTGTTCGGCGGCGGCGGCGACCTCACTGGTCTTGCCCAGCATGCCGCGTGCCGACGACGATGTGCCCGAGGCCTGGGTGCGGAGCATATTGCCCTCGCCGGTGCTGTCGGCGACTGTGGCGGCGATGTTGCGGCGGAATTCCTCCGCCAGCTGATCCCGCTGCGCCTGCGCCTCGAACGCGGCGAAGCCGGCGAACAGCTCCACGGTCAGTTCGGTTTCCATCCCGAACATCCGCATCATCGTATCGACCATCACATGATAGCGGGGGTCGTCGATCGCCAGCTCATCGCGCAGCACGTGCATCGCGCGGCGATCCGCCGCGCACGACATCGCGAGCACCGACATGGTCGTGACGTTCGACATATAGGCGGAGGCGACCGACCGTTCGAGCGATTCGACCCAGGCGCGGCCGTCCAGGTGGCAGAAGCGGTTGCGCAGATAGGCGACGCCCGCCGCCATCCGCTGCTGCGTTTCCATGTTCGACCATTCGGGGGCGTCGGGATGGATCAGCCGCCAGTGCGCCCAATAAGCGTCTGCGATCTCCGCCGCGCGCCCCGCCAGGATCACCCACAGGTCAGCAGCCTGCTGCACCAGCGTGCCGTCGCCGTCGAACGCGCGAATGCGGGCGGCCAGATCGATTCGATGAGCCACGGTCGTGGCCGGGGGCATCACCCGAGCAGTCAACATCACCTCCAGCGCGACGGAAAGGTCGTGACGCTGGCCTAGGGGGCGATTGGTAAAGATGAGGTTAGGGAGCGGGTCAGTGCGAAAGCATGATGCCGCGTCGCAGCGCGATGCTTGCATCCGCGCCGTCACCGCCGCATAGACCGCGGCAAATCATTCGTTCGTTTTACCCGTCGTTCGCCAATCCAAGGAGCCAGCGCTTGGCCACGAGACCCGACCGCCCGCGCAGCCCGCATCTGTTCAGCGGGCCGCTCGCCATCCACTATCGCTGGTCGCCGGCGATGACCGCATCGATCATGCACCGTGTCACCGGCGACGGCATGGCCACCGTCGGCACCGTGCTGCTGGTATGGTGGCTGGCGGCGATCGCGGCGGGGGCGGATGCCTATGCCACGTTCCTGGACGTGTTCACGACGGCGTCGGGCCGGCTGAACGTGCTGGGATGGATCGTCGGGGTCGGGCTGACGTGGTCGCTGTTCCAGCATATGATGAGCGGCATCCGCCACCTGGTGATGGATACCGGCGCCGCGTTTGAGCTGAAGCTTAATCGGCGGCTGGCAACGCTGACCTTCGTTGCGTCGACGCTGCTGACGATCGCCTATTGGCTCTTTCTGGGGATCAAGTGATGAGCACCGAGATCGGCCGCGTCCGTGGCCTGGGCAGCGCGCATGCCGGGGCGCATCACTGGTGGCATCACAAGATCACCGCCGGCACCAATTTTCTGCTGATCGTCTGGCTGCTCGCCTCGATCGCCTCGCTGCCGTCCTATGACTATCCGACGGTGCGGTTGTGGCTGCATTCGATGTGGGCGGCAGTGCCGATGGTGCTGCTGATCGCGTCGGTGTTCTACCACTTTCGCCTCGGCCTGCAGGTGGTGATCGAGGATTATTCCCACAAAGAGAACCGCTTTGTGATGATGATCCTGCTCAACGTCTTCACCGCGGTAACCGCCGCCACCGCCATCTTCTCGATCCTCAAGGTCGCTTTCGGAGCCGCCGCGTGATGCCTGACGCCTACAAGATCATCGACCATACCTATGACGCGGTGGTGGTCGGCGCCGGCGGCGCGGGGCTGCGCGCCACGATGGGCATCGCGGAAAGCGGGCTGAAGACCGCGTGCATCACCAAGGTGTTCCCGACCCGCAGCCACACCGTGGCGGCGCAGGGCGGGATCGCCGCCTCGCTGGGCAACAACACGCCGGACCATTGGTCGTGGCATATGTTCGACACGGTCAAGGGCTCCGACTGGCTCGGCGACCAGGACGCGATCGAATATATGGTGCGTGAGGCACCGGCGGCGGTATACGAGCTGGAGCATGCCGGCGTGCCGTTCAGCCGCAACGAGAATGGCACGATCTACCAGCGGCCGTTCGGCGGGCATATGCAGAACATGGGTGAAGGCCCGCCGGTGCAGCGCACCTGCGCCGCGGCGGACCGTACCGGCCACGCCATGCTGCACGCGCTGTATCAGCAGTCGTTGAAATATGACGCGGACTTCTACGTCGAATATTTCGCGCTCGACCTGATCATGGAAAACGGCGCCTGCCGCGGCGTGATCGCGCTGTGCATGGAAGACGGGTCGATCCACCGTTTCCGCAGCCATGCGGTGGTGCTGGCGACCGGCGGTGGCGGCCGCGTCTATCAGTCGGCGACATCGGCGCACACCTGCACCGGCGACGGCAACGGCATGGCGCTGCGCGCCGGGCTGGCGTTGCAGGACATGGAGTTCGTCCAGTTCCACCCGACCGGCATCTATGGCGCGGGCGTGCTCATCACCGAGGGCGCGCGGGGTGAGGGCGGCTATCTGACCAATTCCGAGGGCGAGCGCTTCATGGAGCGTTATGCTCCCAGCGCCAAGGATCTCGCCAGCCGCGACGTCGTCGCGCGCTCGATGGCGATGGAGATGCGAGAGGGGCGTGGCGTCGGCAAGGACAAGGACCACATCTTCCTGCACCTCGACCATATCGATCCCGCGGTGCTTCACGAGCGGCTGCCGGGCATCACCGAGACGGGCAAGATCTTCGCCGGCGTCGACCTGACCCGTCAGCCGCTGCCGGTGACCCCGACCGTCCACTACAATATGGGCGGCATCCCCTGTAACTATCACGGCGAGGTCGTGCGGTTGAAGGACGGCGATCCGGATTCGGTGGTGCCGGGGCTGTTCGCGGTCGGCGAGGCGGCGTGCGTGTCGGTGCATGGCGCGAATCGCCTCGGTTCCAACTCGCTGATCGATCTGGTGGTGTTCGGCCGTGCCACCGGCCTCCGGCTGAAGGAGATGCTGAAGCCCAATACCGCGCACGACCCGCTGCCGAAGGGCTCGGAAGACATGGCGCTGAGCCGGCTCGATCATTTCCGCAACGCTGGCGGCGGCACCCCCACCGCGCAGCTGCGTGCCGAGATGCAGAAGACGATGCAGCGGCATTGCGCGGTGTTCCGCGACTCGGCCCTGCTGTCCGAGGGCGTCGCCAAGATGGATTCGATCTATCAGGGCATGCAGGACGTCGGTGTCACTGATCGCTCGCTGATCTGGAATACCGATCTGGTCGAGACGCTCGAGCTCGACAATCTGATCGGCCAGGCGGTGGTGACGATGCGTAGCGCGGAAAACCGCAAGGAAAGCCGCGGCGCGCACATGCACGAGGATTTCCCGGAGCGCGATGACGCCAACTGGATGAAGCACACCATCACCACCTTCAATGGCTGGGGCGGCAAGGGCGGCGACGTGGCGATCGAATATCGCCCGGTGCATGATTATACGCTGACCGACGACGTCGAGTACATCAAGCCGAAGAAGCGCGTCTATTGATCAAGGGGGTGCGCTGACGATCGCATCCTCCCCGGCCATGGAAGGATGAGCCGACCCCTTCCCCGTGAGCGGGGAAGGGCGGGTTGGCAATCCGCCCCGGCTTGCGGCTGGGGGCCGCGTTACCCCCGCTCGGCGAGCGATGGCGTGCCCGCGATGCTTCCCCCGTCGCCGTAACCTGCTACACGCTCGATCCGACATGGCTTCCGATCCGACGACCGACCCCGCATCCCCGCGCCCCGGCATAGGGGAGACGCTCGCGGCGATCTGGCGGCGGAGGCTGGTGCGCTGGGGTGCCGCGCTGCTGGCACTGCTGGCCATCGCATTCGGCGCCTTCTGGCTGATCTTCGCGCGTGATCTGCCTTCGGTCGACAAGCTGAAGGCCTATCAACCGCCATTGCCGACCAATGTGCGGGGCATCGACGGCACGCCGATCTATTCCTACGCCCGCGAACGCCGCGTTCAGCTCGCTTATGCCGAATATCCGCCATTGCTGGTGCGCGCCTTCCTGGCGGCGGAGGACAAGACGTTCTTCGAGCATCACGGCGTCGATTTCCCCGGCCTGGCGGGCGCGGTGATCGATTACGCGCGCAAGCTGGGCACCGGGCAGCGCGCCAAGGGCGGCTCCACGATCACACAGCAGGTGGCGAAGAACCTGCTGATCGGCAACGAATATTCCCCGACGCGCAAGATCCGCGAGGCATTGCTGGCGTATAAGATCGAACAGACGCTGACCAAGGAACAGATTATCGAACTGTACCTGAATCAGATCTTCCTCGGCAGGAACGCTTATGGCGTCGAGGCGGCGGCGCATGCTTATTTCGACAAGGAACTGGACGAGCTGACACTGGGGCAGCTTGCCTATCTGGCGATCCTGCCCAAGGGGCCGGCGAACTACGATCCGTTCCGCAATACCGAGCGTGCGCTGGAGCGCCGCAACTACGTTCTGCGCGAGATGGTGAACAACGGCTTCGTCACCGCTGCTCAGGCGCGCGCGGCGGCGGAGGAACCGATCGGCGCGATCGCCCGGCGCACCCCGAAGTTCGAGCGTGTCGGCGGCTATTTCGTCGAGGAAGTGCGCCGGCAGTTGATCGACAGGTTCGGCGAAACCGCCGACGACGGCGAGCATAGCGTCTATGCCGGTGGGTTGTGGGTTCGCACCTCGCTTGACCGGACGATCCAGCAATATGCGGCGGAGGCGTTGCGCAACGGATTGCTGCGGTTCGATCGCGGTCGCGGCTGGTCAGGCCCGCTGCGGCATGTCGACGTCGAGGGTGACGCATGGCTCGGCGCGTTGCTCAATACCAATATCTCGCTCGATTATTCGGATTGGCGCGCTGGCATCGCGATCGCGCGCACGGATGCGGGCGGGGGCGATGCGTGGCAGCTGGGCTTTGCCGACGGGTCGACCGGCACGCTGCCGCGCGACGCGGCGCAGATGCCGGTGCGCGGCACCGCGAGTGCCGCGTTCAATGCGATCAAACCGGGTGACATACTGGCGGTGGCTCCCGCCGGATCGGCCTTCGCGCTGCGGTCGGTGCCGAAAATCTCCGGCGGGATGGTGGTGCAGGAACCCGCCACCGGGCGAATCCTGGCGATGCAGGGCGGGTTCGACGCCAGCGTGCAGACGTTCAATCGGGCGACACAGGCGATGCGGCAGCCGGGATCGACGATCAAGCCGATCGTCTATTCGGCGGCGCTGGAGCAGGGCATGACGCCGGCGTCGATCATCATCGACGGCCCGTTCTGCGTCTATCAGGGGGCGCGGCTGGGGCAGAAATGCTTCCGCAACTTCGGCAATGCGCGCGGCGCGGGGCCGCATACGATGCGCTGGGGCATCGAACAATCGCGTAACCTGATGACGGTGCGCGCCGCCGCGCAGACCGGCATGAGCAAGGTCGTCAAGCTGATGAAGGCGATGCAGATCGGCGATTACGCGCCCTATCTGTCCTATGCGCTGGGCGCGGGTGAAACGACGGTGGAGAAGATGGTCAACGCTTATGGCGTGCTGGCCAACAACGGGCGCTGGCATGATCCCTCGCTGATCGATCTGGTGCAGGATCGCAGCGGCAAGGTAATCTGGCCGGAGAATTGGCGGGCCTGCGACGGCTGCAACGCGCGTGAGTGGAACGGCCGGGCGATGCCGCGCCCGCCGGCGCGCGGGCGGCAGGTGCTCGACGCGATGAGCGCCTATCAGATGGTCCATATCACCGAAGGCGTGATCCAGCGTGGCACGGCCACCCAGCTGCGCGATCTCAATCGCCCCATCTTCGGCAAGACCGGCACCAATTCGGGGCCGACCGATGTGTGGTTCATCGGCGGCACGCCGCAGATGATCGCCGGCCTGTATCTCGGTTATGACACGCCGCGCAGCCTGGGCGGTTATGCGCAGGGCGGCACGGTCGCGGTGCCGGTGTTCAAGGAATGGGCGCTCAAGGCCTATGACGGCCTGCCGCCGCTGCCGTTCCGCGCGCCGCCGGGGATCCGCATGGTGCGGATCGATCGCGCCTCGGGGCGGCAGGTGTATGGCACCTTCCCGACCGACAGCGATCCCAAACCCGCGGTGATCTGGGAAGCGTTCAAGCCGCAGAGCGAGGCGCGTCGCGCGCGTCGCGCCACGCCGGGGGTCGCCCCCTCCGCCGCCCCGACCGCCGCCGCCACCCGCGCCGCGCCGCGCGACACGGAGTTCCTGCAGCAGCAGGGCGGGATCTACTAAGCCGTTTCGCGTCCGCTCCCGGCGGGGCCTGGCGATGTTCGCCGCCGTGCCGGATCGGGCGGGGTGATCGCCTCGGCCGCACCGTCGGGCGCATCACGACCGTTGCCAGCCATCCGCCCACGCCCTAAGTCCGCCGGTCAGATACATTCCCTTGTCATCCCAGCGCTGACTGGGATCTCCCGGTTACGACGTCCGATCCGTGCCGCCCGAGATTCCAGCCCGGCCTGGGATGATCCGGATCTTTGGAGATTGTTATGCGCGCCGAAGCGCAGACCCATGTCGACACCATCAACGAGGCGCTTGCGCTGTTGCGCCGCTCGCTCGACTGGGATCGCGCGCTGCGCCGGCTCGACGAGCTGAACGCGCGCGTCGAGGACCCGACCCTGTGGGACAATCCCAAGGCGGCGCAGGACGTGATGCGCGAGCGCCGCCGGCTCGACGAGGCAATCACCGCGACCCGCAGCATCGAACAGGATCTCGCCGACACCGCCGAGCTGGTGGAAATGGCCGAGGCGGAGGGCGACGAGGCGATGGCGCAGGACGGCACCACCGCGCTCGCGGAACTGGCCGAGCGGGCGCAGAAGGACAAGGTGAAGGCGCTGCTGGCGGGCGAGGCCGACGCCAATGACAGCTATATCGAGATCAACGCGGGCGCGGGCGGCACCGAAAGCCAGGATTGGGCGGAGATGCTGCAGCGCATGTACACGCGCTGGGCCGAACGCCACGGCTACAAGGTCGAACTGATCGACTATCATGCGGGCGAGCAGGCGGGAATCAAGTCCGCCACGCTGCTGGTAAAGGGCGAGAACGCCTATGGCTATGCCAAGGTCGAATCGGGGGTGCACCGGCTGGTGCGCATCAGCCCGTATGATAGCTCGGCGCGGCGCCACACCAGCTTTTCGTCGGTATGGGTCTATCCGGTGATCGACGATTCGATCGATATCGAGATCAACGACAGCGAATTGCGCATCGATACCTATCGGGCGTCGGGCGCGGGCGGACAGCATATCAACACCACCGATTCGGCGGTGCGGATCACCCACTTGCCCACCGGCATCGTCGTCGCCTGCCAGAACCAGCGCAGCCAGCACAAGAACCGCGCCGAAGCCTATAACCAGCTTCGCGCCCGCCTGTACGAGCATGAACTGCGCAAGCGCGAGGAGGAGGCGAACGCGGTCAATGCCACCAAGACCGATATCGGCTGGGGGCATCAGATCCGTTCCTACGTGCTGCAACCGTACCAGCTGGTGAAGGACCTGCGCACCGGCATGACCTCGACCAGCCCGGGCGATGTGCTCGACGGCGATCTGGAGGACTTCATGGCCGCCGCGCTGTCGCAGCGCGTCACCGGGGAGAAGGTCGATGTGGAGGATGTCGACTGATGATCGCACGAGCGGCGGTGACGTTGATGTTCGCGCTGGCGCTGGCCGGCTGCGACGGCTCGCGGCCGCTCATCAAGCATGAGGCGAAGGAGCCTGGGCCGTTTCCCGCCGCCGACCGCCCTGTCGCCAGCATCGTATCGTCGCGCTGGTCGACCGAGGAGGCGCGCGACCGGCTCAACGAGGCGACCCGCGTCATGGACCTGGCGGCCATCCGCCCCGGGATGACCGTCGCCGATCTGGGCGCGGGCGAGGGCTATTATACCATCCGCCTCGCCGGGCGGGTGGGGCGCGAGGGGCGCGTACTGGCGGAGGATATCGTCCCGGCGGTGCGCGACGGGCTGGCGGATCGGGTCGCGCGCGAGCGGCTGGAGAATGTCAGCGTCCGGCTCGGCGCCCCAGCCGATCCCCGCCTGCCGGACAACAGCTTCGACCGCATCTTCATGGTGCACATGTATCATGAGATCGCGCAGCCCTATGAATTCCTGTGGCGCATGCGGCCGTCGTTGCGGCCCGGCGGGCTGGTGGTGGTGGTCGATGCCGATCGCTCGACCCGCAACCACGGCACGCCGCCCGCACTGCTGAAATGCGAGTTCGCGGCGGTCGGCTATGCGCAGGTGGGATTCCAGGAGATGCGCTCCGCCGGCGGCTATTTCGCGACGTTCCGCGCGGCGGGGGAGCGGCCCGATCCCGCCGATATCCGCGCCTGCCGCATCAACGACGGCTGAGCGCGCGCCGCGTCCGCCCGGCCGCGCCGACGAATCGTTGGCGAACACCGCGCGCCCCGCTACCCTTGGTCGATGCGACAATATCTCGATCTGATGCGCCATGTCCTCGATTCCGGCGCGAGTCAGATGGACCGTACCGGCACCGGCACGCTCAGCGTGTTCGGGCACCAGATGCGATTCGATCTGGCGCAGGGTTTCCCGGTACTGACCACCAAGAAACTGCATCTGCGTTCGATCATCGTCGAGCTGCTGTGGTTCCTGCGCGGCGATACCAACGTGCGCTGGCTGCAGGAGCGCAAGGTCAGCATTTGGGACGAATGGGCGGACGAGGAGGGTGATCTCGGCCCCGTCTATGGCAAGCAATGGCGCGACTGGGTCACCGCCGACGGGCGCCATATCGATCAGATCGCGGCGCTGATCGAGGAGATCCGCGGGAACCCCGCGTCGCGACGGCAGATCGTCACCGCGTGGAACCCGGGCGAACTGCACGCCATGGCGCTGGCGCCGTGCCACTGCCTGTTCCAGACCTATGTCGCGAACGGCCGCCTGTCGCTGCACCTCTATCAGCGATCGGCGGATATCTTCCTGGGCGTGCCGTTCAACATCGCCAGCTACGCGCTGCTGACGCATATGCTGGCGCAGCAATGCGGCCTCGCGCCGGGCGAGTTCGTCTGGACCGGGGGTGATTGCCATTTGTATGTGAACCACCTCGAACAGGCGCGGACGCAGCTGGAGCGGACGCCCGGCACCTTGCCACGCCTGGAAATCACCCGTCACGCGCCCTCGATCGACTCCTACGAGCCGGAGGATTTCGTGCTGCACGACTATGCGGCGCAGGCGCATATCAAGGCGCCGGTCGCGGTCTGAGGCGCGATGATCGTCTTCATCCTGGCACGCGCCGACAATGGTGTGATCGGCGTGGACGGACGCCTGCCGTGGAGATTGCCGGCCGACCTGAAGCGATTCAAGGCGTTGACCATGGGCAGGCCGATGGTGATGGGGCGCAAGACGTTCGACAGCTTCCCCGCGCCGCTGCCGGGGCGGCGCCATATCGTGCTGACGCGCGATCGCGGCTGGACGGCGCCGGGGGCGGAGGTGGCGCATACGCCGGAGGAGGCGATCGCGCTGGCGGGGGCGGGCGAGGTGGCGGTGATCGGCGGGGCGGAGATCTATGCGCTGCTGCTCGATCGCGCGGATCGCGTCGAATTGACCGAGGTGCATGTCGCGCCCGAGGGCGACGCGCGGGTGCCGGCGTTCGTCGGCTGGCGTGAAACGTCGCGCGAGGCGCATCCGGCGGAAGGCGATCGGCCAGCCTATGATTTCGTGACGCTGGAGCGCTAGGTACAGCATCCGGCTGTGGGTAGAGCGGGGTCGGCGTATCGATCGAACGGCATTGCCGCCATCCGCCACACGCCGTACAGCGCGCACCCATGGAGCGGCTGGACGGCGGCTCGGCAATCCCCGCGGCGCTGGCGGGCGGGATCGTCGCGCTCGGCAATTTCGATGGATTTCATCACGGGCACCAGGCGGTGGTGGGCCGGGCGGTCGCGCGTGCCAAAGCGGAGGGGCGACCCGCGCTGGTGGCGACGTTCGATCCACATCCGGTCCGTTATTTCCGTCCCGATGCCGCGCCGTTCCGGCTGACCACGCTGGCGCAGCGCCAGCGGCTGTTCGCGGCGGCGGGGGCGGATGCGATGATCGTGTTCCGCTTCGATGCGGACCTGGCGGCGCTGAGCGCCGACGCCTTTGTCGCGCAGCGGCTGATCGGCGCGTTGCGCGTCGCCGGGGTGGTGACGGGGGAGGATTTCACCTTCGGGCTGCACAAGGGCGGCAACGTGGCGACGCTGCGTGCGGCAGGGGAGCGCGCCGGTTTCAGCGTCGATACCGTCGGCGCGGTGATGCTGGACGGGGCGCCGATCTCGTCCACCCGGATCCGTGACGCGCTGCGTGGCGGCGATCCGCGCGGCGCCGCGCGACTGCTGACCCGGCCGTTCACGATCGAGGGGCCGGTGCAGCACGGTGACAAATTGGGGCGGACGATCGGCTATCCGACCGCGAATGTCGACATGGGCGACTATCTTCGCCCCGCTTATGGCATCTACGCGGTGCGCGCGACGCTGGCGGACGGGCGCCGCGTCAATGGCGCGGCGAATCTGGGCATCCGCCCGACGTTCGATCCGCCCAAGGAATTGCTGGAGCCCTTCTTCTTCGATTTCACGGGCGACCTGTATGGCCAGGTGATCGCGGTCGAACTGGTCGACTATCTGCGCGCGGAGGCGAAGTTCGATACGCTCGACGGCCTTGTCGCGCAGATGGATCGCGATTGCGCCCGGGCACGCGAGTTGCTGGCGGAGTAGCGCCGCGCTAAGGCGCGCATTCCATGGCCGATGCAACCGACACGCCGCGCGACTGGCGCGATACCGTCTTCCTGCCGAAGACCGATTTCCCGATGAAGGCGGGCCTGCCGCAAAAGGAGCCCGCGATCCTGGCGCGCTGGCAGCAGATGGATCTCTATCGCCGCCTGCGCGAGGAGCGGGCGGGGCGCGAGACGTTCATCCTCCACGATGGCCCGCCCTATGCCAATGGCGACATGCATATCGGCCATGCGCTGAACCACATCCTGAAGGATATGGTGGTGCGCACGCAGACCTTGCTGGGCAAGAACGCGCCCTACGTTCCCGGCTGGGATTGCCACGGCCTGCCGATCGAATGGAAGGTCGAGGAGGAATATCGCAAGAAGAAGCGCAACAAGGACGAGGTGCCGCCGCGCGAGTTTCGGGCCGAGTGCCGCGCCTATGCGCAGCATTGGGTGAACACGCAGCGCGAGCAGCTCAAGCGGCTGGGCATCAACGGCGACTGGGACAAGCCGTATCTGACGATGGACTTCGCCGCCGAAGCGACGATCGTCGCGGAACTGATGAAGTTCGCGGAGAGTGGCCAGCTGTATCGCGGTGCGAAGCCGGTGATGTGGTCCCCGGTCGAAAAGACCGCGCTGGCGGAGGCCGAGGTCGAATATGAGGACGTCGTCTCGACCCAGATCGACGTCGCGTTCGAGATCACCGAGGCGCCCAACGCGCCCGAGCTGGTCGGCGCGCGTGCGGTGATCTGGACGACGACGCCGTGGACGATCCCGGTCAACCAGGCGTTGGCCTATGGGCCGGAGGTCGAATATACGTTGCTCGACATCGGAGGCGTCCGATGGCTGGTGGCCGAGAACCTGGTCAAATCTTTCCTCGAACGGCTGGCGACGACCAATCTGGCGGCGCGCAGCATGGATTGGGACGGCGGTGTTCTGGCGGCGACATTCGACGTGTGCCGCGTGCGCGGCGCGCAGCTCGCCGGCGCTGTCGCGCGCCATCCGATGCATCGTCTCGGCGGCTTCTTCGCCAAGCCGCGTCCGCTGCTGCCCGGCGATTTCGTCACCACCGATGCCGGCACCGGCCTCGTCCATATGGCGCCCGACCACGGCGAGGACGATTTCGACCTGTGCAAGGCGCATGGGATCGAGCCGGTCTTCGCGGTTGATGGAGCGGGCTTCTACCGCGACGACTGGGCATGGCTTGGCGGGCAGGGCAGCGTCATCAACAAGAAGTTCGTCGCCAGCGACGGGCCGATCTGCACCGACCTGCGCGAAGCGGGTGCGCTGCTGGCGGCGTCGGATGATTTCCGTCACAGCTATCCGCATTCGTGGCGGTCGAAGGCGAAGGTGATTTTCCGCTGCACCCCGCAATGGTTCATCCCGGTCGACAAGCCGCTGGGCGGACAGATCGTTACCCCCACGCAGGCCGGGGTCTCTCGCGACGACACGGCACAGGATACGCTTCGCCAGCGCGCGCTCGCCGCGATCGCCGCCACACGGTTCGTGCCGGAAAAGGGCCGCAATCGCATCGGGGCGATGGTCGAGGGCCGGCCCGATTGGGTAATCTCGCGTCAGCGTGCCTGGGGCGTGCCGATCACGCTGTTCGTCGATCGCCGCACCGGCCAGTATCTTGTCGATCCGGCGGTGAATGCGCGGATCGTCGCGGCGATCGCCGCGGAGGGCGTCGACGGCTGGAGCGACGAAGCGGCGCCCGCGCTGCTTGGCCCTGATTACGATCCGGCAGCCTATGAGCGGGTGACCGACATCCTCGACGTATGGTTCGATTCGGGCTGCACTCACGCCTTCGTGCTCGACAGCGGACGCTGGCCCGAGCTTAGCTGGCCGGCCGACTTGTATCTTGAAGGGTCGGACCAGCATCGCGGCTGGTTCCAGTCGTCGCTGCTGGAAAGTTGCGGGACGCGTGGACGGGCGCCCTATGACGCGGTGCTGACGCACGGCTTCACGATGGACGCCAAGGGCATGAAGATGTCCAAGTCGCTCGGCAACACGATCAATCCGCTCGACCTGATGCGGCATTATGGCGCGGATATCCTGCGGTTGTGGGCGCTGTCGGTCGACTTCACCGAGGACCATCGCATCGGCAAGGAGATCCTGGCCGGGGTGGCGGACCAGTATCGCAAGCTGCGCAACACCTTCCGCTACCTGCTCGGCGCGCTCGACGGCTTCGACGAAGGCGAGCGGCTGGCGGTCAACGAATGGCCCGAGCTGGAGCGGTATATGCTCCACCTGACGCAGGCGCTCGACGCGCAGCTGCGGCGTGCGATCGCGGATTTCGACTTCAACGGCTACGTCCGGCTGCTGACCGATTTCGCCAATGAGGATCTGTCCGCCTTCTTCTTCGATATCCGCAAGGATTCGCTGTATTGCGACGCCGCCGGCGATCCGAAGCGGCGCGCCTATCGCACCATGCTGGACCTGCTGTTCCATGCGATGGTGCGCTGGGCCGCGCCGGTACTGGTGTTCACCGCCGAGGAGGTATGGCAGTCCCGCTTCGCCGGGGCGGACGGATCGGTCCACCTGCTCGAATGGCCCGAACTACCCGAACAGCAAGGCGAGGATATCGCCGCGCGCTGGGCAGCGGTGCGGGCACTGCGTGAGCGGGTCACCGAGACGATCGAGCCGCTGCGCCGCGAAAAGATCGTCCGCTCCAGCCTGGAGGCGGAGGTGACCGTACCCGACTTGCCGCTTGACCCCGATGCGCTGGCGGAGGCGTTCATCGTCGCCAAGGTGAGCGTGGCGGACGGCGTGGCGGCGGCACGAACCGATTATCACAAGTGCGGCCGCTGCTGGCGTCATTTGCCGGAAGTGGCGGTGGAGGACGGATTGTGCGCGCGTTGCGCCGATGTCGTCGCGGTGGAGGTGGCGGCATGAGGCCGCTGCCGCGCGCCGGGCTGGCGATCGCCGTGGCGGTGTTCGTTGTCGACCAGGTGGTGAAATGGGCGGTGACCGGCCCGTTGGGGATCGACTTCCTGGGCGCCTATCGCACGATCCTGCCGATCTTCGACCTGCGCTACACCAGGAACGAGGGCGTCTCATTGGGGATGCTGCGGGCCGAAACCGAGACGATGCGCTGGCTGCTGGTCGCGTTTACCGGCGCGATCGCGATCGGGGTGGCGATATGGATGTATCGCGAGGCGAATCGTATCGAACAGGCGGCGCTGGGCCTCGTGCTGGGCGGCGCGCTGGGCAATATCCTCGATCGCGTGCGGCTGGGCCATGTCGTCGACTTCGCCGACCTGCATTTCGGCGAATGGCGGCCATTCCTTGTCTTCAACGTCGCTGACGCGGCAATTACCATTGGCGTGCTGATTCTGCTGGTACGCGCGCTCCTGATCCGCGAAAAGCGGCCTGACCCTTCGGAGAATGTCCATGCGTAAGTCTGTCGTCGTGGTGAGTTCGATCACGGCGCTCGCCCTGCTCGCCGGCTGCGCAAAGCGCGGCTTCGATCGGGCGCGGCCCGACGAGTTCGCGGTGGCGCGCCAGGCGCCGCTGATCATCCCGCCCGATTTCGCGCTGGTGCCACCGCAGCCGGGCGCCGCGCGGACGCAGGGCAACAACCAGCAGGCGCAGGCGCTCGACGCGCTGTTCGGCGGTCCGGCGCAGCGCAGCGGCGGCGAAGCGGGCGTGATCGATCAGGCGGGCGGTGCTGTCGCCGGCCAACCGGGCATCCGCTCAGCGGTGGGCGATCCGCAGAC